>NZ_ASPS01000026.1:0-48916 GCF_000517865.1 Paenibacillus sp. FSL R7-269
GGAGTTGAAATGGCTTAGCGTATCGGGCTGCCCCTCAAGCGCATACTTGACCAGTCCGGTCGTTGTGCGGGCCGGGAGGGAGAGGCCAGGGTTATCATAGGTTTTCTCGGAGGCGTACAGCTCCCAGCAGCCCCGGCTGCCGCAGCTGCAAGGCTTGCCTTCCGCTTCAATCGTCATATGTCCGGTCTCGCCCGCATAGCCGCGCGCTCCCTTATACAACTCTCCGCCGATAATAATCCCCGACCCGATCCCCGAGCCTGCGCTGATATACAGCAGATGGCGAACATCGCGTGCTGCGCCGAAGTTCAGCTCCCCTTGCGCACCTGCATTGGCCTCATTATCAATGGTGACCGGCACCGCGAAGGCGCTTTCCAGAATCGAACGCAGATCAACCATCTCCCAGCCCAGGTTGGGTGCGAACAAGACAACGCCCTGCTCATCGACCATTCCCGGGACGCCGACACCAATGCCCACGAGTCCGTAATGAGAAGGCGGGGCGGTAGCGATCAGCTCCGAGATCATCTGCTGCATCTGCCCGAGCACATAAGGGAAGTCGTGGTTCTCCAGCACACTGTCCCGTTCATGAAGAATGCCGCCCCCCAGGTTGCAGAGTACAGCCTTAAGCTGTTTCACACGCAGCTCGAGCCCGATTACAGTTCCTGCCATTTCGTTAAAATGCAGCATTAGCGGCTTGCGCCCGCCGCTGGATTCCCCGGGTCCGGCTTCTGTAACCAGCTGCTGCCCGCATAGCTCGGCTACCAGATTGGAGACGGTAGCTTTATTAAGGCCTGTCACCCCGGATACCTTGGCCCGTGAGATAGGAGAATGCTTACGGATGGTATGTAAAATAATCGATTTGTTAATTTTTTTGACCAGCGCCTGATCACCGGTAACTTTCAAGCAGCACACTTCCTTTTGCAATATAAGAATTTATAGGTCTCATACAATAATGTTCGTCCGGTCTGCTGATCGGCGGCATGTAACAATGAGGAAAGCCGTTGTTTCAGGATAGAACGGGGGCCTTGCACGTGCGGGAAGAGGGTAGCTGTGAAGCTGCGCTCCGCTGCGCGGGTATGCCCCCTAGTCTAGAATGAAGAGCGCAAAAATGCAACTACATCCATTGAACTGGAGCGAAAGTGAAATTTCATAATTTTATATATATGGAATTTAAAAGGGTGGGTATAGGCTCTGGGATCAATCGAAATACCGAGAAAAATAAAAATAAAAAAACTTTGTTTAACCAATATACAAAGTCAAAGAGATGTGTTAAGATGATGCTGTAAACGCTTGCGGGCGAAGCAAAATATCGAGGAGGATTTTACAAATGGCTTATTTTGAAACAGTGAGCAAGATCTCTTACGAGGGAAGCCGTTCCACCAACCCTTATGCATTCAAATTCTACAATTCCAAAGAAATCGTAGCCGGCAAAACAATGGAAGAACACCTGAAATTTGCAATGGCTTACTGGCATACATTAACAGCTGGCGGTTCCGATCCGTTCGGCGCTGAAACTGCAGTCCGCGCTTGGGACAAACTGAGCACGCTCGACAAGGCTAAGGCCCGTGCTGAAGCAGCATTCGAATTCATGGATAAGATGGACCTGCAGTACTACTGCTTCCATGATGTGGACATCGCCCCTGAAGGCGCGTCCCTGCGTGAATTCTACAGCAACATCGATACCATCGTAGACATCCTTGAACAAGGCATGAAGGCTTCCGGCAAAAAATTGCTGTGGAACACTGCCAACATGTTCACCAACCCGCGCTACATGCACGGTGCAGGCTCCACATGCAACGCTGATGTATTCGCACACGCTGCTGCACAAGTGAAGAAGGGTCTGGAAGTGGGTAAACGTCTGGGCGCTGACAACTATGTATTCTGGGGCGGCCGTGAAGGTTATGAGACTCTGCTGAACACCAACATGCAGCTGGAGCAGGACAACATTGCCCGCCTGTTCAGCATGGCTGTTGATTATGCGAAGGAAATCGGCTTCGACGGCCAGTTCCTGATCGAGCCTAAGCCGAAAGAGCCTACCAAGCACCAATATGACTTCGATGCAGCAACCTGCATCGCATTCCTGCAGAAGTACAACCTGGATAAGCACTTCAAGCTGAACCTTGAAGCGAACCATGCTACACTGGCTGGCCACACCTTCGAGCATGAACTGCATGTAGCCCGTATTAACGGTATGCTGGGATCACTCGATGCGAACCAGGGCGATCCATTGCTCGGCTGGGATACAGATGAATTCCCTGCAAGCATCTACGATGCAACACTGACACTGTATGAAGTACTGAAGAACGATGGTCTGGGCAAAGGCGGAATCAACTTTGACTCCAAAGTACGCCGTCCTTCCTTCGAGCCTGAGGATCTGTTCCTGGCACACATCTCCGGTATGGACGTATACGCTAAGGGCCTGAAGGTAGCTGCTAAGCTGCTGGAAGACGGCGTATTCGAGAACTTCATTGCTGATCGTTACAGCAGCTTCAACGAAGGCGTTGGTGCTGACATCGTATCCGGCAAAGCGACACTGGCTTCGCTGGCTGACTACGCGCTGAACAACGAGAGCCCGCGTCCGAACAAATCCGGACGTCAGGAATTGCTGAGAGCTACACTTAACCAGTACATCCTGACTGCTGAGTAAGACGCTTCGGGATTTGCGGGATTGTCCGCAGATTCATTAGAGAATACACGCAACGGGGGTTGCTGAAGAGAGCATTCTTCGGCAGCCCCTTTTTTAATGCAGACTCGCGGGGTTTCCTGCGTAGTAGGGCATCGGAACTGCAGAAGTGAAATTATTCCATAAATGCGCTAAGTCTTGCGGATCTAGGACCGTGTGAGTGTATTTTGTGCAGTAGAATGCTCTAATTTCGCTGGGAAACAGCATTCTGCTGTATTCCGTACAACAGATATTTGAGGGTACCCTACAAAACAGACTTTTCAACAAATTCTAGTGTACAAAGTGCAATAGCTTACGATTTTTGGCCGATTTAACGAGAATCTATTGCAGGAAATACATTTGCGGCTGCATCTTAGGCGTACCTCTCGCGTACTTTGGCCGTCCCTTTAGTGAAAGGTGTTTTTGAACGGCTGCGGAGTCGTTTCAAGAGAAGTAATGCTTCATATAACTTTTAGGAGGATAACTATGAAATATGTAATCGGTGTCGATCTTGGAACCAGCGCGGTAAAGACTGTACTGGTAGATCCTCAGGGCAAGGTAGCCTTTGAGCACTCTGAAGCGTATCCGCTCAGCAGACCCCAGCCGAACTGGAGTGAGCAGAACCCGGAGGATTGGGTGAAGGGAACCATCGCCAGTCTGAAGCGTCTGATGGAAGTATCGGGCGCTAAGCCTGGACAGATCGACGGTATCAGTTTCTCCGGCCAGATGCACGGGCTTGTGCTCGTTGACGGCGAAGGCAAAGCGCTGCGTCCGGCCATTCTCTGGAATGATACGCGTACAACTGCGGAATGCCGTAAGATTGAGAAGAAGCTTGGCAGCAAGCTGATCGATATCGCCAGAAACCGCGCGCTCGAAGGCTTCACGCTTCCGAAGATTCTGTGGGTCCAGGAGCATGAGCCGGAGGTGCTCGCGAAGGCTGAATTATTCCTGCTGCCGAAGGATTATGTGCGCTACCACCTGACAGGTGACTATGCCATGGACTACTCCGATGCAGCGGGAACCCTGCTGCTCGACGTTGGCGCGAAGCAGTGGAGTGCGGAGATTGCCGGAGCGTTCGATCTGCCGGTCTCCCTCTGTCCGAGACTGGTGGAATCCTTCGAGCAGACCGGAACCCTGCTTCCGGCAGTTGCCGAAGCCTCCGGCCTGCTGCCTACCACCAAGGTGTTCGCCGGCGGGGCAGACAATGCCTGCGGCGCACTGGGTGCAGGCATTCTGGGTGAAGGCCGGACGATGTGCAGCATCGGGACTTCCGGTGTGGTGTTGTCTTACGAGAGCAATAAGGATCTTAACCTCGAAGGCAAGGTCCATTTCTTCAACCACAGTGAGAAGGATGCCTTCTACATTATGGGCGTGACCCTGGCGGCAGGACACAGCCTGACCTGGTTCAAGGAGACCTTTGCGCAAGACAAGAGCTTCGACGAATTGCTGCAGGGAGTGAACGAAATCCCGGCTGGCAGCAGCGGTCTCTTGTTCACCCCTTACATCAGCGGGGAACGTACACCGCACCCGGATGCAAGCATCCGCGGCAGCTTCATCGGTATGGATTCCGGACATACTCTGTCCCACTTTACCCGCGCTGTGCTGGAAGGCATCACCTTCTCGCTGCGTGAATCGATTGAGATTGTGCGTGAATCCGGCAAAGAGATTACCGAGGTTGTGGCGATCGGCGGCGGGGCCAAGAATGAAGCCTGGCTGCAGATGCAGGCTGATATCTTCGGCGCTACGATCATCAAGCTGGAGAGTGAGCAAGGTCCGGCTATGGGCGCAGCTATGCTGGCAGCCTACGGTGCAGGCTGGTTCGAATCCCTGGGTGAATGTGCGGAAGC
Organism: Paenibacillus sp. FSL R7-269; assembly: GCF_000517865.1. Taxonomy (NCBI): domain Bacteria; kingdom Bacillati; phylum Bacillota; class Bacilli; order Caryophanales; family Paenibacillaceae; genus Paenibacillus; species Paenibacillus sp. FSL R7-269. Next base: position 4,507 of record NZ_ASPS01000026.1, read on the forward strand.
CTTCATCCGTCCGGCAGAGACCTATACCCCTAATGCAGATCAGGCGGCGCTATATGACGGGATCTTCGCTTTGTATCAGAATGTATACGGCCAGACCCGCGAGCTGAATGAGAAGCTGGCTTCTTACCGGAAATAGAATATCCGCACGGAATGACTGCCATCCTGTACAGGGTGGCAGCTTATTTTCTTTTATATAGGTTATGGTATAAGCTTGCTGTAAAGTTTGTAATACGCTCTGTGAAGGGAGGCCCCAATTGATCAAAGTACTGATTGTGGATGATGAGCCCAAGCTGAGGGAAGGGATGCGCACCTTGATTCCCTGGGAGGAAAAGGGGTATACCGTAGTGGCGACAGCGGCTAACGGTTATGAAGCGCTGGACAAATTCCGTGAGCTGAAACCTGGACTTGTGATGGCAGATATCCGCATGCCGGGAATGACCGGGCTGGAATTGATCGCTGAGCTGCGCAAGGAGAATCCGGGCTGCCATGTGCTGATTCTGAGTGGCTATGCCGATTTTGAATATGCGAAGCAGGCCATCTCCTATCATATTGACGGCTATTTACTTAAGCCGGTGGATGAGGAGGAACTGATCAGCTATCTGCAGGAGCTGCGGGAGAAGATCAGCCTGGAAGAACGGATCAACGAATGGCAGGCGCTGGAGCCGGCAAGAACCACCGAGGTGCTGGTGCGGGAGCTGCTGCAGTCGAAGGAAGGCGGAGAGCCGGCGGCCGAGTTGGGTCTTAAGGACAGCAGCTGCGAGGTGGTGCTGCTGGAATTGAAAGGGCTTAACAAGGGGGAAGATGCCCGCGAAGATGCGGTGAAGCGGCTGATGGAGCGGCATTGGCAGGAGGAGGAGCGCGGCTTCTTCTTCACCCTTCCCCCATACATGGGAATTCTGCTGAAGGAGCCGCTCCGGGATGAACGCGCCCGGGCGGCGCTCTGGCAGGAGCTGTACCAGCTAATCTCGAAGGAGGGGCTGGAGTTCGTGGCCGCAGCGGGCGGAGCAGCTGTCCGGCCGGAGGAGGCCAGTGAGTCCTTCGGGGCCGCACGCGCCCGGCTGGAGGATGCCTTCTTCGGGCAGAAGAACACACTGCTCTGCGAAATGCCGGACCTCTGGGAGGAGCCTGCACAAGCTGCGGTTGAACCGGAGGAGGAGCCGGACCCCGAGCGTGACATCGAGGTGCAGCTGCTGCTGGCAGTGGAGGCTGGAAGCAGCGGGGTGGCCAGGGAGCTAACGCTGCAGATTATCCGCCAGCTCGTGCATACCCAGCGGGACGAGACCTATATCAAGGATCAGCTGCTGCGGATTGTCAGCAGCACAATTGCCCGGCTGGAGGCGGCGAGTCCTGAGCTGCGCCCGCTGATTGCCGGACAAGCCTCGCCGATGGGCGAGGTCTACAGCAGCAGATATCTGCATGATGCAGAGCGGCTGGTGTCGGGCTATATGGAGCAGCTCTCCCGGCTGACAGGCAGCGGAAGCGGGCGCGGCGATGAGATTAAGCGGATCACGGATCTGATCCAGCGGCGGTATAAGGAGAATTTGAAGCTGGGTACACTTGCGGAGATTTTTAACTACAATAGTGCCTATTTGGGTAAAATGTTCAAGAACCAGGTGGGCGAGCACTTCAATACGTATCTGGATAAGGTGCGGATCGAGAAGGCCAAGCAGCTGCTGTCTCAGGGCATGAAGGTCTATGAGGTAGCCGAGCAGGTTGGATACATGAACTCCGATTACTTCAACGCCAAATTCCGCAAATATGTCGGCGTCTCCCCAAGCGCGTACCGCAAGGAGAACTAGACTTAAAGCACTTAACGAAAAGCAAAAAGAAGCGGAAGGGAAATTTGGAACTGCAGGTCGCGGCAAGCTTGCAGATAATCAGGTATGAGGCTTATGATATACAGGCTGTTCCCCTTCTTGCAGAAGACCGGGAGCAGCCTGTTTGTATAGAGAGGGGAGATTGATATCAAAAAGCTGGTGCGGATGGTCAATAATATGAAGCTGAAATACAAGCTGATCTTCTTTTATATCATAGTGGTGATGATTCCCGTGCTGATTGCCGGGATTATTCTGACGAATTATTTTCGGGAGGGAGCCTTGAACAGAGCGATAGATCAGGCCACCAACAACGTGGAAAAGATCAAAAGCCAGTTGTACAGCAAGCTGCGTGTCCCTACAGATATTTCGAATCTGCTCTATTTCGATGAGGATCTGGAGCGGCTGGTTAATACGCATTATCCGAGTATCCTGGAGCTGACCAAGGCTTACCTGAATTATACCGACCTCAAGGAATATGTGCTGCGGTACCGGGAAATCTCCAATATCCGCTTTTTTATCGATAATCCCACACTGGTGGACGATATGTCCATCGCGCCGGTAACGCCGGAGATCCGTACGAGAAACTGGTATACACAGGCTATGCAGAACAATCAGATCTACTGGATGTATATCCACGATAAGGACCCTTATATCAACAGCCCCAAAGGAACCATCAACAAGCTGAGCCTGGTCCGCCAGGTGCCCTACCCAGAATATAGCAAGTCAGGAATTCTGATGGTGCAGGTGAATCAGAATGAGCTGAACCAGATGCTGCACCAGGAGCCGTTCGAGACCATTATTATCGATGAGCAGGGCTATATTGTATCTGCCAAAAACCCGCAGCTGGTGGGCAGCACGGTGGATGCTTTTGACATAGGGATTGATGTGCAGGCGCAGTCCAAGGGCGTGTTCACGACCCAGGTGAAGGACAAGGATTCCTACGTCATCATCGATGAGATGATCCCTGAGCTGAGTGTCAGCAGGCTGAAGATTATCTCGGTATTTGAGACCAAAAGTATTCTGAGCGATGCCAATAAGGTGAGTCAGCTGGGCCTGTTTATCGTAATCGGGGTGCTGCTGGTTGCGCTTGTACTGGTCTATACGATCTCGCTGCTGACGAGCAATCGGCTGCTGCGGCTGAGCCGCCAGCTCAATCAAGTGGCCCTCGGGAACCTGAATGTCGTCTCTCACATTGACGGAACAGATGAGATCGGCCAGCTGTCGCGCCAGTTCAACTACATGGTAGCCAGCATCAACCAGCTGATTACCCAGGTGATAGAGAGCAATGAGAAGAACAGTACGCTGGAGATCGCGCAGCGGGAGATTAAGCTGAAGATGATGGCCAGTCAGATCCATCCGCATTTTCTGTTCAACGCCCTGGAGTCCATCCGTATGAATGCCCATCTGAGGGGAGAGAAGGAGATCGCCAATATTGTCCGGCTGCTGGGCAAGCTGATGCGCAAGAATCTGGAAGTCGGCCGGGAGAGAGCGCCTATCAAGGAAGAGATTGAGATGATCCGCTCCTATCTGGAGATTCAGAAGTTCCGGTACGAGGACAGGCTGGAATATGAGATTACCTTCGATCCCGCCGCCGCTGAGGTGATGATACCGCCGCTGATTATCCAGCCGCTGGTGGAGAATTCGGTCGTTCACGGTCTGGAGAATAAGGAAGGCACGGTGCATGTCAGCATCGCTATTACCCTCACGGAGAATCAGGAGATTCAGGTGATTGTAATGGATGACGGGATCGGGATGAAGGAAGGACGGCTGTCCGAGATTATGGAGGTCATCACCAAGGTGGAGGAAGAGGAGCAGGGCCGGATCGGGCTGCGCAATGTGCAGCAGAGACTGACTCTGTATTACGGAGCGGAGCACGGGCTGAATATCTCAAGCCGGGAAGGAGAGGGGACACGGATTACATTTTCAATCCCTAGGGACAGTGATTTGAAGGCTTAAGGGGATACAGGCGGGGAGAATGTCTAATTTCTATAGGTTTTTACGTGAAATCTGTTGGGTATTCTCGCCCCCGGCGCTGGGATAAGATAAAGCTATCAAAGCGAAGGGGGAATATTGATCGTGAAAGCGCTCACTGAAAGCGGTGTTACAGCAAATGAAAGCGTAACCCCCCGCCCACCTGCGAAACGGAATAGTGGATTTTGGAAAAGCGTACTCCAGCAAAAGTACTTATACCTGATGTCCCTTCCATTCGTAATCTGGGTATTTATATTCAGCTATGTGCCTATATGGGGATGGCTAATGGCCTTCCAGAATTATAAGCCGGTCAGGTCGTTCAGCGAACAGAAATGGGTTGGACTGGATAACTTCAGGGAGCTGTTCCAGGATGAACGCTTCTACCTTGTATTAAGAAATACACTGGCGATGAGTATGCTGGGGCTGATCTTCGGCTTCGTGGTTCCGATTCTGTTTGCGGTCTTGCTCAATGAGCTGCGCGGAAGCGTCTTCAAAAGAACGGTCCAGACGATATCTTACCTGCCCCACTTTGTATCCTGGGTGGTTGTAGGCGGAATTGTCTACAAGACGCTTGCGATTGACGGGGGGATCGTGAATGATTTGCTGCTCTGGATGAATGTGATTGATGAGCCGATCCAGTTCATGGCTAAAGGTAAATACTTCTGGGGAGTCTTAACCGCAGCGGATATTTGGAAAGAAACAGGCTGGAATGCAATTATCTATCTGGCAGCGATTACAGGCATTGATAAAGAGCTGTATGAAGCGGCGAAGGTGGATGGGGCAGGCAGAATCAAACAGATGTTCAATATTACATTGCCGGGGATTCGTACGACGATTACGGTACTCCTGATCATGTCGATTGGTCATCTGGTCGGAATCGGCTTTGAGAAGCAGTTCCAATTGCAGAACAATCTTGTTACCGATTATTCGGAAGTGTTGGATTTGTATGCGCTTAAATACGGGATACAGATTGGACGGTTCTCCTATGGTACAGCGATAAGCATGTTCACCTCGGTAGTCAGTGTCATTCTGCTGTTCACGGCTAACGGAGTGATGAAGAAATTAACGAAAGAAAGCATTATGTAAGGAGGGGATCAAATGGGCGGCAAAGCTTTTCAAATGTCTAAAGGTGAACGCATATTCGACGTGTTTCTCTACATCACTCTGGGATTAGTCATGATTGTGACCTTATATCCCTTTCTGAACGTGCTGGCGATTTCCTTCAATGAATCTACAGATACGGTCCGGGGCGGCATCTATATCTTCCCGCGGGTCTGGACTCTGGAGAATTACCAGCGGATCTTCAGCTATACCGGCCTGATTCAAGGCTTCAAAATATCGATTCTGCGTACCGTTTCAGGTACACTGCTGGGTCTGGTGAGTTCCTCTATGCTGGCGTTTACGCTCAGCCGTCCGGAATTCAGAGCGAGAAGATTCATCTCGGTTTTTCTGGCCTTGACCATGTATTTCTCTGGCGGTATGGTGCCGATGTACATTCTGATGAAGGATTTGCATCTGATCGGGACGTTCTGGATCTACATTTTGCCGGGTGCGGTTGCCGCATTTAATGTGTTCATTATCCGCTCCTTTATGGACGGACTGCCCTTTGCCCTGCAGGAATCGGCTAAGCTGGACGGGGCGAATGACTTTATGATTTTCTACAAAATCATCCTTCCGCTCTGCAAGCCGGTACTCGCAACTGTCGCGCTGTTCCTGGCTGTAGGACAATGGAATGAGTGGTTCACCACCTATCTCTACAACGGCAACAAGCCGCATCTGACTACGCTGCAGTACGAGCTGATGAAGGTCCTGTCTTCGACCAATCAGGGCAGCGGCATGGCAAATGCGAATGATATGGCCAGACAGATGGCGCAGATTTCACCGGAGTCGATCAAGATGGCGATTACCATTGTCGTAACCGTGCCGATTCTCGTGGTCTATCCGTTCCTGCAAAAGTATTTTGTCGGCGGGATGACGTTGGGTGCAGTTAAGGCATAGGCTTTAACCCAGGAGTGACAGGGGAGAAGCTGCCGGGTTCAGTGCAGGGCCGGGCAGCTAACCCGCTTAGGTAATTAATGGAAACTTATATTTATAGTAGTTTTGCAAGCGTTCACAATGGTATATTCAGGTCTCACCTGATATGCATAGAGGCAATATATTAAGATACAAGGGGGATACACAATGAACCGCAAGAGTACCAAGACCATCTTCACACTCCTGCTGATGAGCTCGATGCTGATCGCTGGTTGTGGAGGCAACGGCAATAATGCAGCCAACAATACGACTCCTAACAACACAGGAACTACACCTGATGCTACTGCCGCAGCAGATGATACGGCTCTAGATACCTCGCCAGCTACATTCACCTTCTTCGGTGCCGATGCCAGTCCGAACTGGAACAAGATGCAGGATGATGTTGGTAAAGCCATTACAGAAAAGACAGGCGTCACCCTTGAAGCTGAATTCGATGTAGGCAGCGGCGGCGGCGACCAGAAGATTGCGATGATGGCAGCCAGCGGAGACGTTCCTGATATTATTTTCGCTAAAGGTAGTCTGAGTACCCTGGTGGATGCCGGCCTGATCCTTGATATGACGGACCTCATTGATAAATATGGCCCTAACCTCAAGAAGGTCTACGGCGAGAACATGAACCGTCTGAAGTACAGCCTGGACGATCAGAGTATTTATCAGATTCCTACGAATATGGGTGTCGGCCAGAAGTCCTTCGATGCCACAGGCGGATTTGAAATCCAGCATCGTGTGCTTAAAGAGCTAGGCTATCCGAAGGTACGGACTGTAGCTGATTTTGAAAAGGTGCTGAAGGATTATGTCGCTCTGCATCCGGAAACCGATGGACAGCCTACGATTCCGCTGACGCTGAATGCCGATGACTGGAAGATTATGATCACCGTGACCAACCCGGCCTTCACTACAACCGGCGCACCGGATGACGGTGAATATTATGTGGACCCTGAGACCTTCGAAGCGAAGCTTCACTACAAACGCGCCGAAGAAAAGGAATACTTCCGCTGGCTGAACGGCATGTACAATCAAGGCCTGCTCGATAAGGATACCTTCGTACAAAAGGATGACCAGTACAAAGCGAAAGTAGCCAGCGGCCGTGTACTCGGTCTGATCTCCCAGGAATGGGAATACTCTGATGGTGAGAATGCCCTGAAGGCTGCCGGCAAAGACGAGTATACCTATGGACACTTCCCTGTAACCCTGACCGAAGAGTATAAGGATCATTCCTTCATGCAGACCGGTATCGACGGTTACGGTATCGCAATTACTACAGCAGCCAAAGATCCTGAGCGGATCATCAAATGGCTGGACTGGATGTCCTCCGATGAAGGCCAGGTCCTGAGAACCTGGGGGATTAAAGACAAGCACTATACTGTGGATGCAAACGGCAAACGTGAGGTTCTGCCTGAGATCCGTGACGGCTTAGCCAATGATACAGCGAACACTCAAAAAACAACCGGGATCGGCCAGTACCTGATCTTCGGTGCACGGTATGGCGACGGCGTGAAGGATTCAACAGACAACTATTACACCACAAGCTTCCCTGAGCAGATTGTTGCTTCGTACTCAGAAGCTGAGAAGGAATCCCTTGCCGGATATAAAGCGACTACCTGGAAGGACCTGTTCCCGAAAGAGGATGAATTCCCTGTAAAAGAAACAGGTGCCCTGTACAACCTGCCGGTTCCGACAGACGGTAAATATCAAGTCATTTTCAAAAAGACCCAGGACATCGTACGTAAACGTATCCCGGAAGCGATTCTGTCCAAACCGGCTGATTTCGATAAAGTCTATGATGCCTTCCTGGCTGAGCTGGACAAAGCCGGCGCTCAGGATATGGAAAAAGAATTCACTGAGCTGGTGAAGAAGAGAGTATCCCTGTGGACAGGCAAAAATCTGTAAATCCTAATAGGATGTAGCATGATCCAGAGTATAGCAGAAGGCAGAAAGGCCCGACTTAGGTCAGGGCCTTTTGCTGTATTCAGAACTTAGTACGAAGGGTGAGGAGAATATGGAAACTAAACAAAAGAAATCCGCGTGGAAGCTTAGATACAGCCAGCCCGCAGCCGTCTGGGAAGAGGCGCTGCCGCTGGGGAACGGGCACATGGGGGCTATGGTATTCGGCGGTACCGCCAGAGAGCTGATCTCGCTGAATGAGGATACCTTATGGTCCGGGTTCCCCCGGGATACCAATAATTATGAAGCGCTCAGGTATCTGGAGAGAACCCGGGAGCTAATCGCTGCAGGCCACTATGGCGAGGCCGAGGATATGGTGAATGCCCATATGCTGGGGGTCAACGCCCAGGCCTACATGCCGCTCGGGGACCTGATTCTTACGCAGCCGGGCGCAGAGAACTGTACGGCTTATGAAAGAGAGCTGGATTTGGATAGCGGAGTTGCCAAAGTGACCTACCAGACGGAGCAGGGCAACTTCACCCGTGAGGTGTTCATCAGCACACCGGACCAGGTCGGTGTCGTGCATCTGACAAGCGGTCAGCCGGGAGGAATTCACCTGGAGCTTGCACTGGACAGCCAATTACAGCATAGCGTTAGTCCAGCGGAGGGGAACGGGCTGGTAATGAAGGGGCGCTGCCCCTCGCATATTGCTGACAATTACCACCAGGATCATCCGCTTGCGGTGCTCTATGAGGAGGGGCTTGGAGTTGCGTTCGAGCTGCACCTGCATGTACAGGTCACCGGGGGAAGTATCGGGAATTCCGCAGGCAAGCTGGTAATCAGTGGCGCGGAGCGTGTGCTGCTGCTGCTGGCTGCCGGGACAGATTATGAGGAGGTGCGGGCCAGAGCAAGCCATAGAGCCGCAGCGCCAGCTCAGTATTCCACAGCTATGCTAAGCCCGGCGGAGCTATGCGCCAGCAGATTAAGCGCTGCGGCGGGTAAGACTTATGAGGAGCTGCGGAGAAGGCATACCGGGGATCATCAGGCGATCTTCCGCCGGGTGGATCTGGATCTCGGCGGTCACGAGGCGGAGGAGCGGCCAACCGATGTACGTCTGGCTGCCTATCAGGAGGGGGTAGAAGACCCGGCACTGGAGGCCCTGCTGTTCCAATATGGCCGCTATCTGCTGATGGGCAGCTCACGGGCCGGAACACAGGCGGCGAATCTGCAGGGGATCTGGAATCCCCATGTTCAGCCGCCATGGAACAGCAATTACACGACCAATATTAATACGCAGATGAACTATTGGCTGGCGGAGGTCTGCAATCTCAGCGAATGCCATGAACCGCTCCTTGAGCTGACTAAGGAGCTTAGTGAGACCGGAGCCAGAACGGCTGCCATCCATTATGGAGCGCGCGGCTGGGCAGCCCATCATAATGTGGATCTGTGGAAGGCTTCCACACTGTCTGGCGGAGATGCCAGCTGGGCCTTCTGGCCCATGGGCGGCGTGTGGCTATGCCGTCACCTGTGGGAGCATTACGAATTCAACCCGGATTTGGAGTATTTGGGCGAGACCGCTTATCCGCTAATGAAAGGAGCAGCCCTCTTCTGCCTGGATTGGCTGGTGGAAGGACCGGAGGGCCGGCTGGTTACCAGCCCGTCTACTTCGCCGGAGAACCGGTTTGTCACGGAGGACGGCAGGGCTTGCAGTATATCTATGGGCTCGGCCATGGATATGAGCCTCATCGCTGAGTTAATGCAGCACTGCCTGGAGGCTGCGCGTATTCTCAGCGTGGACGCTAAGTTTCAGGAGGAGCTGGAGCAGACGCTTGCCCGTCTGTCTCCGCTGAAGATCAGCAAGAGCGGACGGGTGCAGGAATGGCTCTATGACTTCGCCGAAGCAGAGCCGGGGCACCGCCATGTCTCCCACCTGTACAGCCTGTATCCGGGCAACCGGATTAACAGGCGGGACACGCCGGAGCTGCTGGAAGCCAGCCGTTTAACGCTGGAGCAGCGGGTTGCTTCCGGCGGGGGACATACCGGCTGGAGCTGTGCTTGGCTGATCAATCTCTATGCCCGGCTCGCAGACGGCGATGCGGCTTACGGCTATGTGCGCACGCTGCTAACCCGCTCCATCTACACCAACCTGTTCGATGCGCATCCGCCGTTTCAGATTGACGGTAATTTCGGTGCGGCCGCCGGAATTGCAGAAATGCTGCTGCAGAGTCATCTCGGGGAGCTTGCGCTGCTTCCCGCGCTGCCGGGAGCCTGGAAGAACGGCCGTATCAGCGGCCTGAAGGCACGCGGGGGGTATGAGGTGGACATCGAATGGCAGGCTGGGGTTCTGGTATCCGCGCGGATTACAGCCCGGTTCGATGGAACGTTGCGCCTCGGCTATACGCAAGAGCTGATGCTACAGCTTGCAGACGGCCAACGACAGGCGCTGAACGGTACGCTTGAGGTTATGGCTGGCGGGGTGTATTGGGTGGGGGTGTGAGCACCTAAGGGACAAGTGATATGCGTAATTGCACTCTGTACAACTAAATCGTCTGATGTACCGCTGAATATCCGTTTAGCTGTATTCCATACAATTAAAATGCCTCTATATCGGTGTTCTCACCTAATCGGGCAGACTTAGTTGTACAAACTACAGTTAGAAGATGAAAGACTTCCTTTTCACTGTTTTTAAATGTACAGAATGCACCTATTCCTGTGTTCACCTCTATTCTCTATGCATTATTCTTCTGCTCGCAGCGGGAGAGAACTACTTATTATGCACGGAGAGGGCAGAGCCGATATAATGGATAGTACAGGCACGAACGCCTGCCTATTCTTCAGGTTGGAGTTGTAAACAGGGGATTATTGGCATTTACTATAGAGTATACGGCTATGGCCGATGATATAGATTGCAGGAGGCGCGCGGATCATATGGGGAAGAGACAGGGATCGCTGATGAAGACGGCGGTTGGACTGATGCTTGTGTTTGCAGCTCTACCGCCTGCGATGTACTGGGGATACGAGCATGCGTATGCTGCATCGGATTCGGCGGTGGTGCAGACCACACAAGGAATGATGCAGAAGCTGGCTGGTGCAATGAGTAACCGCAGAGAGACGATCACCTTCACTTATCAGGGCAAGACCACCAAGCTGAAGAGTGAGATTCAGACGGCAATTAATCAGGCGATGGGGAGCGACCCGTATCTGTATTATATTATTGACAGCTATGCCTTCTCCTACCGTGGAAGCACGCGTGCTGTTCATGTGACGGTTCAGGTGGAATACCGGGAGACGCTGCAGCAGACGGCATATGTGAATAAGCAGGTGAAGGCTATTCTGCAGCAGATCATAACACCGGGCATGAACAATCACCAGAAGGTAAAAGCGATCCACGACTGGGTCGTGCTGAATCTGGAATATGATCACTCGCACCGCAAATATACCGCTTATGAAGGACTTCAGACTGGAAGTGCGGTCTGCCAGGGCTATACACTGCTAACCTATAAGCTGCTGCTGGGGGCGGGGATTCCGAACAGAATTGTGGAAGGGACGGCCAGGGCCGCAGACGGTGTAACCCAGTCGCATGCCTGGAATCTGGTGCTCTTGAACGGGGCATGGTATCATCTCGATACCACCTGGGATGACCCCGACCCGAGTCCGGAGGGCGGAATCAGTACACTCTATTATATGAGGACCGATGCCCAGATGCGGCTTGACCACAAGTGGACCAAGTCCTATCCGGCGGCCTCCACCAGTTATGCCCAGACCTTGACTAAGCTGGTCAATCAGGGGGGCCAGGGGGTGGAGGCATACAAGACGCTGCAGAAGGATCTGAATTACTGGCTGTACGAGGAGAATCAGGTGGTTTCGTCGGCGGAACAGCTCAAGGAGCTTGCGATGCAGGCGGCAGAGTCCGGGCAGCAATCGCTGCTGTTCCGCTATCGCGGAAGCGACAAGTTGCTGAGGCAGGATCTGCAGGTGCTCTACGGGCTGGGACTGAACAACCTGGCCTTTAACAGCTCGCCGTTCGAGAATACAGGAGATCTTAAGGTATACGTGACCTGGAAATAAAAGAGTGTCAGCTATCCGGCGAACCAGCCAGGGTGGCACTTCAGGCATTGGTCTCCAGAAATTGAATGGTCTGAAGCTTGTTTGTTGAAGGGTTGAAGCGGACCATCACGATTACGCCGAATTCCCGGCCCGCCTTGCTTCGGACCAGCAGCTTGAATTTCTCTTCCGCAAGCTTGGGCCTGATCTGGGTCCGGCCGATGTGCTTGTAATCGATGATCTCGGCGTTGTATTTCTGCTGCGTCTCCTTTACGGCGATGGTTCCCCAATGGGCATAGTCAGGTGCAGCGGAGATGGAGTTTAACGGGCTGCTCAGGATTAGGGCTAACGTCAGCAAGGCTACTGTCCATATTTTTTTCATCATGGCCTCCTTGAGCTGGAATTACAGGTTAGCGTCCCCCGGCACCCGCGTTTTTATGCGATTCCCTAGAGCACAGCAGCTCTGGGGTTTTAGTGTTTTCCGAACCCGTCCTCACAGGTAATATCCATCTTTAGAAGCTTGTAAAGAGACTGCTTGGAAGCCTCCAGGTTTTTTTGTGCATCTTCAATTTCAGCTATTTTAGCCGTTATGATACGTGTTTGTTCATCCTTCGAAATTCCCTGCCTGGAGATCATCGATTAATATCCTGGATGGTAAATCCGACGGCTAAGCTATTCTTAATCACTTCAAGATAAGTAATAATCTCCGGGACATAATTCCGGTAATTATTTTCTTCTCTAAGGACATGGAGTCCGTTACTCACCCGATTGGCGACTTTCTTCCCAAATAAGAGCACCTCAGTCCGTTACGCTAAGCCAAACGCCCCTGAAGAACAACGCCCGCTTGGAAAAAAGATGTAATTTGAAGGGGGATTGCGTCTGCACCACTATTTTAAATCTGATAAGGTTCTAGCTATATATAAAAGACCGGTTTTGGCCCGCTGCTGCGGGATCAAAACCGGTCTTTTGCTGAAAGAGAAGAATTTATATGCTTCACGCTATAATTATCCTTATCTTTTTCGCTGAAACGGTACCGTCCTTTAAAAGGACGGCAATGCCGTTTCCACTTATGTTGCAAGGAATCAGTCAGCGTGGGTGCTCAGATCACACTTCTCCAGCGGGATCAGGCTGCTCTTGCGGAACCAGCCATAGCCCAGCCAGATCAGCAGGAACAGCGGCACGCTGACGTAGGAGACCAGAATGCCGTACCAATCGATCTTCGCGCCGGTGAAGGCGCCCATGTTCTGGCCGAATACGGCTACCATACACAGAGCGAAGGCAAACAGCGGACCGAACGGGAACCATCTTGCCCGGTAAGGCAGCTCCTCCAGGGAATGGCCCTGCTTCACGAAGGCCCGGCGGAAACGGTAATGGCAGACGGCAATCCCGAGCCAGTTGATGAAGCCGCACATTCCAGAAGCGTTAAGCAGCCAATTGTACACCGCGCCGTCTCCGAAGAAGGAGGCTAGGAAGGCAAGCATGCCGACAGCGGTAGTCACGAGCAGTGCGCCTACAGGAACACCTCTGCGGTTCAGCTTGCCGAGCGCGCGCGGTGCCATTCCATCCTTGGCCATGGCGTACAGGACACGGGTGGAGGCGTACATCCCGGAATTACCGGCAGACAGCACGGAACTGAGAATTACGGCATTCATTACCGAGGCGGCAATCGCCAGCCCTGCTTTGTTGAAGACGATTGTGAACGGGCTGACGCCGATATCATCAATACCGCCGCGGAGCAGATCGGGATTCGTATAAGGAATTAGCATACCGATGACGGCTATCGCGAAAATATAGAAGATTAGGATGCGCCAGAACACCTGGCGGATCGCGATCGGGACGTTGCGGCGCGGATTTTCGCTCTCCCCTGCGGCGACACCGACCAGCTCTGTTCCCTGGAAGGAGAACCCGGCGGCCATGAAGACCCCGACGAAGGCGAAGAAGCCGCCATGGAAGGAGCTGCCTCCAAGCTCAAAGTTGCTGAAGCCTACAGCTTTGCCGCCCAGAATCCCGAAGATCATCAGGACGCCGACCGTCAGGAAGACGACCACCGTAACAATTTTGATAATGGCGAACCAGTATTCCGACTCACCGTACCCTCGCGCAGACAGGAAGTTCAGGCCGAACATGAGTGCCAGGAAGAGCAGGCTCCACAGGAACGAGGGACTGTCCGGGAACCAGTACTTAATGATAACGGTGGCTGCTGACAGTTCAGCTGCTATGGTCACCGCCCAGTTGTACCAGAAGTTCCAGCCGATCGCGAAGCCGAAGGCGGGGCTGACGAACCGTGTGCCGTAGGTACTGAAGGAACCGGAATCGGGCAGATAGGTTGCCAGCTCCCCAAGGCTGGTCATCAGAAAATAGACCATAATGCCGACGGCCGTGTAGGCGAGCAGTGCTCCGCCTGGACCGGAGGAGGCAATGGCCCCGCCGCTGGCGAGGAACAATCCGGTTCCGATCGAGCCGCCGAGGGCAATCATGGTCAGATGTCTTGCTTTGAAGGATTTGCGCAGGCCCGGTGTATTGGCGCTACCCGCCTGTATTGCCGGCCGTTTAGGCTGCTGTTCTTGCATGAATAGGACACTCCCTTTAGATTGATGGTTCTGTTCACAGGGGGAGTGCTGCTGCCTGCATGTGCCGGTTCTTCTTCCCGGCATGATGCACGCAAAAAAACCGCAGACGGACGCTGCGGTTCCTCAATATGGGCTCCGCATCATACTCCCTGTTAAGATAGCGCAACACGGTGCAGCTCCCGCAGTCTCCTGACAGGCAGTATGCACAGTGACAGTTCCGCGCCTTTCGGCAAACGGCCCCAATCGTAGCTGCGGACTAAGAGCAGCAGTTACGACTTCGGCGGATATTCCTTTGGGCGCGTATCAACGATGGCTCTTAGGCATCTCCACGCGCTTACTCTTCTTATCCGCGACCTCTACCTCATCCTAGGTATGATGAGGCTATCTTTGAACGATATGAACAACAGGAATCAGTATAATGCATACCGGCTTCTCAGGCAATGACAAAATACGGCAGGTTCACGTCAGCTCCGCCGGCGCTCTGACATCTGCTGCCAGACGGTGCCCGCCGCCTCTTCGCCGGACAGAATCCGTTCCAGCGCCATCTTGGCCTGAAGCCCGACCTCGAATTCGGGGTCTTCGGCAGCAACGCTAAGTGCGTTCTGGGCCTCAGCGGTACCGACTTCGTAGAGGAAGCGTGCCGCCCGCCAGCGCACCAGCTTGCTGGCATCACTCAGCGACGCCGTCATCACCGGCGTCGCCGCCGGGTCGCCGATGTCGGAGAGCGTGTCCCCGGCTGTGCGCCGCACGGCCGGGGCGCTGTCCTTCATCGCCTCATAGAGCAGCTCCATCGCACCTGGCGTGCGGATGTCGCCCAGGTACACGACAGCCAATCTGCGAATCTGCAGCTTGGGGTCGTGCAGCGCTGCCCGCAGCTCCGGCAGGAGCTGCTCGCCCGGCGCCAGATCCTCCAGCGCGGCGTAGCGCACGCGCCAATCCGCATCCTGCAGGTCTCGCAGCAGCTCGGCCTGCTCTTTCTTGTGCCGCTGCTCGACGAACTCGCCGGCAGCCCCGTGCGCGATGGCCTGCTGCACGAGGGAGTCCAGGCGTTCCTGCGGATACGCCGCCTCCAGCTCCTGCTCGACCTCGCGGGCAATCTCCGGCGGCTCGCCGTAGCGCACGCCGTAATCGCTGAGCTTGCGCTCTTTGATCATCACGGCGCTGGCCACATCGGTCACCGCCTGGGTGAAGCGGCTGGAGAGGGCGATGCGCTCCTCCTTCGCGCCGGTCTTGACGCGGATCTGAATCGGGATGCCGCGGAACATCTGCACGAAGACCTGGGACTCCCCGTAGTGGGTACCGTCATTCTCATCGCCGAGACTGTACTCTGCGCTGAGGCCGTCCGCCCCGAAGCGGTTCTGGACCTCGCGCAGAATCGCTGCCCAGTCGGCACTGCCCTTGCGCTCCAGCGCAGCGAAGTCAGCGGCATGATAAATACTGGTGACGCCCGGAATCTCCAGCATCTCCTGCGCCCAGGAAGGGGCGGAGCGCCGGGACTCCGGGGTGTAGGTCCGGCGGATACCGGGGGCAAGGCTTTCGTCCAGATGAAGCTTCATGGTATTTGGACTCGGTGTCGGTTCAATAAATGTAATCTTCATATGTCAGCTCCTTGGGTTAAATGGCATAAGTTCCGTCCTGCGTTACCCGCATTTTACCTCATTTGAGCAGGTGAATACAAAGGGGCGGAGACGCGGACCCGCAAAATTTTAAATATTATTGAATTAGCAACCCAAACGGGAAGTGTTGCATATTTTGCAATTTTGACTTCTTGAATAATCGGGTTGTTGAGGGAATGTTGCAATTCGTGCAGGATTTCATCCTTCCTCATACCGCCCGCTAGATCCGCATCATCCCTGACAAAAGAGGCCCGGACGTTTCCCGCCCAGCCATTTGGGTACAATTTGTAGTGAGCGTTCTTCAGGGTCCTGTAATTTTGCAAATGATTCTGCGGAACCCTATAGTTAAGATATGTGGTTTGCCGCCAGTCAACAGAAACGGCAAATCTGCTATAAGGAGTGGTTCTTGGTATGGCCAAAATACGTTATAACAACATCGACAATGTCAGCACCGATAAAACGCTTAAGGAATTCCGCCAATGGCGTGAGGACCGCCGCAGGAAAAAGAAGGATTACACCTATAAAGTGCCGAATCATCCGCCGCGCCTCGACTATTTGGCCGGGAACCGGCTGGAGACGACGATAACGTGGATTGGTCACTCCACTTTTTTTCTGCAATACGAAGGGCTTAATATCATCACCGACCCGATATGGGCGCGGCGGCTGGGCTTCGAGAAGCGGATCGGTCAGCCGGGCATTCCGCTCGCGGATATCCCGCCCATCGACCTGATCCTGATCTCCCATTCCCACTATGATCATCTGCATATCGCGTCCATCCGCAAGCTGTACCGGGCAGGAACAACCATTGTGGTGCCTGCCGGGCTTAAGCGCAAAATGCTCCGCAAAGGCTTCCCTAACTGCCAGGAAATGCAGTGGTGGCAGGAGATTACGCTGGGCGCCGTCAAGCTGACGTTTGTCCCGACCCAGCACTGGACGCGAAGAACGCCGTTCGATACGAATTCCTCGCACTGGGGCGGTTATGTGCTTCAGCCGTCAGACCCGCAGAAGCACCCGGAGGGGGAGGAGGGCAAGGCGCAGCATAAGCTGCTTCCGCCGAACCTCTATTTTGCCGGAGACAGCGGCTTCTTCCCGGGCTTCAAGGAGATCGGCAGACGCTTCAAGCTGCATGTGGCGCTGATGCCGATTGGTGCTTATGAACCTGAATGGTTCATGAACTCTCAGCATGTGAATCCCGAGGAGGCCGTGCAGGCCTTCCTTGATGTAGGCGCAGAGCTGATGATACCGATGCACTTCGGAACCTTCAGGCTAGCCGATGATACCGCGCGCGAAGCGCTGGACCGGATGGAGCAGGCTAGGGTGGCGCAGGGGCTTGGTGAGGAGCGTATCCATACTTTGGGCTATGGGGAGACGCTGGTTGTCCAGCCCGAGGAACGCCCGGCGGGGAAATAACACTTCTACTTAAATAAGAGCCGTAATAAGGGCCATTTTGCTTGATTTTATGCTATAATGAGCCGGAACCTAAGTGAAAAGGATGGTAATGCTTAATGATTAGCACAAGCGGCGTAACACTCCGCTACGGAAAACGCGCACTATTTGAGGACGTAAACATAAAATTCACACCCGGCAACTGTTACGGTCTGATTGGCGCGAACGGCGCCGGCAAATCGACCTTTCTAAAGATTCTGTCCGGAGAGATTGAAGCGAACATCGGCGATGTGCATATTACACCCGGTGAACGCCTGGCGATACTCAAGCAGAACCATTTCGAGTATGATGAGCATCTGGTGCTGGAGACAGTAATTATGGGCCATACCCGGCTATATGAAATTATGAAGGAGAAGGATGCTCTGTACGCTAAGAGCGACTTCACTGAAGCGGATGGACTTCGTGCGGGTGAACTTGAAGGTGAGTTCGCAGAGCTGAACGGCTGGGATGCTGAGCCTGATGCGGCTGCAATGCTGATAGGCCTTGGTATTATGCGTGAGATGCACGATAAGAAAATGGCCGAACTCAGCGGCAACGAGAAGGTCCGTGTACTGCTGGCCCAAGCTTTGTTCGGACGTCCGAACAACCTGCTGCTCGATGAGCCTACCAACCATTTGGATCTTGAATCCATTGGCTGGCTGGAAAACTTCCTCATGGACTACGAAGGCACTGTTATCGTGGTATCCCATGACCGTCACTTCCTGAACAAGGTATGCACGCATATTGCGGACATTGATTTCGGCAAAATCCAGATGTACGTCGGCAACTACGACTTCTGGTATGAGTCCAGCCAATTGGCCCAGGCCCTGCAGCGCGACTCGAACAAGAAGAAGGAAGACAAGATGAAGGAGCTGCAAGCCTTCATTCAGCGCTTCTCGGCCAACGCCTCGAAATCGAAGCAGGCGACTTCCCGTAAGAAGCAGCTCGAGAAGATTACCCTGGATGACATCCGTCCGTCCAACCGTAAATACCCGTTCCTGAACTTCAAGCCGGAGCGTGAAGCCGGCAAGCAGCTGCTTACGATTAGCGGCCTGACCAAGGCTGTGGACGGCGAGAAGCTGCTGGATGAAGTCAGCTTTGTAGTCAACAAAGGAGATAAAATCGCTTTTGTAGGACCGTATTCCCAGCCTAAATCCCTGCTGTTCGATGTGATTATGGGCGAGAATGAAGCAGATGCGGGCGAGTACACTTGGGGAGTGACAACCACCCAGGCGTATTTCCCTAAGGATAACTCCAGCTACTTTGACGGGGTGAACATGAACCTGGTGGAGTGGCTGCGCCAGTATTCCAAGGATCAGGACGAAACCTTCCTGCGCGGTTTCCTGGGCCGGATGCTGTTCGCCGGCGAAGAAGCACTGAAGAAGGCAAGCGTATTGTCCGGGGGCGAGAAGGTCCGCTGTATGCTGGCCAAGATGATGCTGAACGGGGCGAACGTGCTTGTGTTCGATGAGCCTACCAATCACTTGGACCTGGAATCGATCACCGCGCTCAATAACGGCCTGATTGACTTTGACGGCACGATCCTGTTCACCTCCCATGACCATCAGTTCATCCAGACGATCGCCAACCGCATCATTGAGATTACTCCGGCTGGCATCATTGACCGTACGATGAGCTATGACGAGTATCTGGAGAACCCGGAGATCAAGGAAATGCGGGCCCGGATGTACCCTGTTGAGGCTTAAGAATCAGATATAGACAGAATGAACGGTTATGAGTTCATATGAAAACGGCTGCGTCGTCCCCGGAGGGATAACGCAGCCGTTTATGTTCACAATATACAACAACCTGGAAGTCTAAGACCCGCCAGTCCGGCGGCGCTGATTGTTAGGCTTCTTGTTATTCTGGCTTTTCAGCGGCTTCGCGGAGCCGGCCTGAAAGGTTGAACCCGGTTTTCCCGAAGCATGCTGTTTCTTCTGCTCCAGCTTCTGGCGGATGGCATCAGCCAAATTAATTTTTGGTTTCTCATTGTTCTCGCTCATTATGTTACCCCCTTAGGCAGCAAGTCCTTTTCCTTATTCTAAATGTTTTTAAATGCTGCTACAAGGGCAAGAATAACTCAAAGAAAGTTTTCCTGTATTTATGCGGCAGGGATGGGGAAGAGGGGCAGAGATGACTGATATTTATGAAGATATTCGCAAGGGTGAAAAGGGTGCGCTGGTCAGTATCGCTGCATATGTGATTTTGTCCGCCTTTAAGCTGGTCTGCGGCTACCTGTTCGCCTCCAGTGCACTCCTGGCAGACGGTTTCAACAATCTAACCGATATTGTGGCCTCGCTGGCTGTGCTGATCGGGCTGCGCATCTCCCGGAAGCCGCCGGATTCCGATCATACCTACGGGCATTTCCGGGCCGAGACGATTGCGGCGCTGATGGCCTCTTTTATTATGGCGCTGGTGGGCATTCAGGTTATTGTGGAGGCGGTGCGTTCGCTGTTCGGGGGGGAGAAGGCCACGCCGCAGCTCTGGTCTGCCGGTGTTGCGCTGGTGTGTGCCGTAGCGATGATGGGGGTATATATATATAACAAGCGCCTGGCCGAGCAAATTAATAACCATGCGCTGATGGCTGCTGCTAAGGATAATTTCTCGGATGCTATTGTAAGCGTAGGGGCCGCAATAGGGATTGTAGGAGCGCAGTTCGGACTGCCGTGGATCGATTCGGCGGCTGCCATCGGAGTCGGCTTGCTGATTATCAAGACAGCCTGGGATATTTTCCGTGATTCCACGTACCGCCTCACTGACGGCTTTGACGAAGATAAGCTGCTGGACCTGCGCAGCACCATTGCCCGGACACCAGGTGTGGAGGGCATCAAGGATTTGAAGGCCCGTGTACACGGCAATCATGTACTGGTGGATGTAGTCGTGGAGGTGAATGCCCGCATGACGGTCATGGAAGGGCATGAGATCAGCGACTCGATTGAAGAGCGGATGACCAAGCTGCATAACATCATGCATGTGCAAGTTCACGTGGAGCCCAAGGATTAACATTCCATGATTTCTCCTAGTTAGCTGTAATTTCCACCAAATCCAAGGAGGAATCGCGACTATAGACCTGTATGTTACCATAAGATGGAAAGGTTTTTTGTGAAATTTGGAGCATGTTCCAAATCCCGGGCCAGCCTATAATGAGGGCAGAAAGCAACAAACGTAGCGCGCGACGTTGTTGAATTTCTTAATACGTTAAGCGGGGGAACGCTATGATCGTATCACGCAAGAAATTTACAGCATCGCTATGGGTTTCCGCTTCACTGGCATTATCCTTGGGAGTGTTCAGTCCGGGACAGGTCTTCGCTGCAACTGATTCTTCGATTACAATGCTGGCGGCGTCCACCGGGCAGACTGGCATCATTGAAGCTTCAGTCCGGCTGCGTACAGATCCGTCTACCAGCAGTACGGTACTGAAATATCTTAATAAAGGCGATCAGGTAGTTATTCTGGAAGCTGCGAACAGCTACTGGTACAAAGTAAGAACTGCAGAGGGAATTGTGGGGTATATGAGCTCGGGAGATTCCTATATCCGGTTGGCTACGGTTTCTGCACCTGCGTCCCGGACAGCGGTGATTCAGGCCACAGTCCGTGTAAGGGAGACCCCTGCAACCAGCGGTCAAGTGGTTGGATATCTCTATAAGAATGACCAGGTAACCATTCTTGAAGAGACTAACAGCTATTGGTACAAAATAAAAACGGCAAATGGGACGGTGGGTTATACAAGCTCATCCGATCAATATATTTCAGCGGGCGCTTCATCGCCGTCTGCTCCAGCCACTCCAGCTCCAACACCGGTACCTGTTCAGACACCGGCGCCTGTTCAGACACCGGCGCCTGTTCCAACACCAGCACCGGTACCTGTACCTACAGCCGGGCAGACGGCTGTGATTGAACGTGTGATCGCAGCGGGGATGGGCTATCTGGGGACGCCATATGAATTTGGCTCCAGCCGTAATGATACGAGTACCTTCGACTGCTCGGATTTCATCCGCCAGATCTTCATGGATGCAGCGGACTTGAAGCTGCCTGCCGATTCCCGGCAGCAAGGGGACTGGGTCAAGCAGAACAGTGGTGTAGTTACGGATGTATCCGGCTTGAAGCGCGGCGATTTGATGTTCTTCATGGATTATAAAGGAACTTCTCCCTCTGCGTATGCCGGAATCAATAAGTATACGGCAAGAATTACACATGTCGCCATGTATTTGGGTGACGGGAAGCTGCTGCATACCTATTCAGTAAGCTCCGGCGGTGTAAGAGTAGATAATCTTAGCGCTTCTTGGATGAACCGTTTCCTGTACGGAGGCTCGGTCATCCGCTAATATATACAGCTAGGACAGCAAGAAGCGACAGGCAGTACAAGTTTGTGACGGGTGAACTACAAGCGGGTGTATGTCGGGGTTATCCCTTCAGTAGAATCTTCTACTGAAGGGATAACCCTTTTTATTGTCATTAGACACAAAAAAAAGGCCGTTTGGATTGGCGTCCACGGGCCTTGTCAGGGTACACCGGTTGAGTCATAGCTGCAGCATATGAGTGGAGCAGCTATGACTCTTATGTGTCGAGTCGCTTATGGATTGATTACGTATGCGGAGGAAGGAACCTTGATCCATGCTTTACCCAGCCAAGTGTAGACTTCTCTCCATTCGTTGCCCATTGCGTCAGTCATAATCACACCAGTAGTATCAACAGTCTGTGCACTCAGCCAACCAGCAGGGGTTGCCATGCTTCCCATAGAAAGATGGAATGCTGTGATCTTGGTCAGAATGATCTGAGGAGTTGCCGGCTTGATGTCAGCTGGCGTAATGACCGGAGCTGCCGGATTCAGGTAAGTCGCTCCGGTTACAGTAGTTACTGCATCAGAAGAAGTGGTTTTGGTAGTTGCTGTTGTCCCTGTTGTTACCTCAGCCGCAGAAGCTGTTGCTGCCAAGGAAGCCATAAGACCCATTGCTACTGTTAAACTGGCTAATTTTTTCATCGATGATTCCTCCTAGGTATGTTGGTGTGATTTTCTATGTTCATGCTGTGCTAATATGGATGTAAACATAATTTGCATTGAATGAACCAGCGTAAGCAAGAAATTTTATTCTTCTTGTCCAGCTTGACGGGTGACGCTTCATTCCGGTCAGAATCACCGATGACAATCTGAGCGGAAAGGCCTATACTTTTTGAAGGGCAGCAAGAAGCCCGGAGGTTTCCTGACGGAGACCTCCGGGCCTTGAGCACTGCCTGGCCGGCAGTTAATGGTATGCTTGCCTACATTGATCGTCCCCTGCGTCCCATAAAGAGTGAGACCACGAAGAGGATCAGGAAGATGTAGAACAATACTTTGGCGATGCCGACGGCTGCCGCCACAATGTTGAAGAATCCGAAGATACCGGCAATCAGGGCCACTACCAGCAGAATTATAGACCATCTTAGCATGAGATGTCATCCTTTCTGTGCATTGATGTAATCATTGTTTAAACGGGGCTTATCCATTTGAAACAGGGAGGAAAGGAAGAGGATTCCAGGGACTTGGCCTTTGTTTCGGCCGAATTCTGTAAGGGTAACTATGCAGTATCACACAGGGTAAACTGACAATTTAAACACTTTGGAAGGGGTTATCCACTATGATCATTGAACTTAGCGTAGCACTGGCTGCTATTGCCTTTGCAGTACTCGTATTCTTCTTAATCAAAACCTTGAAATCAGCGAAGGACTCGCTCGACAAGGTCAGCCAGACGCTGCAGGAGGTTCAGAAGACTATCGATGAGCTTACCTATGAAGTGAAAACAACAGTCCGGCATGCCAATGACATCACTGCCGATGTCCAGGGCAAAATTCAGAAGATTGACCCGATCGTGGATTCCGTGAAGAATCTGGGCGATGTCATGAACGAGCTGACATTGACCGTGAAGCAGGTATCGGTAACGGTAATCGAGAAATTCCGTAAATCACGTGAACTGAAGGATAAGGCAAAATCCGTATCTATCGCAGAAGCCCCGTTAACACCAGCCGAGGAGAGAACTGTACAATCCTATGAGGCAGTGAGTTCAAGCAAATCTAAGGGCAAGGTTGCTACAGCCCTCAAAGGCGTGGATGCAGCCGCCGCGATCTGGCAGAAATTCCGCCACTAATACCTTGATGGAATGATATACGGCGGTGCACAGGACGGGGCAATACCAGCTCATGAAAGGCGGGAACCCTTATGAAAATGGTTATTCTCTTGCTTAGTCTTCTTGCTCCCTTCATATCTGCACCGCCGCAAGGAGAGACGGTTTCGCCCGCTCCCGGTACTGCCGCACAGCTGCCGGCAATGTTCGCCTACGAGCATAGCGCAGTTGCCGATCCCTACATAAGCAGCTTCGATTCCTTGTCCGGTATTAGCTTATATATGACGGAAAAGGAGCTGCTGCAGGCCAAGGGAACGCCTCAGCAGATTGCAGAAGATCCTTGGGCGGGCTGCCTTGAATATCAATATGCCGATATCTCGGCGGGAGTATGCGGCAGTGTGGTCCTCTATGTACATGCTTCGCCTGCTCAGGCAGGGCAATACGGTCTGAGCCTTAACGGGCAGGTGCTCCATCCGCAGACTATGAACGTGCAGGATATGCTGGGAACGCCTGATTTTGAAGCTGAGGATGGGGATGTTTATATTAGAGGAGAGGCCGCGCTCAAGATCTACCGGAATATGGAGAGCGGCGAATGGGACGGCTTGGATTTGTTCGATGCTTATTCCTTCTGAAGCTGATTCAAGTTCGGCGATTTTGGTTAATGAAGGGTCAGTCATCTATACCGGTGGCTAGGCCTTATTCATTATGAAGGAGAGTGATTTCATGGATTCAACTGGTACACAGGCTTATGCCAAGCTGCTGGAGAACGGCGTTCAGGCAATAGAAGAAGTGAATCGGCTCCGTAGCAGCGGCTACACCAGAGAGGATCTTTATGTGATCAGTCATGATGAAGACCGCGAAGGACGTATCGTAGACGCCGCAGATTCTAATGAAGTGGGGCTGAGCGAAGAAGGGCTGTTCGGTGCCATTGCCAACCTCTTCCGTTCGCGTGGCGACGCTTTACGCTTCAAGATTACTTCACTGGGCTTCAGCGCAGCGGAGGCGGCCTTTTATGAGAAAGAGCTTGATACAGGCAAGGTTCTGGTCATTGCCAAAAGAAACCCACAATAATCGCGGGTCAGCTTCGTTGACCTCAATAGTACAATAGCGTAACCTCCAGTCCCACTAGTATGTAGTGGAGCTGGAGGTTACTTTGTTGAAGCCGGAACCTGTTTTATGCCAATATCTAGCTGGATGGTAACAGGCCGTATAAATATCGTATGATAGAACGATAGAGTTGCGGGTTCATAGTCTTAACACTATTCGCGTGAGGTGAAGAAGCTTGAGAATATTAATCGTAGACGACAATCCTACCAATGTAATTATTATCCGTGAGATCCTCAAGAAGGAAGATTACCGGAATTTCATAACGGCTTCGTCCGCTATAGATATGTTGAAGCTGCTCGGCGTCGGTGCAGGGGAAGAGAACGCACAGCCCCGTCCATCCGATGTGGACCTGATTCTGCTGGATATGATGATGCCGGAAATGGATGGGATTGAAGCCTGCCGTGTGGTTCAGCAATACGAGCATCTGAAGGATATTCCTATTATTATGGTTACGGCTGTAGGTGACTCTAAGAAGCTCGCCGAGGCGCTGGATGCCGGAGCGGTGGATTATGTGACGAAGCCGATCAACAAGGTGGAGCTGATGGCCCGTATCCGCTTGGCGCTGCGGCTGAAGCGCGAGAAGGACTGGCATAAGGAGCGGGACCAGCGGATACAGGATGAACTGAAGCTGGCTGCCCTGGTGCAGAATGCGGTACTCAGTCTGCCGCTGGCCGAGGAGACCTTGGAGGTGCATGCCATCTATCAGCCTTCCTTCGAGCTGGCCGGAGATCTGTATGCGTGGTATCCGCTGGGAGACGGGCGTTATGCTGTCATTCTGCTGGATATGATGGGCCACGGTATCTCGTCTTCCCTGTTCTGCATGTTCCTGGCCTCTGTACTGAAGGATACCGTAACTACGTATGTGGAGCCGGAGAAAGTCATTCAGGAGCTGAACAGACGGTTTAACCAGCTCTATATTGAGAAGCAGCTGGTTCAGTATTATTTCACGGCTATTTATCTTGTCATTGATACCCGCATGAAGCGGATTAATTATGTGAATGCCGGGCATCCGCCGGCGCTGTTCTTTGAAGGGGACGCTAAGACCCCGGTACTGCTTGAGAGCAACTGCCACCCTGTCGGACTGTTTGACCGGATCGATATCCAGCAGCAGAGCCTGAGCTATGAGGATGAGGGGCACCTGGTGCTGTTCACGGACGGCCTCTTGGAGATGGTGGAGGGCGGTCAGGAGGAGCAGCTGCAATTCATGATCGGACATTTGAATACCACGCATGACTGGCAGGAAGACCTGGTGCGCGCTGCATTCCTGAGCGAGCCTGTTAACGCGGACCGGGATGACGATAAATGCCTAGTCTGGATCTCGCTGAAGAAAGGAACCGATAAGGAATGAAGATAAAGGCTAAACTGCTGATCGGATTCAGTGCTATGCTGGCGATTATGCTTGCACTGACCCTGATCGGCTATGACAGGCTTCATTATATGAGCAGTCAGCTGGACAGCTACCAGGAGAGATACAGCAAGGGCCGGGCTTCGTCGGGACTTCGCGGGGAAGTGAACGACATGGCACGGATATTGACTACTTCCATGCTTAATGCCGATACTGTAACCCTGGAAGCGCAGAAGGCTGAGATTGACAGCAAGGTCCTCAAGTCTGCAGAGCATCTTAAGAACATTAAGGCCTCGCTGAAGACGGCAGAGGAACTCCAAATACTATCCCGGATTGAGAACTCCTATTCGGCTTATCTGAAATATCAGGACAAGGCTCTGGAGATGCTGAGCGCCGGATACTTTCAGAATGCCAACACCTACCGCAACGCAGAAGGGCAGGACGTTCAGAACGAGGTGCTGAACAGTCTGAATGCGTTGTCTGATTATAATGCCTTCCGCATGACTGAGGAGACTGCCAATGCCCAGGAGGCGTCGAACAGATCGATTCAGATGGTCACCCTGATTATGGTCTTGGGGCTGCTGCTTGGGCTGGGTGTCATTCTGTGGGTGATACCGAGTATCACGCGCGGCCTAAGTGTCGTGTCCATGATGATTACCAGCTTCGGCAATGGAAAAATGCGGGCGATCCGCCGGATCAAGGTGAAGTCCAAGGATGAGATTGGTGATGTAGCGCGGGTATTCCAGCGGATGGCCGAGGATATTGAGCAGAAGCAGGAGCTGGAGAGATCCTATTCCCAGGCACAGAGTGATCAGGCTTGGCTGAATGCCAATATTGCCCGGATTACGGAGCTGCTGCGCGGTGTCAGCTCGCTGGATCAGGTATCCCAGACCTTCATCAGTGAGTTCTCACCTGTGCTGGGAGCGCAGTATGGTGCCGTCTATCTGAAAAGCCAGGACAATCCGAATCTGCTGGTCAGCAGCGCCTTCTATGCCGGGGAGGAGGGGGTTCCGCCCAAGGAGAGCTTCGAGATAGGTCAGGGGCTAATCGGGCAGAGCGCCTTGGATAAGCTGCCGATCAAGCTGACGGAGGCGCCTGACAACTATATCTCCGTATCTTCGGGATTCGGGGAGGCGCATCCGAGTTATATTTCCATTCACCCTCTATTATTCGAGGATGAGGTGCTGGGTGTTGTAGAGTTCGCTTCCTTCACGCCGTTCTCGGTGCTGCAGAATGAACTGCTCCATCAGCTCTCCAGTAATCTGGGGATTATTCTGAACAACATCAGCCGCAGGCTTGTGGTTGAGGAATTGCTGCGCGAATCGCAGGCGCTGACCGAAGAGCTGCAATGCCAGTCGGAGGAGCTGCAGACCCAGCAGGAGGAGCTGCGCCGCTCCAACGAGAACCTGGAGGAGCAGACAGATGCTCTGAAGCGCTCGGAGGAGCTGCTCCAGCGTCAGCAGGAAGAGCTGGAGCATTATAATACAGAGCTGGTCTCCAAGACCCGTGCGCTGCAGGATCAGGTGCAGGAGGTTGAAGAGAAGAAGGATGAAATTGAGCATGCCCGTATGCAGCTGGAGAAGCAGGCTAAGCAGCTTGCGGTAACCAGCAAATACAAATCCGAGTTTCTGGCCAATATGTCCCATGAGCTGCGCACCCCGCTGAACAGCCTGCTCATTCTCTCCCAGCTCCTTACGGAGAATAAGGAGGGCAATCTGAGTGAGAAGCAGGTAGAATTCGCCCATACTATCTATATGTCAGGTGCAGATCTGCTTAAGATGATTGATGAGATTCTCGATCTGTCCAAGGTTGATGCCGGCAAAATGGAGCTGAATCATGAAGAGATTCCGCTGATTGAGCTAAAGACCTTCGTGAAGCAGAACTTTGCTCCGCTGGCCGCGAAGAAGGGGCTGTCGCTGCGCCTGTCCTTTGACGAGCCGCTGCCGGACAGTGTATATAGCGACAGTCACAGACTGAAGCAGATTCTGCGCAACCTGTTGTCCAATGCCTTCAAATTCACCAGCGAAGGCTATGTGGAGTTCTCTGTCAGCCGTGCGGACGTCAAGCGACTGCCTGCCTATCTGCCGCATGATTATGATTATATTGCGATATCCGTCAAGGATAGCGGAATCGGTATCCCGTCAGATAAAATGGATATCGTCTTCGAGGCGTTCCAGCAGGTTGACGGAACGACGAGCCGCAAATATGGCGGCACGGGGCTTGGCCTCTCGATCAGCCGCGAATTAGCCCGCCTGATGGGCGGAGCGATCGGACTGGAGTCCCGTGAAGGGCAAGGAAGTATATTTACACTGTATCTGCCGGTCCAGGGGAACTTCAGCCTGCTGCCGGGAGCAATCGAAGCCGCACCTGCCGGCGAGCCTGCGCAGCTTGAGGAATACCGTGAGGAACTGCCATGGAATGTGGCAGGGGATATCGCGCCTACACCTGCTACGCCTGTAGTTGTTGAAGATGACCGTGATTCTCTGGCCAGCGGCGACAAGGTGCTGCTGATTGTTGAGGATGACGAGAGCTTTGCCAAGATCCTGCTGAGCATGGCCCGCGGGCGCGGTTTCAAGGGACTGGTAGCCCTGCAGGGCGATATCGGCCTGCAGATGGCCAAGACCCTGCTGCCGGATGCAATCATTCTCGACATCCAGTTGCCTGTCCTGGACGGCTGGTCGATTCTGAGGGAGCTGAAGAGCGACTCCCAGACACGCCATATTCCGGTGCATGTGATCTCTGTGAATGATGAGATGAAGCAGGGGCTCATGATGGGAGCGATGGCCTATCTCAGAAAGCCGTCCTCGCGTGAAGCGCTGGACCGGGCCTTCTCGCAGATTGAGAACTACACCGCCAGCACGATGAAGCATCTCTTGATTGTCGAGGACGACGATATTCAGCGACGCTCCATCGAGGAGCTTATCGGTCATGACGATGTAGTGATTACGGCGGTGTCTTCAGGCCAAGAGGCTCTGAATGAACTGCACAAGCAGAGATATGACTGTATGGTGCTTGATCTGATGCTGGATGATATGACCGGCTTCGAGCTGCTGGATCAGATCCGCGACGATGAGGAGCTGAACGATCTGCCGATTATTATTTATACCGGCAAGGATCTGGACAGCAAGGAAGAGACCAAGCTGCGCAAATATGCGGAATCCATCATCATCAAGGATGTCCGCTCGCCGGAACGGCTTTTGGATGAGACCACGCTGTTCATGCACAGGGTAGAAGCAAATCTGCCGGAGGATAAGCGTAAAATCCTGCAAAAGCTGCACAATAAAGAGGAGCTGTTTGACGGCAAAAAAATTCTGCTTGTCGATGATGATATCCGCAACGTCTTTGCCCTCTCCAGTGTGCTCGAAGGCTATCACATGGAAGTGAAATTTGCCGAGAACGGCCGCGAGGCCATCGACATGCTTGTCGAACAGAGTGATTATGACCTCGTGCTGATGGACATGATGATGCCGGAGATGGACGGATATGAAGCTATGCGCCGCATCCGGCAGATGCCGCAGTACCAGAAATTGCCGATTATCGCCCTCACAGCCAAGGCCATGAAGGAGGACCGGGCCAAGTGTATTGAAGCCGGAGCCTCTGATTATATGAAGAAACCGATCAGCACAGATCAGCTTCTTTCGTTAATGCGTGTCTGGTTGTATTCGTAAGGGCGATTTCAGGGTAATAGCTATACAGCAGGTTCAAACCGCGTACGGAAATAAGGCTCAGGCAAGGGAGTATTGATGACAATGGCAGCGATGGAGCACGGATATGAGGGGCAGGGTAATCCGCCGGAGAGCAAGCAGGAGCTTGAACAGATTGAGATTGAACTGCTTCTGAACGGAGTACACCGTTTGTATGGATATGATTTCAGGAATTATGCCCTGCCTTCCTTGAAGCGGCGCATCTGGCATCATGTCCATGCAGAGAGCTTACCTACCATTTCTGCCCTGCAGGAAAAGGTCCTGCATGACCGTGCATGCTTCGAACGGTTCGTGTACAGTCTCTCGATCCCTGTGACAGAGATGTTCCGTGATCCGGGTCTCTTCCTGACTTTCCGTCAGAAGGTCATTCCCCTACTGCGGACCTATCCTTATATCCGGATCTGGCATGCCGGCTGCTCGACAGGCGAAGAGGTCTACTCGATGGCAATTATGCTTCATGAGGAAGGACTATATGACAAGGCAAGAATTTATGCCACGGACATGAACGCCCGTTCCTTGCAGCAGGCTAAAGAAGGCGTGTACGAGATTGGCAAGATGCAGCAATACACCAAGAACTACCTTGAGGCTGGTGGTACGGGCGTCTTCTCGGAATACTATACAGCGAAATATAACTCAGTGATTCTGCAGCCGTATTTACGCAAGAACATTATTTTTGCAGAGCATAATCTGGCGACAGACACTTCCTTCAACGAATTCAATGTGATCCTGTGCCGTAACGTAATGATCTACTTCAACGACGAGCTTCGCGATCATGTCCATGGCTTGTTCCATGAGAGCCTCAGCCGGTTCGGAGTGCTGGTCCTCGGTTCCAAGGAGTCCATTCATTTCACACGATACAGTGACAGCTATGAGCCCTTGGACCGGGTAGAAAAAATATACCGCAAAAATAAATAGCGGGTAAGGAGGGACCTATGGGGGTTCAGGAACCGATTCATATACTGCTGGTTGACGACCGTCCCGAGAATTTGCTGGCACTCGAAGCCGTCCTTGAGAGTCAGCATTACAAGCTTGTCAAAGCCAATTCTGGAGAAGAAGCACTGCGGTGCTTATTGAAATATGAATTCGCCGTGATTGTTCTGGACGTTCAGATGCCAGGTATGGACGGGATCGAAACCGCCAAATTAATTAAAGCCAGGGAGAAAACCAAGGATATTCCGATCATCTTCATCTCAGCCAACAGCAGGGAGTCGGAGCATCTGTTCGCAGGGTATTCTGCCGGCGCTATTGATTATATGGTCAAACCGTTTATCCCGCAAATTCTGAAGTCTAAGATTGAAGGCTTTGTGAATATGTATCTGACCAGCAAGAAGCAGCAGATTCAAGCCATGCAGCTGCAGCAAAAGACGCTGGAGCTTGAGCGCATGAACGGTGAATTGATCAAAGCCAAGGAAGAAGCGGAGATTGCGGCTAAGGCTAAGACTGAATTTCTTGCGATGATGAGTCATGAGATCCGCACGCCGATGAATGGCGTAGTGGGTATGATTGATCTTTTGATGGAGACCCAGCTTGCTCCTGAGCAGAAGGAATATACAGAGATTATCCGTAAAAGTGCGGACACACTAATTACGGTGATTAACGATATTCTTGACTTCACTAAGATGGAATCGGGTAAGATGGAAATGGAAGAGCAATTATTCGAGCTGCATACCACCGTTCAGGAGGTATTTAGCTTGTTCTCAGCTGAAGCCGGCAAAAAAAATCTGGAGCTGGCCTATTTCATCGACCAGAAGCTGCCGCGGCTGATCTATGGGGATATGGCACGGCTACGCCAGGTACTGATAAACCTCGTAGCCAATGCGGTGAAATTTACCAATCAGGGCGGCGTTTATTTAGTTGCTTCCAGTCTGCCGGCAGCGGATAATAAGCTGGTCATTGAATTTACGGTTAAAGATACAGGCATCGGCATTTCTCCGGAGAAATGTGACCGGCTGTTCCAGCCCTTCTCCCAGCTTGATTCCTCCATGACACGTAAATACGGAGGTACGGGCCTCGGCCTCGCCATCTGCAAATCCCTTGTGAGTATGATGGGCGGAGATATCCGTGTAGAGTCGATGGAAGAGAAAGGGGCGACCTTTGTATTCAGTATTCAGGTGGCCGTGCCGGAGCATGAGCTGGAGGGCAGCAGCCGGGAAGAGGGAGGCATAGCAGACCGGGTAGACGAGGCAAGCCGGAGCAAAGTGCTGGTCGTGGATGACCATCCGATTAACCAGCGGCTTATGGTTAGCATGCTGGATAAGCTTGGGTACCGTGCCGATGTGGCCGAAGACGGGAACCAAGCTGTAGAGCTGGCCCGGAAATCTGCTTATGATTTCATCTTCATGGACCTGCAGATGCCGGTGATGGATGGACTTGAAGCAACCTCCCTGATTCGTGAGGAGAGCAGCGGTTCTCCCGACAAGACTGTGATCATTGCGATGACTGCGAATGTGATGGAGGGAATTCAGGACCGCTGCACCGCTGCCGGGATGGACGGCTACATCAGTAAGCCTCTCAAGCTAAGCAGCATCAAGCAAATGCTCTCCAGATATTCCGGCAGGGATAACCCTGCAACCCAGCGGAACACCTCACTTTTTAACGCATGATCCATGAATTACCAGTGCCAACATTATCTCTTTTTTGTTTCAACCCTATGCTATTAGGGTTATTGGTAAAGAAAACATTTAATCAGGAGAGTTGTCTATGAATACACATAAAAGCGAAAAGTTTCACGCAAAGACCGAAACCGTTGGTTCGGTATGTACTGTCTATCTTGTAGGTGAACTCGATCTGTCTGTGGCGCCTGACTTTCGTTTGGTGATGGAACCGCTAGTGGGAGACACGGGGCTTGATCTCGTAATTAATCTGAAGGATCTGAAATATATTGACAGCACCGGAATCGGAATCCTGTTGTCCATCCTCAAAGCAAGACATGGAATGGACGTCAAGTTCACCGTTGCTGAGGTTCCTCCGCAAATACAGAAGCTGTTTGACATGACCGGCATTTCCAAATTTTTTGCCTCCCAAGAGAATTCCCACTAGGAAAGGATCGAACTAAGAATGAGTGATGACATACAAAGAGTACTTCTTCAGTTACCCGCCAGTGCAGAATATGTCGATATTGTCAGACTTAATCTATACGGCATTGCCTCTAAGATGGGTTTCACTTATGAAGACATTGAAGATATGAAGGTTGCCGTCTCGGAAGCATGCAATAACTCCGTGCTTTATGCCTATGGGCAGGCGGACGGTATGGTTGATGTAATCTTTGAGGTAGGATCAAGTGTCTTATCGATTACTGTCAAAGATGAGGGGGAGAGCTTTGATAGTTTGGATGCGTCCGGGGAACGTCTGACGCTTCATGACAAGGAGCTGAATGATGTTCAGGTAGGCGGGCTGGGATTCTATCTAATGCAGGCGCTAATGGATGACGTTAGCGTCGTTAGCGAAGCAGGGAAAGGGACAGTCGTTACCCTGACTAAACGGCTCAATTTCAGCGAGGAGAAAGTATGAATGACAAAGTGACTCCCCCAGAGTCCATGAATGAAGCAGTAAGCCTGATCTGGGAATACCAGCAGACGAAAGACAATGAAATTGCAACAGTGCTCATCCGCAAATATGAACCCATGGTGAAGATGGCCGCTGGCAAAATCGCCCGTAACCGTCCGGATCTCTACGAGGATCTGTATCAGGTGGGGCAAATGGCGTTAATCCGGCTGCTGGCGCAATACGACATCAGCTTGGGGATTCCCTTTGAGCCATATGCGATGAAGAGTATGATTGGACATATGAAAAACTTCCTGCGTGATAAATCCTGGTATATACAGGTTCCACGGCGGATTAAGGAAAAAGGCGCGCTTGTGCAGCAGGCTATTGATGAACTGACCGTGCGGCTCGAACGTTCTCCGGCGGTTGAAGAGATTGCCCATTACCTGGATCTTACTGTTGAGGAAACTGTGGAAGTGCTTGCCGGCAGAGAATGTTATCATTATGTCTCTCTGGATTCACCGCTCTCCCAGGAAGAGAGTGGAGCTACACTCGGTGAATTGATCAGCTCGGAGGCGAATGACTACGAGACCGTGGAGAAGCGTATGGATCTCCAGCAGGCGCTCGGACAACTGAAGGAGCAAGAGCAGCAGGTGCTGCTGTTGGCCTTCCAGGATGGTCAATCCCAGCGGGCTATCGCCCAAAAGCTGGGTGTCTCGCAGATGAGTGTCTCCCGTATCCAAAAGCGGGCCACCGAGAAGCTGAAGCAGATCATGGCTAATTCATCCTATTGAATATCAATGCCATTATAATTATCAGGGCAGTGTTCCGATTATCTATAGAGCATAAAATTACTTCATTAAACAATTCCGATGATTGAATGTATCGGGATTGTTTTATTTTTTGATGAGAGGATAAATAATGGTGCACAAATACGGTTATATTGATCGAGACGGCAACTTTGCCATGGAGCCTATTTTTGATTTTACTAATTCGTTCCGAAATGGCATTGCTTCATGTGATTTTGAGGGAAAATCAAGATTTATTACCGTAAAGGGAGATACCGTATTACAAACAAATTACTCTTTTGTAGGTGATTTTTATTGTGGTAGAGCTTTATTTACGAATGGAAGTAAATTCGGATACATGGACTTAGAAGGGAACGTAGTTATACCGACAATATATGATCACGCTTACAATTTTTCGGAAGGATATGCTAGTGTAACAGCACCAAACGGGAAAATAGGCATTATTGATATTGAAGGAAATTTGATCATTGATCCCATTTATGATACAGCGATGCATTTTGAAAATGGAATTGCAACAGTCAGTAATGAAGAAGGGAAATATGGGTGTATTAACATCGATGGAGATTTTGTAATCGAGCCGATATATGATTCTCATATTTTTTTTTCAGAGGGCCTAGCAGCAGTAAATGTAAGAAGTAAGCATGGATATATTGATATGCAAGGAAATTTGAAAATTCCACTTCAATATAAATACACAAATGGATTTAATGGCGGGTTAACTCCAGTATTGGTTGGTAGTAAATATGGTTTTATCAATAAAACGGGGAGTATTGTAATAGATCCTGTTTTTGATGATGTAGGCAAGTTTATTTCAGGGGATCTATCTGCTGCGAAACTGAGTAAAAAATGGGGATATATTAATCGAAGTGGAGAGTTCATAATTGAACCTAAATTTAAAAATGTTTCGCATTTTACCGAAGATAGAGCCTTTGTTATTGAAAATGAATATCAGGTAGTAATAAAAACTAGTGGGGAGTTTATTGATACGAAGTATTCGCTGATTCAAGCGGAATCCTTTAACGAAGGATTGAGTGCTGTTCAAGCAGAGGTAAGGAAATAAATATATTATTTAATCTGCGATCATGAGCAACATCCATCCTGCAGTCTATTCACGGTAGAGTAGGCTGCAGGAGGGATGCGCGGGAAATGTGTTTAGTTCGCATCGATATACTTTTTGATTTCTCCAAGATATTCCCCGATAACCGGTACGTTGAGAAACAAACTGAGGATATAGCCAAGAATACCGAGAATGACAAAGGTACCGAGTGAGAGGCCCAGGCCTCTGGAGATCCCGGCCATCAGATTGGTGATGATCCGCTTCTTGGGGTCTGTATAGTTCTCCAGGATATCCTTGAACTCGGATTTCTCCAGTGAGTCGGCGATCTTGTCGAGCCTCGCATTCAAGCGTTTGACCTCATGCCGCAGCTCGAAGGGATGCTCATCTACGTCATAAGCTTTGGTTCTGTTGTCCGCTTCTCCCATAAGGCGTACCTGCTTTCTGTAGCCTGAACCAGGCTTTATTGGAATATAAGGCATGCATAAATAGAGAGCAGCCAGCTATAGACGATCTGGCCGCTCTCTTGAATGTCTGTTCAGCCAGAGACCCGGCCTTAATAAGAAGATTTGTAAGTATTCTTAACTTCCTCTTTAGCATCCTTCGCTTCGTCTGCGACTTCTTTGGAAGCATCCTTTGCCTTGTCGGCTACCTCGCCGGAGGCATCCTTCACGTTCTCCGAAATATCCTTGGAAGCATCCGTAACTGTTTCGCCAATCTTTTTACCTGTTTCGGCCAGAGTGGCTGCAATCTGCTGCTTGCTGTCACTAACTGTTGTGAAGATATCAGAGGCCTTGGCGGATACTGTGCCGGCCAGATCGGTAGCCTTTTCGCTAACTGTTGTGGCCAAGGATTTAGTTTTATCCGTTACCGTTCCTGCGACCTCTTTAGTCTTGTCCGTAGCTACAGTCAGCTTGTCGGACAGGTCACTGCGCATCTCACGCCCTGGCTTCGGTGCGAATAACAGGGCCGCTGCTGCTCCGAGCAGACCGCCGATGAAGATCCCTTTAAAGAACGTGCTGCCGCTTTCTACCGGAAATTCCTTCTCTGCTTTATTCATTATCAATCACTCCTTATCAGAATTGTCATTCAAATTCAGGTTAGCCTGAATGTTCTTACTTCGTATATAAACTTTGGGCTATCGGCTGAAACAGCGGAATAGCTTGGCAAAGATTGCCGGAGGATAAAGAAGCATCGCTGTCAAAATCGTGCTTTTCTAACCTAATTCCGAAGAATTTGCGGCTTTACAAGTTTGATTGATCACGAAGGGAAGGGGGTAAGAAATAGTAAATTATAGCGCCTATATACATCTCATATTGAGGAGCATTCATTCCCCTGCTTAGGATATTGATAAAATAACAACATCTATGGAGGTGCAGCATTATGATTAAAGTAGTCACAGCAGCCGAGCGTCATACTTCGAATAGAGAATGGATACACAGTGAATTCAGCTTCTCCTTTGCCGATTATGATGATCCCAGCAACGCCCACTTCGGTGCCCTGCTGGCGCATAACGACAATGAGTTGAAGCCGGAGCAAGGCATGCATGAGCACCCGCATCATGATCTGGAGATTATCACATATGTGGTATCCGGTGTGCTGAAGCATCAGGATGATCTGGGGAATCATGCAGATCTGCAGGCAGGAAGTGTACAGCTGATGAGCGCAGGAACAGGCATTAACCATTCGGAGACGAATCCGTCAGGCCATGCGGATGTCCGGTTCCTGCAGATCTGGCTTTTGCCTGACCGGCCTGGAAAGACCCCGAAATGGGATGCCCGGTTCTTCCCGGCAGAGCTTAAGCTCAACCATCTGCTGCCTGTGGCTTCAGGCGGAGGGACTCAGGGCTCGCTTCAACTGGACAATGATGTTAACATCTACCTGTCCATTCTGCAGACGAACCGGGAGGTGAGTTATCCCCAGCAGGAAGAGCGGCGCACCCATCTGTATGTTATTTCCGGGAATCTGGAGATCTCATGCGCGGATGGTACATTCCAGCTCCAACAGGGGGATGCGGCGCGTATCCGTAAGAGCTGCGAGCTTACGCTCAAAGGCATAAGCAGTTCAGGGGATGCAGAATTTATTCTGATTGATCTCCCATAGCAGCCGGAGCGTGACAGCAAGATTATTATTGCAGCACATAAAAGCCCTTCAGCACCAACGTCCCGTCTTATGGACAATGAAGCTGAAGGGCTTTCTGAGCAGGTGCTACTTCTTGCGCAGGCGGCCAAGCTCTGAGACAATCGCCTCCACCTGGGAGATACTGAGCCGGTCACTGCCCATTGCCACCTCGTAAATATCCTGAATATCCTCATACTGCTCCACCGAAAAGGCTGACGCCTGCATTGCAGCAGCACTGGCCATTTTCAGCTTGTTTTTGATTCCCTCAATCATATATTCAACGTTCTCCTGGCTTGGGTTCGACAAATCCATTGAGTCTAACCGTCCTTCCTGAGTAATATAGAATTTGAACTGGTATAGTTCAAATATCTTAACATGTTTGGGCAGGGGATGACCATTTTTTTTGTCCAGATCACGCAAACATGTTAAATTAAAGGTAAATATAACAGGCTGCTGAGTAAGGGGGAGAGAGTCTTTGGCCATCAGAGAAGAAGAGAGCAGGAAACGGCGTAAAATGGATGCCGGGGAGCTGGCGGCTTTCTTCCGCAGGATCGCAGACGTGTATTCTGCTGAGCAGCTGACCTTCCTCTGTATCGGAACAGACCGCTCCACCGGAGATGCGCTGGGGCCGCTCACGGGAAGCCGCCTGCTGGAGTACGGATTTCCGAATGTAACGGGTACGCTTCCGGCGCCCTGTGATGCGGATAATCTGATTCAGCGGATAACAGAGATTCCGGAAGGGCAGATTATTATCGCTGTCGATGCCTGTCTGGGACCGCCGGCCGCACTGGGCTGCTATTTTGCGGCAGCGCAGCCGCTGCGTCCGGCAGAATCGGTAGGAGGACTCCTGCCTGCTGTAGGAAATTACAGTCTGGCAGCAATCGTTGATGTGAACAGCCCGCGCCCTTACCGTACGATACAGACTACCCCGCTCTACCGGGTAATGGTTATGGCAGATCAGATTGCCAAGGCAGCCGCCCAGGGATTTGGACTTATGGATTGAGAGCGTTTCAAATCAGCTTGTTCTAGCTTATTAATATAGACCACTACATAGAAAGAGGGTAAGCAGCCATGGAAAATGTTCGATGCGAGGGAAGCAACATCTGCTACAGTGATCAAGGCAAAGGGGATGTAATCGTACTGCTGCATGGATTCTGCGGGAGTGCCGAGTACTGGGAAAAGGTGATTCCAAGCCTGACTGCCCATTACCGTGTCATTGCCCCGGATTTGCGCGGGCACGGGGCTTCGGATGCTCCGCTTGGAGCCTATACCATCGAGCAGATGGCTGATGATGTGCTGTCGCTGCTGAATGCCTTGGAGATTCAAGAATGTTATCTGCTGGGACATTCGCTCGGAGGCTATATTACCCTTTCGTTTGCCCAGCGCCATGCCTCCCGGTTGAAGGGCTTCGGGCTGATTCATTCCTCCGGTTATCCGGACAGTGAAGAGGCCAAGGAGAACCGGCTCAAGAGCGTCACCATGATCCAGAGCGAAGGCATCTTTGCTTTTGTGGATCAGCTGGTGCCTGGACTCTTTGCCCCTGGAGTGGAACCCAAGCTGCTGGAACGTGCCAAGGAGATTGGCTACAAGACTCCGCCGCAAGGCGCGGTTGGCGCGTCCTTGGCGATGCGTGAGCGCCCGGACCGTCGCGATGTAATCTCGGCAACGGCGCTTCCAGTGCTGCTGGTTGCCGGAGCAGAGGATTCGAAGGTGACACCGGAGCGTACGTTCACTTCAGACAACCGGAACATCACCAAGGTGACGCTCCCGGGTGTCGGCCATATGGGCATGTTTGAAGCACCGGAGCAGCTGGCGAAGATTATTAAGGATTTCGTGCATACGCCTGTGAAGAAGTAAACTACATCAGGCATTAGTGACAGAAGGCAGCACTTCCGCTCTCCCGCGGGTGCTGCCTTCTGTTTGTTGTGCAAATATAAGAATTTATATGTTTCACATGATAAATTATCCTTCTATTTCTCGCTGAAACGGTACCGTCCTTTAAAGGGACGGCTAAGCCGTTTCTACTTGGCTGGATTCTATTGAAACTTACGGATCGCCGGAACGCACAGCACCAGGGCAACACAGGAGAGGCCCAGGCCGGAAAAAATAATAATGGTCGGTACTCCTCCGATCCGGTCGGCCAGCCAGCCGACTAAGATATATCCGACCGGCAGCAGGGCGAAGGACCCGAACATATCCAGACTGGCTACCCGTCCGAAGGCTTCCTTCGGAACAAGCTCCTGCAGGCTGATCTCCCAGATCAGCCCGAAGATCATTAATCCGAAGCCTTCCACGGCAAATAAAGTGACGGCTGCTGCCGGAGTGCCTGCGAACGGGAGCAGCAGCAGAGCAGCCCCGCTGATCATGGCGCCGCCGTAAGCCAGGATACCGCGGTGATTCCATTTCGGCCGCAGGCCGTACAACAGGCCGGCTGCTATGGCCCCGACACCGGAGAACGTAACGGCCAGGCCATAGAGATAAGGAGGCCAGCCGTGATGGACCTTGAACAGCCAAGGAAGAAGGACGCTGATTACGCCCGTATAACATATATTGACGAAGCAGAAGGCGAGAATTGTAATCCAGAGCCAGGGCTGGCTGCGCAGAACATGTATTCCTTCGGCGAAATCCTCCCTCCAGTGCGGAGCGGGAGAGGTCCTGGCGGCAGGCTTAGCCGGGAGTTCAGTCTCAGCGGCAGCAGACTGCAGCCGGGTCATCATCACTCTGCGCAGATAGACCAGGCAGATGAGGGAGATAAGATAGGTGAAGGCATCAATTCCGAAGCCGAAGCCTGCGGACAGGTGGGTAATCAGCAGTCCCCCTAATGCGGGACCGATCAGCCGCACGGACTGGGTTGTGATCTGAGTTAAAGAATTCGCTGCTACGCGGATATCCGGAGTGAATACGGTAGCGCGGACGGCAGCGTAGGCGGGCTGGAATAAGCCATCCAGCAGGCCGTAGCAGGCAACAAGTCCATAGAGAAACGGAATGCTCAGCACTCCGGTCAAGGACAGCGCAGCCGTCGTAATCATAACGATGAACCGGGCAATATCGGCCAGCATCATAATCCGTACACGGTCGTAGCGGTCGACAATATGTCCGGAGACCGGCAGCATGATTACATTAGGCAGCATGTAGGCGGCCATGACCATCCCCATAATGGTGGTGGAGCCGGTCAGGGAATAGACCAGGACAGGCAGGATAACCATTGTTACCGAGCTACCCAAAAAAGAAACTAAATGTCCCAGCCACAGGTAAGGAAAGGCGCGGGATTGCCGGAAAGGGGCGGCGAAGCCCTCAAGTAGATGATGCTTCCGTTGTCCGGAAGGGCCAATGGTGCTCATCTATTGCTGTGCCTCCTCTTCCGGCTGCGAAGCAGCATCGGCAGACTGCAGCCGGCCTATCATCACTTCCACACCGTATTCCTCACCTTCCGTTACCTTGGACTCCCAGGCGGTAATCAGCTGCAGTAGCTCCTGGTGGAATTCCGCAAGCTCCTGAGGAGAGAGAGTGAGTCTGGTAGTGAAATGCCGGGTCTGGTCTTCTTTGCGGAAGTGAAGGCTGCGAAGCGCCTCCGGGTGGAACATCGTACCTTTGGAACGGTAGAATTTCTGAATGATTCCTCCTGCGGCTTCTGTGCGGACAAGCTCCAGCAGACCGCCCTCATAGAGCTTGACGATATGGTAGTGAATATTACCCGGAGTCTTATTCAGCTTCTCCGCAACCTGCTTGGATGTAAGCGGCTCTGCCGACAGCGTGTGCATAATCTTAATCCGTAAGGCGCTCTCCAGCAGTTTATCCTGTTCCGGCGTAACGTTCAAAAGCTGGTTGCTTGTCTGCAGATCCGGTTGACCTGAAACGGCCGCTGTGATGGAGTCTTGCATTTTGCCGATTGGCTTGGTCATCAATAAGCCTCCTATGTAAGGTCCGTATTAACATGTATACAGTCTGTATCCAAGTTTCAATCTGTAAAATAGTTCGATCTGTATTACAGATCGATTAGCTGGATTATAGTTCATCATTATAGTGGGGTCAAGACTTAACTCCGCAGAGTGGCGCCGGAGAGACGAATGGTTTAAGATGAGTCCAACAGCAAGCAGAGGATACAGAAGAGAAGCAGTTGCGTAACGAAAGGAGCTAAGTATGTTCCGGAGAGATTATATTGTGCGGATGATCGAGGATATGACAGCTATGGTCGCCAAGGTGCTGACCTTGAAGCAGGATAAAAAAACAACGGAGGCCCTGTGGGAAGTGGATGAGCTGCTGATGCGGCATTTTCGTCTGAATTCGCGTCTGCTCAATTCGTTGTCCGTAGAGGATATTATCGATATGTTTCGTCTTGGGGGCGTGCTTGAGGCCGACAAGCTGCAAGGGGTAGCCCGGCTGCTGAAGGAGGAAGGCGGGATTTACACGGCCAAAGGAGACCGGGATGCAGCCCTGTTCAGGGAGATGCGTTCCCTGCATTTATTCATATATGCCAGTCTTCATGGTGCGGACCGTGAGCTGCTGAACATGACGGAAGAGATCAATGAGCTGCTGGAGGAGGTGGAGCCGTACCGCCTGCCCGCCAAGACCGAACGCCTCCTAATGACTTACCACGAATCTCTGGGACATTACGCCAAGGCGGAGAACAGTCTCTACAGGCTCTGGGAGCAGGGGGAGAATGTAGCGGAGGAAGGCAGGGAGCTGTATGGACGGCTGCTGCTTTTAAGTCCGGAGCAGTTAGCTCAGGGCAGTCTTCCGTTAGAGGAAGTGCAGCAGGGCAGGGAAGAATGGAGCAAGCTGACGGTTAATGCTATAATGTAACGATATTCAGGAGACTACGTGCTCTATTTTATAAACCCGAAAGTGAGATGTACCCATTTGGAAGCTTTGAAGGAATTGATCGAGCAAGTGATGACCGGCCGTACTCTGATTACGGCTACACTAAGCCAATTGCGCAGCAAGGGCGATGCCCCCTACAATAAAGTGCAGGTCAAGCCTGTGGAGCTAAAAGGAAAGCTGCATTATCAGTTTGCCTATTATATCGGCCCTAAGGCCATACATCGTAACATTCCGGCAGAGGATGCCGCTGAAGAGATGCTCTCCTTGCTGAGGGATACCTTCCGCCAAGGTCTGCTCTGTACTGCCGGTGCCGACTACCAGGTGCTGATCAGCAAGAAATATAAGGTATCTATTCTGACCAAATCAGCCAGCAAGCAGGAAGCGCCAGATCTGGCCCACAACCGCCGGAAGCAGTATGTGCTGGAGGAGGGGGAGCCGGTGCCGTTCCTGGTCGAGCTTGGCATTATGAACAGCGAAGGCAAGGTACTGGCCAAAAAATATGATAAGTTCCGCCAGATCAACCGGTTCCTGGAGATGGTTCAGGATGTGCTGGGTGATCTGCCGGCAGGCCGCCCGCTGACGATTGTGGATTTTGGCTGCGGCAAGTCTTATTTGACCTTTGCGCTGTATCACTATCTCGCCGTCCGCGAGCAGCGGGAGCTGAATATTGTCGGCCTTGATCTTAAGGCGGATGTCATTGCACACTGCGATGCGCTGGCTGCCAAGCTGGGCTATGACCGGCTGAAGTTCCTGGTGGGCGATATCGCGGACTATAATGAGCTGGATCAAGTGGACATGGTGGTCACGCTGCATGCTTGTGATACCGCCACCGATGCTGCACTGGAGAAGGCGGTGCGCTGGGGCGCATCGGTGATCCTCTCGGTACCCTGCTGCCAGCATGAGCTGTTCGCACAGGTAGAGAGCGAGGTGCTGAATCCGCTGCTGTCACACGGTATCCTGAAGGAGCGGTTCTCGGCGCTCGCCACCGATGCAATCCGGGCGAAGCTGCTGGACCTGATGGGCTACCGCAGCCAGCTGCTGGAATTCATCGACATGGAGCATACCCCGAAGAACATCCTGATCCGCGCCGTCCGCAGCGACAGCGGTGACCAGGCTGCCAAATGGCGCGAATACACCGCATTCCGCGATTTCCTCGGTGCCAAGCCTTACCTGGAGCGCGTCTGCTCCGATCTGCTGCCCGCCGGCAGTCTGGAAGCTTAATTCATGTGTTGAATAGTTTAGGGTATGACAGACCGGCTGCTTCCTGATGGGGGCGGCTGTTTTTTTGCGGTTCGAGGCTGGATAGTGCTCCTCAATTGAGCGTGTGAGCTAACTCGTGCGGATTGGCTGCCTCTTCTGATTTCCGGTAAATATGGGCAGACTGTTAAGCATCATGAGCAATAGGAGATTTAGGATGCGGGTGAACAGGTATGGACGGCAAAGTGATTGGTTGGTTACTTTGGTTTGCGGGTTGGCGTTAACAGCAGCGGGGATGGCGGCCTGTGTGCTGAGAGGGTTCTTTTTCACCGGGGAGATGTATTTGTTCCTGACGGTGTGGTTTGGCTTATGCGGAGTCTTACTGGGATTGCTACTTATCTATATGGCGGGTGGTAGAGGGGTACAAGTAGAGGAGCAGTCTGAACGCAGAGAGAATATACGGGAGCTGGCTGGCAGTGCAGGTAGAGGGAGGGGGCTGGCTGTATGGGGGTTACTCAGCGGTTGTCTGCTACTCTGTCTCTTGTATGCTATCCAGGCACTGGGCAATCCTGTATCTGCGCAAGGAACACT
Organism: Paenibacillus sp. FSL R7-269; assembly: GCF_000517865.1. NCBI lineage: Bacteria > Bacillati > Bacillota > Bacilli > Caryophanales > Paenibacillaceae > Paenibacillus > Paenibacillus sp. FSL R7-269. The sequence goes on from NZ_ASPS01000026.1 coordinate 48,198, forward strand.
ACATGAAATGCTGCGCTCAGGCTTCTACACTAGCTTTGTGACATTCGCTTTGTTGGCGGCAAGAACCCGTCGGGGAGGAACTCTTCTTGCAGCAGTGTGGCATATGCTTGGAATCACTATTAGTTTGTCGGCTCTTTTGGCGGTCTGCGGAGGTCTCCCGGTTCCTTATGCGGTGGCGTATACCCAATCTCCCGGAGTCAGTGCCACTGGTGCGAGGCTGGCAGGGCTGCTTCAGTATCCGAATGCCTTTGGTGCGGTGATGGCTGTGTATCTGCTGGAACGGCTGTTTGCTGCCGCTTATAGCTTCGGGTCTGGAGATTCTGGGAAAGCAGAGGATGGGGAGAAGAATGGTGCGCTTGGAGGCGTGGCTGTAGCCGGAGTAGATAAGGGAGATGCAGGCAGCAGTGCGGTGCGTGCGAGTGTCAGCGGAGTAGATGAGTTAGGTGCAGAAGGTGCGGATGCGGGAAATAATGCTGAGCGTATGGATGTCAGTGGAGCGGGTGAGGTAGGTGCAGAGGGTTCGGGTACGTGCAGCAATAGTTCGGCGCGTGCTGGTGTCAGCAGAGCGGGCAAGGTGGGTGGAGGTGCAGGCACCCATGGAGAGCGGACCAGAACCTGGTCCGCTGCGCACTGGCTAAGAGCGGCGCGCCTGCTGCCGCTCTTCCCGTACGCCGCCGCGCTGCTGCTCAGCGAGTCGCGCGGCGCATGGCTGGGCGCGG
>NZ_ASPS01000027.1:0-156302 GCF_000517865.1 Paenibacillus sp. FSL R7-269
CATACCAAAATCCCCTCCAAGTTCACTCATTTCCTCATGTTAACACATGAGGTTTTTTTCGAGTGTCTACTTCAAGGGGATAATACCACATTCGCTAAGGGTCGGAGGTTTTTGGTGTCTTGTGTCTTGTGTCTTACTTCTTATGTCCTGCGGATCAGCCTCTGGCAGCCTTAAGCTGCTCCAGCACAGCGGCAGGCACACTCACACTGCCGATATCCCCGTGGAAAACAACGCCCTGCCGCGCACCGTGGAAATCCGAGCCGCCGGTAACCCGCAGGCCGAATTCCGCAGCCAGTGCAAGGTAGCGCTCATGCTCTGCCGGGCCATGGTCGGAATGGTACACCTCGATGCCGTCCAGATCACATTGCTCCACGATACTGCGTACCAGTGCGTCATCTCCATAGATTCCCGGATGGGCCAGCACCGCTGCACCGCCTGCTTCACGAATCCACTCGCAGGCTGTCCCCGGTGTAATGCGCGGTGGCGAGACATAAGCCGCCGCCCCTTCGCCCAGATACTTGTCGAAGGCATCCCGCATATCTACGGCTGCACCCAACCGTACCAGCTCATCCGCGATGTGCGGCCGGCCGATGCTCTCATCAGGCTTCAGCTCGCGGCCCAGCCCGGCCACTACCTGATCCAGAGTGATCGCAATGCCCAGTCCGCGCAGCTTCTCCATAATCGCTTCATTCCGCCCAAGCCGGGTTCCCCGCTGCTCCTCCAGGCGGGACAGCAGCAGTTCCTGCTCTATGTCGACATAGTAACCGAGGACATGGATCTCTTTGCCGCCCTGCCGTGTGCTGATCTCAACACCAGGGACCACAGTAATCCCGTACCGCTTGCCTGCTTCCAGCGCTTCCGCTATTCCGCTGACCGTGTCATGGTCAGTAATGGCTACTGCGGTCAAACCAGCCTCATAGCCAAGCCGTACATTCTCAGACGGCGGCTGCATGCCGTCCGAGGCCTGGGTATGGGTGTGCAGGTCGCATCTTCCTGCTGAGTCAGCAAGACCTTCCGTAGCTAACGCAGCCACTGATAGCCCGCTATGAATTTTATGGTCTGTCATCGAATTCCTCCATTCTTTCAATTAGGTTTACCTGCTTTCATGCAGCTAGACGCAGCTAGCTATGCATATCCGTTACTGTCCGCCGGCATGCTGGCGCAGGAAGCTCAGGAAGGTTACCGCCGAGATCGGCAATAAGGTCGATTTCAGATGAATCGCGTAGAATTGCCGTTTGAAGGAGGCATCCGTCAGATTAACAATTTTCAGCAGGCCGAGTGCCACTTCATGCTTGACGGAGGAGGTCGAGATGATCGTAATCCCCAGCCCCGCCTCTACCGCCGACTTCACCGCTCCCGTACTGCCCAGCTCCATCACAATTTGCATCGCCGCAGGATCTAGTCCGTTAGCCTCAAGCTGCTCCTCCATCACCCGCCGTGTGCCCGAACCGCGTTCACGCAGCACGAATGGGTAGGCGAGCGCCTGCGCCAGCGTCACTTCCGCCTGGCCGGCCAGCGGATGCTCCCCGGGAACGATCAGCTTCAGCTCATCGCCCATTACCGGTTCAATCACCATGTCCGGATGGGAGACCGGCGCTTCAATCAGCCCGAAATTGAGCTGATGCTTATGAATCTCATCCATAATCTGTGAAGTGTTCATCACCTTCATCATAATCGAGATATTCGGATACTCCTTACCGAAGGGCCCCAGCAGGCGGGGAAGCACATATTCGCCGATGGTCAGGCTGGCTCCTAGCATCAGGCGGCCCTCCAGCATGTGGGTGAAGGCCGACATCGCCTGATCTGTCTCACGCATCAGCTGCATACTGCGCACCGCGAACGGCATCAGCGTCAGGCCGGCCTCAGTGAGTATGATTTTTTTGGTGGAGCGGTCGAACAGCTTGGTTCCGAAATAATCCTCCAGCGCCTGAATCTGCATGGTCACCGCAGGCTGTGTCATATGCAGAGTCTGCGCCGCTGCCGAGAAGCTGCCCCGTTCAGACACAGTATAAAAAATATGAAGCTGATGAAAATTCATACGTTACTGACTCCTTCGCTAATTACAGTTGTAGAGTGTAGAGCAAAAAAGGCACGCAGCCTTAAGCCGCTTGCCTCCCTCGTTTCAAGTATCCTACTTGCGCCTGCGGCGTTTCTTGGACAGCTTCATGTGCCGGGAATGACGCAGCCAGGAATAGTATCTCTTGAGATCCCGAAGCTGCGGAGTCACCGATATTTTGCCCAGAAAAGACACGATCACCATGACATACAGCGGCTCTCCGGAGAGGGCACTGACGCCCTCAAGCTGCCTGAAATCAGCCACGATCACCGTATCATTATCAATCAGATAGGCATTATAATCACTGTTCGAATATGGCCTCAGCCGGTTCTGCTTCAGGGCTTGCCAAATCCAGGCGGTCACCTCTACATTCCCGCTGTCCTCAGCAGCTACCCGGTCCGCATAACGGCTCTTGGCATGCCGGGTCAATACGATGTCGGCAATCCCGTAGTTATTCAGCATGATATGGAAGGGTTCGTGCACCCCCCACCAGTCCATCCCCTTGCCCTGCATAGTCATCACACTCCACGTAAAAAGGGTCTTGGCATGCTCTTATTGTTGTCAATCTTACCGCACTTACGGCCGTTGTTCAAGCATACCGCCATCCCCGGGAGACTTACATGGCGTAACCTCAGCTGCCCGTCCGGTGCATACTGACATCGCTGTCATCGACGTAGCTGCTGCCTCTGATCATTTTGCAGCTTTTTTTGAAGCGGGCCGCCTCTACCGACAGCTCTTCAATGGAGGCAAACCGGCGGCTGCGGTTCGTAACCACGGCAATCGAGATCGAGACCAGCGGGATCTCCTCCAGTTGTCCCGAACGGCTCTCGGTCAGCACATATTTCTGGGCCAGATGCCCGGCATGATAGAAATCCTTAACCGCCATATCAAACGCCGCGATAATGCTTCTGCAGCATTCCTCATAGTGATAATCGCTGATAAAAATAATAAAATCATCCCCGCCGATATGCCCCAGGAATCCGTTCATCCGCAGCGCCTCATGCTTCAGCAGCTCCGCAGTGGCCTGAATCATCCGGTCGCCTTCCTTGAAACCGTAGGTGTCGTTGTATGCCTTGAAATGGTCAAGATCGATGTAGAGTACACTGAATTCATCCTGAAGCAGCGTCTTCACCATCCACTCGGTAATACTGATATTCCCCGGCAGCCCCGTTAACGGATTCAGGAAGCTGGCGGCCACCGCCTGAATCTCCGCGAAGTTAAGCAGCAGATCCCTTACGCTAACCGCACCGAACAGGGCCTTTTCGTGAGTCACGATCACATAGTCATACAGATTCTCTTCCTGCCTCGACATCGCCTGCCTGCTTACCTCGATAATGGGCGTGTTATAGTCCACCACCAGCGGATTTTTGTCCATCACCAGCTCTACAGGTCTGCCCATATAGAGCGTATATCCGTATAGCGTACCTATTTTCTGATAAAAGCTGATCCTCATAATCAATCCGGCAGTCCGCCCGTTTTCCGTGACGGCTACGCCTTGGAGCTGGGGATTGCTTTTAAAAATCTGGTCCACAAACCCGCATTTATGATGAATCGAAATGTCCGGGATTTGTTCAGCGATTTCACCGATCTGAAGAAACATGCTTACACCCTCCCTTGACTGGATACGGAAGCACCGGAGACGGAAGTGCTCCACGCTCAGGCCGGTGAGCCGGTCTCCCAAGCGCATAGCCCTGACCATATTCCACCCCCGCCATCTGTAAAAAATGCAGCTCCGGCGCTGTCTCAATCCCCTCGGCAATCACCCGGGTAGAGGAACGGTCGGCATATTCCCGGACCAGTCCCAGCAGCTCCTGTTGCTCCCGGCTGGTATGAATTCCCCGGATGAGGGACTTGTCCAGCTTGATGAATTCCGGCTTCAGATAGACCAGCGTCTTGAGACTGTTGTAGCCGGAGCCGGCATCATCCACTGCAATGCGGAAGCCCTGCTCGCGGTAATGGGACAGTACCTTTTCAAACCGGACATAATCCTGCACCGCCTGACGCTCTGTCAGCTCGAAGACGATCCGCTCCGGCGCAAGCCCCAGCTCCTTCAGATAGGCCAGCGTCTCTCCGCTCTTGTGGCGGGGGTCATACAGCACACCAGGCTGCACATTCACGAACAGCAGCTCCCCGTTCCCGGCCTCTGCCTCCGGCAGCCGCTCCATGTACCGGGATAGCGACATCCTCCGGCAGTACTGCTCGAAGCGGAACATCTGATCACTCCGTCCGGCAAAATCATAAAAATGCTCCGTGCTCGGAAACTGCGGCGAAGCGGGCGGACGGTTCAGCGCCTCATGTCCCAGCGTCTCCCCGCTCCGCAAATGCAGAATCGGCTGAAAATACGTATCCAGCAATTCATGCTCCATAATATCCAGCAGCACAGCTAATCTGCCCAGCTCCTGAACCTCATCCCTGAATCTCCCGCTCATATATCTCAGATATTGCGGCAATGCCGCAAGCTTGCGGGACAGGGTTCCTGTCTTATTCATCTAATCCCCCGTATGCTTGTCTTCGTGAATTCAATAACACTCTCCTCAGCATAGATTGGAATTATTAAGCAGGGATAAACTTCGGGACGGGGCATTGCCTTCTGCGCACCTTTTTTCACACTAACGACTTATTTCGACAATACTTCTGTCCGGTTAATTGTATAGAGCACAGGGATCGCCGCTCCAATGAGGATCACCCCCATAAATGCCGGTGCAGCCGGTCCAAGTGACACGTAGAGCTGTCCTCCAACCAGCGGCCCGATCATTCTCGCCAGTGCCTGAATCGATTGACTGCCCCCTTGAACCCGTCCCTGCTCGCCCGCAGCGGCAGATTTGGACAGCATTCCGTTGAACGAAGGCCCGAAGACCGAATCGCCGAAGCCGAAGATAAACATCCCTGCGATAAAAAGAGGATAAAAGGCGAATAAGGCCGACAACGCAAACAGGACGTAGCCAACAATTTCGGAGACCATTCCGAGGAGGGCTATTTGCCTGTCAGTGTATCTTTTGAGGAGCTTTGGCATAATGAATCCTTGGGACAGGATATCCTGCAAGCCCATGATGGAGAACATCACTCCAATGATCACCGGCTTCCAGCTGAAATTATCCAACGTGAACTGTGAAAAAATAGCCTGGAATGATCCATTCGGTATCCATAGCAGGAACGCGGAGACAAGCAGCCTGTTAAGGTTCTTCATGGACAGCAGGTTCGCAAGCTGCGAGAAGGGATTCAGCCTGACTAAGGGGATTACCTTCAGTCTCTTACTTTTCTCCAGACTCTCCGGCATGAACAGGAAGCCATAACCCACATTCAGTAATGTTACGGCTGCGCCAGCATACATGGGCACCGAATACCCGAACTTGGCCAGCAGCCCGCCCATAGATGGACCGATAATCGTCCCCGCCCCTACCACCGCACTCACCCAGCCGAAGTACTTGGTCCGCTGCTCCGGCGGAAGGATGTCTGCAAAATAAGCGAAGATTGTACCGATGCTCCCGCCTGTGATCCCTTCAATGATCCGCCCGGCGAACAGCACCCACAAAGCCCCTCCAAGGCCAAATATGAAGTAACCGGCAGCAGAACCCAGCAGGCATAGGAGAAGCAGCGGACGCCGTCCGTATTTATCACTCAGCGCACCCAGCACAGGCGCCGCACAGAACAGGCAGGCCGCATACGCTGAAGTCAGCAGGGTAACTATCACCGCTTGTTTTCCGGGATCGCTAATGTAAGGCTGGACGAGGAACGGAACCACAGGAGCGATGATACTGAAGCCTATTCCGCATAAAAACACTGAGATTAGACCGAATATAAGCGCGTGCTTATCTACCTTTGGTTCTGAAGATTGATCTTGATGGTGATCAGATCTGGATGTGGACATGTATCTTCTCTCCTTAGAGCTTATGATTTGTTTCCTAAGAAACAATATCATCCTAACACATTTTTGATTCCATGGAAACAAAATATTAACCATAAAAAAACACCCTGCCGGGTGAAGGTAGCTCTGATGAAATATTTTGCCTCAGTCTGGAGGGGAAATTAATCTTCTTCCGTACTGTTCTCCGGCTCCTGCTTCTTAATCTCTTCATCCAAATGCTTATTATACTTCTCCATGAAGCTGAGCATACCGGCATACTGGCTGTCGGTCACCTGCTCAAACACAGGTCTGTCCCGCTCCCGGAACTCACGGTGCAAGTCGTCATGGATCTGATATACAGCCATCCCTTGAACAGTAAGCCTGAAATAGATTTCCTTCTGATTGTCCGGCTTCTGGTAGCTCTCAATAAGCCCCTTATGCAGGAGCTTCCGTGTAATCTTGCTGATCGCCCCCCTGGTCATGTACAAGGCCTCTGCAAGCTTGGTTACGTTGGCGTCCGGATGTGTTCCGATGTATTCAATGCAGTGTACCTCAGAGGGTTTATTGCCCTTAAGGCTGATCTCCATCTTCGACTTGTTCAGCCAGTTCATCTTATTGAATAATTCCCGGAAAGCGGTTAAGACCTGTTCTTCTTTGTTCATTGCGGGTCCCCCTCAAAAAAACAGACGCCAGCGGCGTCTGTCTAAATAACCTTTATCCCTGAACTACAGACCGTAGTACTTGGACTTGTCCGGTCCGTTGCTGGTATATTCCGTCTTCAGTTCATTGCGGTACGAACGCTCAATCTTGCGCACATAAGAAAGTCTGCGGACATTCTTCATGACTTCCTCAGCGCGCTCCGCATTGACGTACATTACCGCATAGTGCATTTTACGGGAAACGTAGTGCAGTGTGCCGTACTTCTCCAGGTTGCGCGCTGCCTTGACGTCGCTAACCCATACAATATAACCTGTCCGTTCCGCAAACATAAGCTCATCCGCCTCTCTTTCTCTATCTCCTCATGGGTCAGCTTATCCGCAGGAGCATTTACCGCCGCTGCCGCATCCGCCTTTGGGGGAGGGGTCATTACTGGGAACCTTAATGCTGTCCGAGACCGAGAATGCGATCGCCTCAGACATGGAATGAAGAATATCATCCAGCGTCTTCTCCGCATTCTTGAACCGGACCACTGCTTCGAACTGCTCCAGTTCCCGCTCTACAGCCTCAACCTCATCCTTGGCCGAGTGATAGTTCGGGTGAAAATGACCAAACCGCTGTGTCTCGTCAAACAGCTCCTTCTTGCTTTGCAGCCGCTTGATCATGGCCTGGATTTGGGGATGGTTATCCACCTGTCCCTTCCAGTATAGGTAATCCGACACTTCTGCGGATTGATTAATCATATCGCCTAATTCATAGGCGTATGTCAGCACTTCGGCCATATCGACCGTATTTAATTCCGCTACGCTCATGAACTTCAACTCTTTTCTGCATTTAATGTTCTACCGCAGCGATAGACTACCTTATCATAACATATCCGCCCGCCTCAGCAGAAGAAGAATTTCTGTCCTTTAGCGGATGCAGCAGCTGAATTTCCTGCCAGTCTTCCGCTGCAAGCTCTGTCTCCTCTGCCGTCTCCGTTCCCGGAAGCAGCAGAATGCCCCTTACCTTCCATGGACGTCCGCTGATCCGCTCTGGAATGAAATCCGCCGCCTTGCCCCCGTAGGAGATCCGGACCTTGATTCCCCAGCTTAGGGCTTGCTCCATTACCTTTTGCGCTGTGGTGACATGATACTGCCTCCACTGATTGAACCACATCTGCGGCACGGCCTCCTCACCCGGCAGCTCCAGTATCGAGAGGCCACCTCTATCCAGCGGCAGGAGCTTCGGGGAGGGTCCTGTTCCCAGCAAGCCCCGTTCCCCGGCTGCGGCAGGAAGCACGTAACGCTCCATTGGCCCGGACAGTTCAAACACTTGGGGGTGGGCGGCAGGCCCGTTCTGATTCCCTGCCTTTACGGACGGTGCCAGACCGGCGGCGGCAAGCTCCTTGCGCAGCTGCCCGGCAGCCTCCGGCCGGACGATGAAGTGGAGCGGGCCGATCCGGGTAACGATGTCCTGCAGCCGGGGATGGGCGGCGATATCCTCGCCCTCCTGCTCTCCGGCGCAGGACAGCAGGAGAACCTCCGCCAGCTCAGTCCGTCCGATCGCTCTGGCCCACTGCCGGAGCGCCAGTTCGATCTGCTCCGGCAATCCTCCGGCGGCATGGGCGTTCAGCCAGGAGATCACCTCACCCGGAACGAAGCCCTGGTCCGCTGCCGCTTTCAGCCGCTCCCGGGTCAACCGGAAGCTCCAGATATCGTCGTGATGCATTAGCTCCGCACACCCGGCCAAGGTCCAGCGCACCGTATAAGGGACCTCCGGCGGAACCAGCACCTCGAAATCCGGCTGGACTATGAAGCCGGGGGATGCTGAAGCCGGTGCTTGCCGCAGGGGCTCCTGCGCAGCCTCTGCTGCTACGGGACTCTGTGGGCTGAAAACGGTGTCTTGAGCTTCGGAGGCGCTGTCTAGGTCTGCAAGTTCTGAGTTGTTGCCTGCTGTTTCTATGTCACTGTCTACTTGACTTAGGTTTCTACACACTGTTGTTTGGACTCTATCTTGTGGTTTGGTGCCGCTGGCAGCGGTATTTGGGATGCTTTCTGCTATGCTTGGGCTGTTTACGAATATTCTTGGGCTGCTGCTGGTTGTTTCTGTGTCACTGTCTTCTTCCTCTGCCCCCTCTTGATGCTGCGGGATTGTCCCTAGACTACGTCCCGTTAGCTGCGGCTTCACTGCCTTCCAGCGGAAGCACGCCTCCCCTTCCGTTGAAGAGCCCAGCTCACACCAGCCAAAAGCAGCCAGAAGGCGAATCCAGGCACTTGCTGCCCGCTTAAGCCCTGAGTCTGAGTCTGAGTCTGTCCCTGCCGTCCCCGGTACAGGTTGCTCCCCGGCAAGACCATTCTGTCTCATCCAGCTTAGAACAGGCGCTACCGCAAACCACTTGTCCGGCCAAAACTCCGTTGCCGAGAGAAAATGTCTGAAATGCTGTTCTTCAGGCAGCGGAGCACCATAACGGCTGATGACCAAGGTATAGAGTATATCAGTCATCTCTTGTGCGGTAAGCGCCAGCCAGCGTTGCAGCATCGGTCTGTCTACTACATACCCGCTGCTGTCGCGGGTAATCAGCCCCAGTACGTTCTGCAGATCAATGATTAATGTAACCGGCAGCGGATAGCTCTGGTGACCGGTGGAGGACTCAAGGAGGGCCAGAGACTCCTCCGGTATGGACAACCTTCCGGCTAACCGGCTGAGCTGCTTCTTTTGTATCACTCCCTTAGATGTCAGCGGCAGGCCTTCCCGGGCTATGAACAGCAGGCCTTGAAATAACTCCCCTGCCAGTTCTGAACACGCCGCATGCTCAACCCGTACTGCCCCCTCCACCTGTACCTGAGGGCAACCCGTCCAGAAGCTCCGAAGGATCAAGGGATACTGCTGTTGTGGAATCTGATACAGCCTCTCGCCCCACACCTTCTGCCGCAGCTCCAGCATCCCTGCTTGAAGCAATTCGTCCAAGGCAAGCATCTGCTCGGCCCGGCACAGGAATTCAGGCCGCAGACGCTCTATAGAATCTGCTGTACACGGCGAAGCCGCATGCTCTGCCGCTATTCGCAGCAGCACTTCACAAGCGTCCGCAGACAGTCTGCTAATATCATCTGCCGGTTCCAGTTCCATCAGAGAACAACTCCTTCCGCCGGGTCCAGCATCCGAACCCCGTATTCATAGCCTTGCTCTGTCAGGAACATCCGGCGGCGCAGGGCGAAGTCCTGCTCCCGGCTGTCTCCCGTAACCAGTGTGTAGAAATACGCCCGGTTATCCCCCGGCTTCGGACGAAGGATGCGGCCCAGCCGCTGAGCCTCCTCCTGCCGGGAACCGAAGGCGCCGGATACCTCAATTGCCACTGAGGCATCCGGGAGATTCACAGCAAAGTTCGCCACCTTGGAGACGATTAACACCGGCAGCTTGCCTTCATTGAACGCAGCGTACAGTGCATTCCGCTCCTTCTGGGGAGTCTTGCCCGTGATCAGCGGGGCCGCAAGCAGCGCCGCCATCTGCTCCAGCTGGTCGAGGTACTGGCCGATCACCAGAATCGCCGCTGCGGGATGCGCCGCAGCAATCACCGCTGCCGCATGCGTCTTGGCCTGATTGCCCGCAGCCAGCCGGAACTGTTCCTTCGCCCCGGCATACAAATACTGCTGCCGCAGCTTCTGGCTCATCGGGACGATGACCTCGATGCAGTCGACAGCTGCAATCCATCCCTGCCGCTCCAGCACCTTCCAGGGCAGGTCATAGCATCTCGGGCCGATCAGGGAGAACACATCCCCCTCCCGCCCGTCCTCCCGGACCAGCGTTGCTGTAAGCCCCAGCCGCCGCGTAGCCTGAATATCTGCGGTCGCCCGGAAGACAGGTGCCGGAAGCAGATGGACCTCGTCATAGATAATCAGCCCCCAGTTCCGTTCATGGAACAGATTCATGTGGACGAACGCTCCTCCCTTGGAGCGCCTGTGGGTCAGCATCTGATAGGTTGTAACGGTTACAGGCCGCACCTCCCGGTGCTCTCCCGTGTATTCCCCGACCTCATCTTCGCTCAGCGAGGTCCGCAGCAGCAGCTCCCCGCGCCACTGTTCCACAGAAGTCGTACTCGAAGTAAGGATCAGCGTCTCACACTGCAGCTGCTCCAGCACAGCAAGGCCCACAACGGTCTTGCCTGCCCCGCAGGGCAGAACCACCACACCGCTGCCGCCATGTCCGCCGGTCCCCTGGAACTTTCGGACAGCCTCCCGTTGATAATCCCGGAGCTCGAACCCACTGCTGCTGCCTGCTTGGACATTGTTCCCCAGAGATTCCCGCCAGGCTAACTTCAGCTGCCGCCCGTCCCGATACCCTGCGTAGTCAAGAACCGGATAGCCCAGTCTAGTCAACTCCTGCTTCAGCAGCCCCCGGTTCATCTTCGGACAATGGCTATGCAGCTCTCCGGCCCGGCGCAGGCCCAGCTCCTTCAGCTTCTGAGAGTCATTCAGTTCATCCAGCAGACTCGCCCGGTCAGCGGTTAATGTTACAAGCTGTGAATCAGTGTCATCCGCATGCAGGTGCAAGCTTCCGTAACGGGACATCAGCAGCTCCATCTCCCCCTCCACTTCGGAAGGAATACCCCACCTGGACAGCCTGCGGAGTCCTTCAATGACCTCTGCCGCTGTCTGTCCCCCGGCTGCGGCGTTCCATAGGGACAACGGTGAGATCCGGTAAGTGTGGTAGGCTGGAGGACTTTTGACAAGCTCGGCAAATCCGCTTAGAACCGCCCGCGCCTCCTCAGATCCCGGATGTCCGCATTCCAGCAGAATCGTCCGGTCGTTCCGTGTAATACATGGTCCTGCCCCTGCTCCGCTCATCCTGTTCCCTCCTTGTCTGCTATAGTGATACAATTCTCTTTTTACCTACCCTCATTTACTCATTCGACCCGCATCTCTCCCTACAACGAAAAAGCCCACCTCCGCCTAACGGATATGAGCCATTCGTCATTCTATTAATGCAGCTGCTGCCGCTGTGAGATTTCGTGAAGCGCCTCAGCAGCCTCATCTGCGAACATTCTCTTATTTGCCAAATCACCTAGGGAGACTACTCCGGTCAGCTTCTTGCCCTCTGTCACTGGAATGCGCCGGATCTGCGCCGAGGCCATCAGCTCAACCGCTTCCTCCACGGAGGCGGACTCCTGAACGGAGAGGACCTCCCGGCTCATGACTGTCTCCACGGCTGTTGAGCCGGGGTGCTTGGCCGCATACCCGCGGATGACCAGATCGCGGTCTGTAATCACACCAATCAGCGTTGCCCCGTCAGCCGAATCTACCACCGGAATGAAGCCTGTCCCACTATCTCTCATAGCGACGGCAACCTCGTAGATATTGTCCAGCAGAGTAACCGACACCGGCTGCGCGGTCATCAATTCTTTGACTGTCTTCAAGAATGAACCCTCCTGTCCACGTTACCATGGCATTTGAGAGTAGTTTTTCCTGTAGCGGTAACATTTATACGGATAATGACTCATTCAGACAGGAGTCGGCCATACCTACCAGCAGCTTCAAGCCATAGAGCATGGCATCCTCATCGAAATCAAATTTGCTGTGATGATGCGGATAGTCGGCATCCTTGGCCTCATTGCCCGCACCCACGAAGATGAAGCAGCCGGGAATCTCTTGAACATAATAGGAAAAGTCCTCCGCCGGCATTATCTTCTCCATCAGCATCACATTGGCATCTGTACCCAGCGCCTCAGGGGCAACACGGGCAAAACGTTTATACTCAGCAATGTCATTCACCAGGGGCGGATACCCCATCAGATAGTCCACCTTCGCCTCTGTACCATACGCTGCGGCCACGGACGCCGCCATTTCTTCAATTCGGCGGCGGATCAGATGACGCGTCTCTCCATCGAATGCCCGCACCGTCCCGGTAATACGGCAGCGCTCGGCAATGATATTCTGGGCCGAGCCGCCTTGAATCGTTCCTACGCTGACCACAGCAGGGCACAGCGGATCAACGTTGCGGCTGACAATCGTCTGCAGCCCGGTGACCAGTGCCGCACCGGCCACAAGGCTGTCTGCTGTGCGGTGGGGCATGCCCCCGTGTCCGCCCCGGCCGACCAGATCGATGAAGAACTCATCGGCCGAAGCCATCAGCGGCCCCGGCGCACTGCCTACCGTCCCCAGCGGGAACGGCGTCCATAGATGCAGCCCGTAGACGGCGTCCGCACCCGCAAGCACGCCTTCCGCAATCATGCCCACTGCGCCGCCGGGACAGACCTCTTCCGCCGGCTGGAACAGAAAGCGGATTTCCCCCCTCAGCTCCTCACGGCGGGAGCTGTAATACGCTGCTGCAGCCAGCAGCATGGCGGTATGCCCGTCATGCCCGCAGGCATGCATGACCCCGGGATGCTGTGAAGCATATTCCCGGCCGCTCTCCTCCGTAATATTCAGCGCGTCCATATCTGCACGCAGGACTACCGTTCTGCCGGACTCCCGGCCTTTAAGTATCCCTGTCAATCCGTAGCCTGCTGTACTTCGCCGGACCTCAATCCCCAGCTCCGTGAGCCTTGCCCCGACATAAGCGGAGGTCTCCTTCTCCTCATAGGACAGCTCCGGATGACGGTGCAGATGGCGGCGCCATTTGACCATTTCCGGGAGCAGCTCCTCGAACTTTAACCTCTCCATAACTCTCCATTCCCTTCTCGGACAGTATCCTGCGGATAAGCCTGCGGGGCAAGCCCTTGAGTTCAGTCCGCTCCGCAGCCTGCCAACTTTCTTTTATTGTAGCAGAAACGCAAAAAAGTGGGTATCGATCAGCCCGTTCTACCTTGCGCAACCCCCGGAAACAGACTATCATGAGGAAGAACAATAACAAATTTTAATTACAAATGAATCATTATACTTCATTAGGGGGAGTTGTGCGCTATGATATTTGAGAACACGGGCCTCGAAGGATTGAAGAGCGACCTTCTTTATCTCGACGAGAGTGCATCCAAAGCAGGATTCATCAGATGGCAATGGGAATACTACCGCGCGACTTATGACTGCAAGATAGAAGACCGCAAGGATGGCGGCGAATACTTCCTGCGCATTAATACCCGTGCTGTGGAAGGGAAGCTGGAGAAGGCGGACGCGGTGCTGGCGATTGAAGCCGTCTATCTGGGCAAGGCCACCTTCCCCCACGGACTGGAATATGAATCTCCGGTGCCTCAGCCGGTGCTTGAGGTAGCCCAGAAGCATATCGATGAATTGAAAGCGCTGCTGGAAGCTTGAGTACCGCGAAGGGAAAACCGGCCGCCAAAGCCAACCCGCCCAAAAGAGGAACGCCCGATTTCCAGCTGCTTATTCTCACCCTGTTGTTCGTAGGCTTCGGCCTGCTTATGGTGTTCAGCTCCAGCTCCAGCTTAACCCTTGCCAGCGGGAAATACAGCAATAATGCATTTTTCTTCGTCAAAAAACAATTGGTCTGGGCCGTGCTGGGTAGCTTCATCATGTTCGTTGTCATGAATATCCACTACAGCAAATTCAAGAAATGGTACGCCCCGATCTTCGTGATTACCCTCGTCCTGCTGCTGTTCGTAGCAACCACTGAGGGGATTAACGGCGCCAAGAGCTGGATGAGTATCGGAACCCTTGGGATTCAGCCTACCGAGCTGGCCAAGATCTCTATCATTCTCTACCTGGCTGCCCTGATCACCAAAAAAGGTGAACGCCTGCGCGATTTGCGGACAGGGTATATCCCGGTCATGATTATCGTCGGAATTGTCGCCGGACTGATTATGATGCAGCCCGATCTGGGCTCGTGCCTCATTCTAGTTGCAACCAGCGGACTTGTCATCTATGCCGGCGGTGCCAGCATGAAGCACATCATGGGATCGATCGCTCTGCTTGTTCTGGGGGTAGCCCTCGTCATAGGCGCGAAGGCAGCCATTGATTCCTTGTCCCCTCACACCGAGAAAGCTGAATTTCAGAAAGACTACAGACAGGGCCGCATTGAAGCCTTCCTTGACCCGGAGAAAGATGCCTCCGGCAGCGGCTACAATATTATGCAATCCCTGATCGCCCTTGGCGAGGGGGGAACACAAGGCTCCGGATTCGGACAGAGTATCCAGAAGCTGCATTATCTGCCGTATCCGTATACCGACTTTATCTTCTCCGTCATTGGTGAGGAGCTCGGCTTTGTCGGAACCGCGTTGTTCCTGCTGCTCTATCTGTACTTCATCTGGAGAGGGATTTTAATTTCACTGCGGTGCACCGATCCCTTTGGCACACTGGTCGGCATCGGGATTATGGGACTGATTGCCATTCAGGCCTTCATCAACATCGGCGGTGTCACTAATACGATCCCGATGACCGGGGTTACCTTGCCCTTTATCAGCTACGGCGGCTCCTCCCTGCTCGTCACCATGCTATGCATGGGGATTATGCTCAGCATCTCACGGGAGACCAACCGTCCTGCCAAGGAGGAAGTCGTGAAGTCTGTGACTACGGTCAGACAAGTGCGCAACAACAGAAGTGCAGGCACACGCGCACGCTAAGAGGCCACCTACATACAGATGAGGGTTGAGCCAAGTTGAAAGGCAGTCCGGAATATATTCCGGACTGCCTTTTGCATGGATGACTAATATAATTGTGCTTAAGAAATCTCGTCGTTCTTGAAGGCTACGCCTTCGACCTTAACGTTAACCTCTACGATGTGAAGTCCGGTCATACTCTCCACAGCCTCGCGAACATTCTGCTGAAGCATGCGGCACACTTCATGAATCGGCGTTTCGTACAGTACGATGATGCGCAGATCGACTGCAGCTTCCAATTGACCCACTTCGACAGTAACACCCTTCTGCACGTTCTTGCCGCTCAGGCGCTTTGCCCAGCCCTCTGACAAACCGCCAGACATAGCTGCAATTCCGGGAGTCTCAAGCGCGGCCAGGCCGGCAATTTTTGAGACAACGTCATTCGATATCCGTATATTTCCCAATTCCAGTTGAAGCTGTTCTGCCATGCCATATCCCCCCTACTCTCATTATCAATTATTGTAATTCCAAAGCAGGCTAAAAAGCAAATGACTTTCTCTCACCCCCGTTTACAGCCAGGAACAATTTGGGTATATTGATTATAAATTCAACCTACATATAGAGACTGGAGAGTGCTTACCCTTGAAAAAATGGATCTCACCGGCGCTGCTGGTCATCAGCTTCATCCTTAGCGCCATAGGGCATTACGCGAATTGGGATCATACGCTTCAGTTCGTATTGTCCGCCGTTTCAGTCATCTTCGTGGCCGGTTTCCTCGGCCGGGCCACTGAGAGTGTAGCCCACTACGCCGGACAGCGGCTTGGAGGGTTCCTGAACGCAACCTTCGGCAATGCGGCCGAGCTGATCATCGCCTTCTTCTTAGTCAAGGAAGGACTGTTTGACATGGTAAAAGCGAGTCTGACCGGCTCCATCATCGGCAACCTGCTGCTCGTCCTCGGACTTAGCATTTTTGCCGGGGGCATGAAGTTCAAGGTTCAGAACTTCAATGTCACACTCGCCGGTCTGAACGGCTCGCTGATGATTGTTGCGGTCATCGCCCTGTTCGTCCCGGCCATGTTCTTCAACACGCATTCCATCACTGAGAAAGACACTGATGTGCTTAGCCTTGTTGTTGCCGGCCTGCTGATTGCCGCCTACCTTGCCTGGCTGGTCTTCTCCATGATCACACACAAGAAGTATTTGGCGGATGTTACGGACGATACTGCGGAAGAGCTGCCGAATGAGCATGCTCCAGTCTGGTCCCGGAACCGTTCAATCCTCTATCTCGTCCTTGCCACTGTGATGGTCGCCTTCGTCAGTGAATGGCTGGTCGGAACGCTGGAGACTCTCACCGAACGCTTTGGCTTCAGCGAGCTGTTCGTCGGTGCATTCCTTGTAGCAATTATCGGTAACGCCGCAGAACACAGCGCTGCCATTATGCTCGCCATGAAGAACAAGATCGGAGCCGCAGTTGAGATCGCCGTAGGCAGCAGTCTGCAGATTGCCCTGTTCGTCGCTCCTGTGCTGATCTTCGCCAGTTATTTCATGGGCAACACCATGTCGATTGTGTTCACCACGATTGAGATCGTAGCCATTGCCGTATCGGTGTTCATCGCCAAATCGATTATTCAGGACGGCGCAACCAACTGGTACGAGGGTCTCCTGCTGCTGGCGGTCTACATGATTCTGGGCGTGTCTTTCTATTTGGTCTGATTGCCCTTCTGAGGCCCTATAGCTCCATTAAAAAAACGCACATGATCGACCCCCGGGTCCTTCATGTGCGTTTTGTTGAAAATATAAGAATTAAACGGAACCGTCCTTAACAAGGACGGCAATGCCGTTTCCACTTGATGACCGGGACTTACATCTCCCGCTCCTCAGCCTTCTTGTTCAGCGCCTCATACAGTACAGCCAAATTGCGTTCCAGCTTGCTCAGCACCTGCTTGCCTGTAAGCTCAGGCACCAGCCCCGCTCTGACCGCAAAATCGACCTCTCTGGAGAAGCCGTACATCTGGGTATCCAGCACTTCCTCATAGAGAGGGCAGTAACGGGTTGCCAAATTCTCCATCTGTACTTCAATGAGCTTCTGAATTTTATCGGCATCTTCTTGAAGAAGATTGATTGCTTTGATATTGAGCTGTTCCTGCAAATCCGATGAAGTCATGCATTTTCCCCCCCATGTCCAAAAGTTACAGCAGCGATTGCTTATTATTCTTAATATTAGTCGAAATTAGGACCTAATACAAGATTTCAGTTTGGGTTATTCCTGAAGTTCCTGCAAAATCACCCCGCTGCACAGCAAAGACGCCCAGCCGCAAGGCCGGACGTCTGAGAAGAAACTGGAATTACTCTGCTACTACTGTAAAATTCAAATTGTGTTTGGCAAAAACTTCGCTCATGGCTTTCTTGGCTTCCTCGGCATCTGTGCCATGTACATGCAGCTCGTAGCTTTGGCTGGATACCAGAGTAGTGAACAAGCCCAGGATGCTCTTAACATCAATGTACTTGTTGTCCGCTTGAAGAACGATAGATGAATTAAATTGGCTTGCTGTCTGTGCAATATCCACGATTGCCGCATTGTTGGACATAGGAATCCCTCCGCAACTTGATTATATACTTATGTTCACTTGTTACCAATTCCATGATACATTGAATCCGCTTACTCACGCAAGGTGTTTCTTGGAAACAGGCCATTACGTGCTTTTGGAATCACCGCTTTTGTACCATTTTATTTCAGGTTCTCCGGATTCAGACCTTCCAGTTCCGGCACCACAAAAATCCCATCCTTACGGATCAGCACATCGTCGAAGTAAATTTCGCCGCCGCCGTAATCAGGTCGCTGAATCAGCACGAGGTCCCAGTGAATGGACGAACGGTTGCCGTTATCCGTCACATCATAAGCCTGGCCCGGTGTGAAGTGCAGACTGCCGGCAATTTTCTCATCGAACAGAATATCCTTCATCGGATGCAGAATATAAGGGTTGAAGCCGATGGCGAACTCGCCGATATGGCGCGCGCCGTCATCGGAATCCAGAATTTCATTCAGCCGTGCGCTATCATTGCTGGTAGCCTCTACGATCCGGCCGTTCTCGAAAGTGAACTTCACATTCTCGAAGGTCACCCCGTTGTAGATTGATGCGGCATTATAGCTGATCGTTCCATTCACGGAATCACGGACAGGCGCGCTGTACACTTCTCCGTCCGGAATATTTTTCTGGCCGGAGCATTTCTCCGCCCCGATTCCCTTGATGGAGAATGTAAGGTCTGTTCCGGGACCTTCGATACGCACCTTGTCGGTTCTGCGCATAAGCTCAGCCAGCGAATCCTGGGCTTTGTCCATTTTGGCATAATCCAGGTTGCAGACTTCGAAGTAAAAGTCCTCAAAGGCCTCTGTGCTCGTGTTGGCGAGCTGGGCCATACTGGCGTTAGGGTAACGCAGCACCACCCATTTGGTGTGCTTAACGCGCTGTTCGCTATGTACCGGGTGGGAATACAGGGAGTTGTAGAGCTTCATGTTCTCTTCCGGCACATCGGACAGATCATTGACATTCTCACCGGCACGGATGCCGATATAGCAGTCCATCTGCTTCATCCGGTTCAAATCGATCTCTGCCCAGGTCTTGATTCCTTCAGGTGTTGCATATTTGAGCATACTGCGCAGAACTGTGCGGTCGGTCAGCTGCACAAATGCACGGCCTCCGGCCTTACCCACTTCCTCCACAACAGCTTTGATCAAATCTCGTTCACTGCCGATCATTTCGACGAGCACGTTCTCGCCAGGCTGTACGTTTACGGAGTAACCTACAAGGTTCGCCGCAAGCTTTTGAATCCGGGGATCATTCATCTGTCTCTCTCTTCCTTCCTCTTACTGAAAATAAACATACCGTTATATTGTAGCACGCCTGTCATAGAGCGCAAGCCATCTGCGGGAAGAGAACCGCTCACTTATAACCGTAGAAATCCACCTGCGTAATATAGGCTTCTTTCGTGGTCACTCCGGCCTTGCCGGGATAGGTTAGGGTGCGGTTCGAGGTCAGCCGGGTGGGCAGATTCCGCTTCGGGTCGACCTTAAGATAATATACCGTACGGATATCCGCCTGGTTCAGCCTCTGCTGCAGCTCTGTCAGCTTCTGTTCCCACAGTGCGCTCTTAGCCGCAAGTGCCTTAGCGTGAGTGTCAGCAGGCACAGCAGCGTCTCCACGGGCAGCCGGCTTGATTGCCTGCATCTTCTGCGCAAGCTCAGCCGAGAGCTGTCTGCGCGCCTCCTCTGCCGTTAATTCAATCCGCAGGACCCGGGTCCCTCTGGCGCTGCCCGCTTCCTCCGTCACCTTCTTGTCCAGCTTCTCCAGCTCCTCCAGCTGGCGCAGCGGATTCAGCGCCTCCAGCGGATTACTGCCGCCCAGGGCCGGAGAGGCCTGCTTCATCGTCCATTTCCCGTCTTCCTTCACCATGCGTGTATAATAGACTGGCGCATCACCCGAGCCCTGCTTCAGAGAATGCGGACCGGACTCCGCCGCAGGAGCGGGTTGTCCGCCGTCCGGCAGAAGCGAATAGAGGCTGATCTGGTTGTGATCCGCAACCTTACCCCCATAGTAGAGCGAAGATTCCGGGACCGTCTTCCCGTCGATCAGCAGCGCAGCCGCTCCTTCGAAGGACACCCCGTCAGTGCCATCCATCCCCGCCATTACCAGATTCAAATCCTCCGCAGCCGGTTTGTCCTTCATCACCGTGCACCCGCAGAATGCAAGGCTGGAGAGCGTCAGCAGTGCAAGAAATCCCGTGCGGACGCGTCGTAAGTTCATCATGGCCATCAAGCCCTTTCCGCAAAAAATAGAGTGTACCTGCATTCTACCTAGGGTCTCCCTGAATACAGGCCTTATACGCCGGATGACGCAAAACACCCCTCAAAGTGACGCTTAAGCTTTGATGTCTATTCAGGGTCTTTGCGGGGACCCCTAAACATATAAGTTCTTAGATTTGCACACAAAAAGAAAAATCCTTAAGGCCTAAGGCCAAGGATTCTTCGAATTATTCTCTGTGGTTTTGTTATCGATCACTACCTGATTGCGCCCGTTGTTCTTAGCTTCGTAGAGCGCCATATCTGCCCGGTAAAAGAGAGATTCGACACTAACCCGGTCATCGGTCCAGCTCCATTCGGCGACCCCGCAGGACACGGTCACACGCGGCTCGGTCTCTCCCATTACACGCTTGCGGATACGCTCCCCTACGAATACGGCCTGCTGCACCCCAAGCTGAGGCAGATAGACCGCAAGCTCTTCCCCGCCCCATCTGGCGGCGACATCCCCCTGACGGATCGAGGTCTTCACGATGTCGCTGACCTGCTTCAGGATTTTGTCCCCCTTCTGGTGTCCATAGGTGTCGTTCACCATCTTGAACTGGTCAATGTCCACCACGATCAGGGTTCCACAAAAATCACTCGACTGTCGCTGCTTAATCTCTTCATCCAGATAGTGACGGGCAAAGAGTCCGGTCAGCGTATCCCGGTTCGCCAGGCGGCGCACCTCGGCATGAAGCCTCGCATTTCCGACAGCCAGTCCGATATGACCGGCCATCGCCTGCAGCAGCCTGTAGCTGTCATAGGAGAAGAAGTGGGCCTGCTTATGCGCCAGCATAATGGCTCCCCGCACCTCTCCGCCCACATTCAGCGGAGTAGCGATCAGCGACTCTGCGCCGGTAGCATCCATCAGCGTCGAAGTCTGCCCCGCAGCATATTTGTAATCGGAGAGCAGCAGCGGCTCTCCCGTAGCGTAAACCTTACCCCCGAGCCCCTGATTGCCATCCAATATTTCACCCAGCAGCGGCAAATAATTGCAGGCTATAACTTCAAGCCCGCCGCGTTCTTCATTCTTATGGAGGATACAGCAATAATCCGCCTCGAACATAGCCAGCAGCTCTTCAAAGGCAAACTGGAAAATATCGCCGAGCCTGAGGCTCTGGTTCAGCCGCTGGGTAAGCTCATTGCTCATACGCAGTTCCCTGATCAGCTGGTTGGAGCGTTCATACAGCTTCGCATTCTCAAACGCTGTACCGGCAGTATCCGCGACCATGGTCAGAAAGCTAAGATCCAGCTCATGGAAGGATGCCTTGTCCATAATCATATGAAATACACCGTATACTCCCTGCTTACCGCCGAGCGGAAGCCCTACCTCAACAGTCCCGTTCTCATCACGCCCGGCATGAAGTGTGACCCGCCCATCCTTGAAGGCCCGGTCACAGACATCATTGCTTGACCATGTCAGCGGAAGCGGCTTGACCTGAGGATGCGTGCTGCGATGGTCCTGTGACATGAACAAATCAAGCCGCGCCCCCGGATACATTGCAGCGATACTGTCAATGACCTCCGTCAGTACGGCGTCTACATCGATGTTGTCATGCATACGCTGGACAATCTGAAAAAGCAGCGAACGGCGGCTGCCCTCACGCTCGGCATGCAGATGAATCCCCGCAAGATCCGAGACAAACACATGCTCAAACTGGTGATAAAAGCAGGTCTGGAAATGCATCGCCATCGCTTCAGCCGTATGCTTCCCGCCCGACTCGTACTGCTCCGCAGGCATTCTGCAGCCAAGCACGGCAAATATTTCCCCGTGCCCGCGCGTAAATACCGGCAAAGCCAGAAATGAATAGGCTTGTCCTTCCTCCAGAACCTCGGCGGCATACATCCCGCCTGTCTGCAGGCAGATTCCCGCCGCTTCTTCCCACTCTGCTCTCCAGCGCCCCTGCCGGAATTCAGAGCCGGGCTCAATCCAATCACCTTTATAATTCAGCACACACCAGCTCCAGGCCTTCGTGAAGGAGGGGACTCCTTGTCCTTGCCATTCCCTGAAGCTCTCGGCAATTAAGCTGGCGGCGTAGGGGAAATCATGAGACACGATATCCGTCTCCTTCAGCCAGGCGGCGGGATCTACATCTCCTCCGCCAGATTGCCTCATGTCCTGTAACAGCATACGGCTGTCCCGATCCTTATGGCCGTATGCCTCCTGCTCTGACATAAAGAGTACCTCCTTTGCATCTTCAATCAGGCCAGACCGGAGTACGCCCCCTGATTCTATAGTAGAGACATTACCAATCCAGCGTATATATAGTCAGGATATTTGAAATCACAGTTTTCCGATAACATCCAATTAGTTATATTTTACTCCCTTTCTTGAGGTATTGCATTATATTTTCCGCAAAACCGGGATTTTTTTTAGGACCAAAGAACTAACGACAAACCTAGACAAAAACTCTTTTAAGTTGCGCTTGACTTTGACTGTCATTTTCATATAATATTTATTGTTGAACAAGACTGTAACAAGTCTTATTGGGCGTAACGTTGTGTCACCCTCTACGCATTTCGTTACTGCCAGGGCAGCGGCTGAACTTCCCTCGGCAGTGTGAAACCATTTAACGCTTTCACGGATACGAATTGCGGCGCAAATAGGCCCTACAATAAATTTTTTTCATTAAAAGGAGTCTACTATAATATGGCACGTTACACCGGACCTAAATTCAAACTCAGCCGCCGTCTGGGCATTTCCCTTAGCGGTACAGGCAAAGACCTGAAACGCCCTTTCCCACCAGGACAGCACGGCGCTAACCAACGCAGAAAAGTAAGTAACTACGGAATGCAGCTTTTGGAAAAACAAAAACTGCGCCACATGTACGGCCTGGGCGAAAAGCAGTTTAAAACTCTTTTCACTAAGGCACAAAAGCTCCAGGGTATTGCGGGCGAAAACTTCATGTTCCTGCTCGAAAGCCGCCTGGACAACCTGGTTTACCGTCTTGGATTCGCTAACTCCCGTGCAGGTGCACGCCAGTTGGTATCCCATGGCCACGTAACCGTTAACGGCAAAAAAGTCGACATCGCTTCTTACCGTGTAAGCATTGGCGACGTTATCGGACTCCGCGAAAGAAGCCGCGCTATGACTTCGATCAAAGAAGCTCTCGACAACCGCTCCCACCTTCCAAGCTACCTGGAATATGCTGACGGATCATTCGAAGGTAAATTCCTTCGTCTGCCAGAACGTGCCGAGCTGTCCCAGGATATCGATGAGAAGCAAATCGTCGAATTCTACAACCGTTAAGATTCGCTTAGAGCGGAATCTGATCAAAGCTCCCGGATTTCTATCCGGGAGCTTTTTTTATGATAAGAATTTATATATTTTGGGGCCTCCGCACAGTATCCGAGTCATCATCGCAAGTGGAATCGGCTTTGCCGTCCTTTTAGAGGACGGTACCGTTTCAACCAGAAATAGAAGGATAATGTATCGTGTGCAACATATAAAATCTTATATTTAAGCTGAAGTCCCCACTTTATGGGGTTATTTTGAAAATCCTCTCCGGCAGAAGCGCATTCAAAATCGCCAAATTGTGCTATAATAGTTCCGTTAAAAGGAGGATTATCGTCGATGGTTGAGGAGAAGAAAAAGAAGACCGCAAAACAGCGTCCACCGCGCAGATCCTGGCTCCGCAGGTTCGGTTCAGTTGTGAAGTGGATGTTCATACTCGGTATACTCGGCTGCCTGTTCGCCGGCGGCGCTGTAGCCGGCTACGTCACTTCAATAGTGAAGGACGACCCGGTCCGGCCCGAAGAACTAATCCAGCAGCAGGTTGGGCTGAACGCCATTACCGGCTTTGCCTATTTCAGTGACGGACAGCCGATCGGCCAGCTCCGCACAGAAGAAGACCGCAGACTTATTGAATTCAACGATATCCCGCAGCTTGTGATTGATGCCGTTCTCGCTATAGAGGACAATAATTTCTACAATCATAAAGGGGTGGATTTCAGCGGCACCCTGCGGGCCGTCAAGCAAAAGGTACTGAACGAATCCGTTCAGACCGGGGGCAGTACCCTGACCCAGCAGCTTGCACGGCGCGTGTTCCTGAACCTGGACCGCACGGAAGACCGCAAGGTGAAGGAAATCCTGCTGTCCCTGCGGCTGGAACGTTTCTTGTCCAAGCAGGAGATTTTAACGGCTTATTTAAATAAGGTTCCTTTCGGGAACGGTTCCAACGGCTATAATGTATTCGGTATCAAGGCCGCCGCCAAAGGCATCTTCGGCCTGGATGATCTGGAGAAGCTGAATGTGGCCCAGGCGGCGTATCTCGCCGGCTTGCCCCAGCTCCCCTCCAAGTATTCCGCATTCAATGGCATAGGTGAATTCAACGAGACGGCCTTCGGCCGGGCGATGGACCGCCAGAAGCTGGTCTTGCGGCGGATGCTGGAGGAGAACAAGATTACCACTTCCCAGTACGACGAGGCGCTGCTCTTCGATATCAAGAGCTCCCTTGCTCCGCATACGAAGAAGGCCTATGCCACCTTCCCTTATCTCATGATGGAGACCGAACGCAAAGCCTCCGAAATCCTGTTGAAGCTGAACCAGGGTACGTCAGACAAGGCGGCCGCTGCCACCGATTCTGCCCAGCTGCTGGAGGAAGCGCGGCAGCAGTTGATGACAGGCGGCTACCGGGTGTACACCACCATAGATAAGAAAGTGTACAGTGCGATGCATAGCATCTCGGATGACAGCAGTAATTTCACCAAGGACAGCAAGGCCAGAGGCAAGGAACAGACAGCCGGTATGATGATCAATAATAAGACCGGCGCGATTCTCGGCATGATTGAAGGGCGCGATTTCAACATCGAGCAGATGAACTACGCCACCCAAATGATTCGCCAGCCCGGCTCCACTATGAAGCCGATTGCGGCGTACCTGCCTGCACTGGATGCAGGGCTCATTCAGCCTGCCGGCATTCTGGATGATGCGCCGATTGTCATGAAGGACGGGGGCAAAGGCTACCATATTCCCAAGAACGCCAACAACCGTTATCAGGGTCTGGTTACCGCCCGTTATGCCCTGAACAAATCCCTGAACCTTCCCGCCTTGAAGCTGTTCAATGACAAGGTGGGAATTGAGAAGGCCTGGACCTTCTCCAAGAAGCTGGGGATTACTACCATCCAGGACAATGATTATAGCGCTCAGACCGGGGTTATCGGGGGTCTGAAATACGGGGTATCCGTGGAAGAGCTGACCAACGCTTATTCCTCCATCGGTAACGGCGGTGCCTTCAATGATGCTTATATGATCGAGAAGATCGTGGACAGTCAGGGTAAAATCGTCTACCAGCATAAAGTTAACCCGGAGCAGGTCTTCTCCAAGCAGACCGCTTATCTGATGACGGATATGCTGCGCACCGTAATTACTGACGGAACAGCAACTACAGTGAAGAGGAACTATAAGCATTTCAAGGAAGTTCCGATTGTCGGCAAAACCGGCTCCACCCAGAACTATGGGGATGTCTGGTTCATGGGCTATTCCCCGGATGTCACCCTTGGAATTTGGGTGGGCTACAAAGAGCAGGTCAATACCCTTCAGGGAGATATGCAGAAGCGTCAAGCGCAAACCCTGTGGGCCAAGGTAATGAATACAGTGATTGACAAGCGTCCAGAGCTGTTCAGTACGAAGGAATTCGCCCAGCCGGAGGGCATCGTCAAAGCGACAGTCTCGGCATACAGCGGCAAGAAGCCTTCCAAGCTGACGGATAGATTCACAACGGATCTGTTCAATGCTAAATTCGTTCCTAAGGAGAGCGACGACGGAATTTCCAATGCCAAATATATCACTTACAACGGGGTGAACTACATCCCTCTGGAAGGAACTCCTGAGGATTTCTTGAAGGAGAAGATCGTAGTCAAGCGCGAGAAGCCGATTCAGGAGCTGGTCAAAGAGCTGCTGGCTGCCTTCCCGGCAATGAAATCACATGAGTCACTGGCGTACTACATGCCGCAGGATGCTAAGACCGACTATCCGACCGAGGTCGATCCGCGGGTCGATGACGGCAACGGGCCAAGTGCTCCCGGTGAAGTCATCGTCTCCTACAGTACCGGCAAAGCTGTAGTTACGTTCACTCCAAGCGGTTCGCCGGATGTTGTCGGCTACCGCCTCTACCGTTCCCTGAACGGCGGATCTTTCCAAAAGCAGGCCGTTCTCTCGGCTGGGGAAAGTACCGTCTTCAAGCCGGGTACTCCAGCAGGCGCTAATGCTACCTTCTATGTGGCTGCCGTGGACGTAGCCGGACATGAGACTGCTTCCGGCAGTGTGGCTGGCGGCATTAAGCCGACACCTGAGCCTACGCCTACTCCGGAACAGACGCCGGACGCAGAGCCGACACCGGACGCCGGAATCATCCCGGATAGTACGGAAGACCCTGGCATGATCATTGTTCAGCCGCCTGCCGTTGATGATTCAACTCCGTTAGGCGGTACCAATGCAGCCGGCGGAAACAGCGGCGGGAAGCCCGCAGGCAATACCAGCGGGAATACGGGCGGGAATGCCGGAGGCAGTACCGCTACTAACGCACCAGGCAGCTCCGGACGTTAAGCAGGGCAGTCAGAGTTCAGTATAAGCTTCAAAAGCCCGTTCCCCGGGATAAGGGGAACGGGCTTTTTTAAATTCTGCCTAGTCTTCGATGGTAGACAAATCGCCTGCCGGAAGATGCAGCTCCCAGGCCTTCAGTACACGGCGCATAATTTTGCCGGATCGGGTCTTGGGCAGCTTATCCTTAAACTCGATTTCACGCGGTGCAGCATGGGCAGACAGGCCGGCTTTGACAAATGCCGCGATCTCTTCTTTCAGCTCCGCGGTTGGACTGTATCCGTCCCGTAGCGAGATGAAGGCCTTGATGATCTCTCCGCGCATGACATCCGGCTTGCCGATGACCCCAGCCTCCGCGACAGCCGGATGCTCCACCAGCTTGCTCTCGACCTCGAAAGGTCCAATCCGCTCCCCGGAGGAATTGATCACATCATCAATCCGGCCCTGGAACCAGAAGTAGCCGTCTTCATCCATATACGCCGAATCCCCGGAGATATACCATCCCGGAATTCGGAAGTATTCATCGTATTTAGCCTGGTTATTCCACACCTTGCCCATCATGGACGGCCAGGGGGTGCGAATAGCCAGATTGCCCATGGCATAAGGCGGCAGCACGTTGCCGCGGTCATCAAGGATAGCTGCCTCAATCCCCGGCAACGGCCGCCCCATGGAGCCTGGTTTGATGTCCATTCCCGGGTAGTTGCAGATGAGCTGCGCTCCCGTCTCGGTCATCCACCACGTATCATGAATCCGCTGCTGATAGATTTTGTCGCCCCAGCGCACGACCTCAGGGTTCAGCGGCTCGCCGACAGACAGCACATGACGCAGACTGCTGAGATTGATCCCCTCCAGAGTCTCCTTACCAGCCCCCATCAGCATCCGGAAAGCCGTAGGCGCACTGTACCATACCGTCACCCCAAAGCGTTCAATCGTCTTATACCAATCCAGCGGACTGAAGCGGCCTCCACGGATTACATTCGCTACCCCATTTAGCCAGGGGGCAAAGATCCCATAAGAGGTTCCAGTCACCCAACCCGGATCGGCCGTGCACCAGTACACATCCTCCGGCCGCAAATCCAGGACTACCTTGCCTGTATAATAGTGTTGGATCATGGCTCTCTGTACATGGTAGATGCCTTTGGGCTTCCCGGTGGAACCGGAGGTATAATGCATAATCAGACCGTCGTCCAGGCTCAGCCATTCCGGTTCCAGCTCAGCGGACGCCTCAGCCATCTCCGCTTCATAGCTCAGCAGCCCCGAATCTTCAGCAGCAGAAGCTCCTACCACAAAGATATGGCGCAGTCCTGGGAGCTGCTCCCGCTTCACCCGGTGCAGCAGCTCCGGCGTGGTCACTAGCGCCACGGCTCCGCTGTCCTCCAGCCGGTCCTTGACCGCCGTCTCCATGAACGCCTCGAACAGAGGACCTGCTACTGCTCCCGTCTTCAGTATGCCGAGCAGGCTGAAATACAGCTCCGGGGTACGCGGCATGAAGATGAACACCCGGTCGCCTTTGCCGATTCCGTATTTGCGTAGTACATTACCGAACTTGTTCGACCGTTCCCTTAAGTCGGCGAAGGTGTACCGCTCCTCTCGCACCGCATCGCTGTAGATCAGTGCCGTAGCAGCCCCACGCCCCTCGTCGACATGACGGTCGATCGCTTCATGTGCCATATTCACCTTGCCGGTCCCATGCCAGGAGAAGCTGCGCTCGACATCCTCCCACCGGAATTCGTCAACTGCCCGGGAATAATCCTCCATATTCGAGCGCTGCACCCGGCCCGGCAAAATTTCGCCTTGAACTTGCCCCATTACTCTTGCCTCCCCTTCTGGTTTGCTTTAAGCTTTAAGGGTACCATCTACTTCTATTAATTGCGTCAACGTTCTAAATGTGAATATTCCGTGTCGGAATCAGTATATCACAGGAAGCGGTTACATTCCATATTATAGTGAACCGGAGGGAGCCCAAGCATGGAGCATTATAAAATCCCTGTATTCCATACGATAGAGCATCAAGGCCGGCTGATTTCTGTCCGCGGACCCTTATCCGCCGAAACGCTTCAGACCTTAAGTATGCACCGAGATCTGGACGCCTTCCGTAAGCCGCAGGAGCAGCTTGAAGCCTTGATAGAGATATCGGGCTTACCTGAAGGACGCATCGTAGCAGCAGTGGTCTCAGACGTTATCGTGGGCTATGTCACTTTTCATTATCCGGATGAACTGGAGTTATGGTCTCAGGGCGGAATGGAAGATCTGATTGAGCTGGGAGCTATAGAAGTGGCTGACGAGTACCGCGGGAGCGGGCTTGCGAAGCTGCTGGTTTCAAGCGCTTTTGAAGAGGGACAACTGGAGAACTGCATCGTATTCACAACCGAATATTATTGGCACTGGGACCTCAAGGGGAGCGGCCTTACCGTATGGGAGTACCGCCAGATGATGGAGAAGCTGATGAAGACGGTAGATATGGTGTGGTATGCTACCGATGATCCGGAGATTTGCTCGCATCCGGCCAATTGCCTCATGGTCCGCATGGGTCAGGAAGTACCGCTATCCTCCCGCGAGACCTTCGACCGGGTGCGCTTCAGACAGCGGTTTATGTATTAATTCAGGCGGCCTGCATGCAGGTTACATTGCCTTAAGCATATGCTCCAGAATGGCATGCGAATGCTGCGAGGCAGTTACGGTGAACTCACTGTAATTTACATGGGCTGAGCCGTCTGCCTTGTCTGACATTGAACGTACGACTACAAAAGGTATCCCGTTCATATGGCAGACTTGGGCAACCGCCGCACCCTCCATCTCTGCACAGGCCCCGTCCAGTTGCTCACGCAGCATAGCTACTGATGCCCTGCTGGCGATGAATTGATCCCCGGACAGTACAATGCCAGTTACAGACTTCTGCTTCAGCTCTTGACAAGCCTCTTCTGCTAACTTCACCAGCAGAGGATCTGCCTGGAAGGCGGAGATCTCCTGATAGGGAATCACCCCTCTGGCATAACCGAGCGCTGTAACATCCATATCATGCTGAATACAGGAGGACGAAATAACAATATCCCCGATGTTCAGCTCAGGATGCAGCGCTCCGGCCACTCCTGTGAACAGCACCTGCTCTACGTCGAAGCTGTCCAGCAGAATCTGTGTGGTTACTGCGGCGTTCACCTTCCCTACTCCTGATTTGCAGACCACAGCTGCTTTCCCGAACACTGTCCCTGCATAAAAGGTAATTCCGGCCTTCACCGTGGTCTGCCGATTCTCCATCTCTTCCAGCAGCAGCTTGATTTCTTCATCCATTGCGCCAATCAGACCCAGCACTCCGCTCATTTCATAGCCCCCTTGAATTTTCTGACCGCAAACATAAAAAGCTCCCGAAGGAGCTTCTTAAGAAACCTATATTCACGTGCTAGACATACTGATCTTATTTGTTGACATGATTGACAGACAGACGAAGAATGGTCTCATGCGGCAAAATTACCCGCGGATTCTCAACGGTCTCCTTCTTCATCAGCTTCGTCAGCAGTCTCATCGCTACAGCACCGAGATCATACATCGGCTGTGCTACAGTAGTGAGGAGCGGACGAACCATCGAAGCCATCCGGATGTTGTCTACACTGATAATCGAGAAGTCATCCGGTACCTTAAGGCCTTCATCCTGAATACTGTGAATGGCGCCAATTGCCATCTCATCGGTAGCGGCAAAGATAGCTGTCGGCTTCTTCTTCAGACCCAGGAAGTACTTCATCGCTTCGACACCGGATTCGTATCGATAGTTACCGATGCGCACCAGATCCTCCTGATACTCGATACCTGCCGCTTCCAGCGCCTTCTTGTAGCCGTGGAACCGGGCATATCCGTTCGCAGGGTCCTGCAGTGTGCCGCTGATCATGGCGATCTCACGGTGTCCGTGGCGGATCAGCGTATTCACTGCATCAAATGCAGCCGTCTCGTGGTCGATATCCACGGAAGGATACGTTCCCTTCTCATCGCGGGTCGCACAGAGTACGATAGGCACAGCAGAGGTCTGGAACGCCTGAATATGCTCTTCCGTAACGGTTCCGCCCATGAACAGCAGCCCGTCCACCTGCTTCTCGAGCAGTGTGTTAATGACACGAATCTCTTTCTCTTTGCGCTTGTCAGCGTTACAGAGAATAATGTTGTAGTGATACATATTGGCAATATCTTCAATCCCGCGTGCAATTTCCGCAAAAATCGAGTTTGAGATATCAGGGATAACAACCCCTACGGTTGTCGTTTTCTTGCTGGCGAGACCTCTCGCCACAGCATTCGGACGATAGCCCAAACGCTCAATCGCTTCAAAAACCTTCTTCCGGGTCTGCGGTTTCACGTTGGGGTTATTATTCACAACCCGTGATACCGTAGCCATAGATACGCCTGCTTCTCGAGCTACATCGTAAATGGTTACCGTCAAATTACTCTCTCCATTGCGATAAATTTTATCGTTCGACTAATTAAAATTATGATACGACACTTTGTACAATTGTGCAATGATAACGCTTCATTTTCCTTTCAAAATTTCTTTCAAAGGTTGAAACGCCAGTCCTGGCGCGGCTTTAACGCCTTCCGCCAATTTCTGATCCTCCAGTAACTTCCAGATGAAAGCCCTTAAAATTTCAAGATTTCTATAAGCTTTCTCTATCGTATCAAAAAGCGCGTGAAAAATCCAACATTCACTGAAAATTTTTCATTGTTTTTGCAGACTTTTTTTCAAAATGTCAAAAAATACTCTTTATTTGGCACTTTCTGCCGATTGAGCCGTCAACTGGGATAGCCGGAGGCCTATTTCTTCCATCCATTTCCGGTCAGACAGATCCGCAGCCGTGCGGTATACATCCAGCAGCAGATCAATCCGGCTCTGCATAGCCGTGCGGATAGACTCCTCCAGTTCCGGCAAGCCACCGGCAAACAGGCCCGCAGAAAGCGTATCCTTCAGCACACTGGCCCACTCATTGCGGTCCGCAAAGGACAAATGCAGCTTGCCCGCAGGACGCTCTCCAAGCTCCTGGATCAGCAGACCCAGGTCACGCTTGATAACCGGCAAGGGCTCATAGCGGGCGCATTGCCCGCAGGTATATACAGGGACATGAGTAATTTTGATCTTCGCACTATAAATCAGCGTATGCATATGTATGGTCATGATCCCGCCGCAGCCACAAGACTTCTTCATTAATTGTTCCTTATACATCTCCCACACCTCAGAATGATCTTTTAAAAACGCATGGTTTTGCCTTTTCCCTTTCTAGTATTCGACTTCATTCCCCTGAATCCCTGCAAGTTTGCATATCATGTTTTAATTGGCAATGATTTAATTTTTTTCCATATCAAAATGTGACTTCACGTGTCTCTTTTGATAGAATGACATAGATATCAGGAAGTTAAGCCGAAGGGAGCTGTATAGAATGAGACTGTCAGGTAAAAAAGTCATTGCGCTGGTGGACGATGAATTTGAAGATCTTGAGCTGTGGTATCCCGTATACCGCGTCCGCGAGGAAGGGGCCGAGGTTCATTTGGCCGGCCTTGAGAAGGGGAAGACATATGTCGGCAAATATGGCGTCCCGGCCACTGCTGAATACAGCTGGGATGAGCTTAAGGCAGCCGACTATGACGGCATCCTTGTTCCCGGAGGCTGGGCTCCCGACAAAATCCGCCGGTACAGCGCAGTGCTGAAGCTGGTGCAGGATTTCAATACTGCGAAGAAGCCGATTGGACAGATCTGCCATGCAGGCTGGGTCTTAATCTCCGCCAAAATACTTGAAGGGGTCACCGTCACCTCCACACCGGGCATCCGTGACGATATGGAGAACGCTGGAGCCATCTGGAAGGACGAGCCTGTAGTCACTGACGGCCATATCATCTCCGCCCGCCGCCCGCCGGATCTGCCGCCTTACGGCAAAGCGTTCTGCGATGCGCTTGCTGGTGAATAGCAGGCAATAGTGATATCTGATACAAACAACAAGCCCTGCCCTGTCGTCTGACAGGGTTCAGGGCTTGTTCCTGCTTTTAAAGGAGGATTACCGGATTGGAACGGACAGTTTCTCTTTGATCAGGGCAGGATATGCCTTAATGGTGAACGTCAGCGGCTGCGGGTATTTATTACTGCCCAGACCCTGGTAATACATGTGAGGGATTGACTTCGCATTCTCCGGCTCCGTGCGCAGCGGAATATCGATATCAAACTTATCTGCTGAATGAACTGAACCTGCTCCATCGGTGAATTTTCGCCCCAGCATTAAGTTATTGTAGATACTGTTAGTCTGTGCCTGAGAATCATACTCCAGCACCATCGTAGAGCCCCTCTCCGTGTTGTGAACGGACATTTGCAGATACGGATCCGGAGCCTTGATAATTTGTTGCTTATCCGTATCTACAATTAATTGGGTTGCCTTCTTATCCAGCGCCAGAATTCCATTGATTTGCAGCTGGAGCGATTGTGTAGAGCTGCTGTCGTTTGCAAATATCAGTCTGCCCCCACTGTCCGTAAAGCTGGCGGCGCGTAAAGCCAGATACGTATAATCACCACTGCCGCCTGCCAAGAGCCCCGGTTTGTACATGGAGAAGATCTGTTTGGAGTTCAGCGGGTCGCAGGTATAGTCCAGATAAATGCCGGAGGCGGCCAGATAGACCTGATTAATTTTAATTTTCTGACCGTCTATTTCCAGTGTTTTGTCTACATGTATGGTTTCTCCTGCCTTGGCGAGCTGCTCCCGGTCCAGCGGAATGGCTACAGACAGTTTAGCGTAAAGGCTGTCTGCTGAAGCTGGGGCAAACTGTTTGTATTTACCAAGCTCCAGCTCAAACGTAAATTGATCGGGAAGAGCGCCTGCATCACTCTCCCACTGCCTTAATTCATACCCGTAGGTTATACGATTTGGGGAAATTGAGTTCTCAGGCCCCAGGGATGTATGCAAAGGATTTGAAACAGCTGATGTTAACTGAATATGTGCTACTCGGGCCTTCTCATCAGTCTTATTCTGCAAGGAATACAAAATGATAATCCCCTTCTGATCTACAGCAATTCCGTCTACAGTCAGGACAAATCCGTTCTGCTCCGCGGTAACACCCGTAATGCGCTGTACAAGGCCAGCCTCGATTGCCGAAGATACGGCGTTTGTGGTCATCACAGCTGGAATGTACTTTTCAAGGGGTCCGTAGCTCTGATATATTGCTGCCTGATCGGGAGCTGCCCCTTGGGTCTTCAACACCTCACCCGCCCGGGGAAAGGAGAATAACAGCACAATCCCAAGTACTGCCGCCGCTGTAGCCAGAGCATATCGCTTCCTTAGTGACATAGAGCTTCTGCGTGAACGCGTTATGCCTTTACGGATTGCCGTATTCAGCTTCATCTCTGCAACCTCATCCGCTTCTGCCGACAGACTGTGGTAGTACTCCTTCAGCAGCTCTTCTTCTGTCTTGACCATGCTATAGTCCCCCTTTGATTCTCATTTTGTCGCGCAACTGCTTAAGTCCCTTGTTCAGCCAGGTCTTAACCGTTCCTTCCGGCTTACCCAGCACCTCGGCAATTTCTGTCAGCGTCATATCCCGGTAGTATTTCAGCACAAGCACCTGACGGTATTTCGGCTTTACCGCTTCCAGGGCCTGCTCCATATCCAGCTTACGGTCACTGGTCATCTCCTGTAGTCCAGCGCTTGCCGGTTCCGGCACAGGAGCAGCCAGCCGCTTCCTCCGTTTCAGTTCATCCTTGCAGCAGTTGATCAGAATCCGGGTCAGCCAGGGTGCGAACCGGCCCTCGTCCTTCAGGCTCCTGCGCTTGACCCAGGCCCGGTATGTAGTTTCCTGAACCATTTCAAGTGACTCAGCCTCGCTGCGCAAGTAGCTGTACGCAATGCTGTAGAGTATTTTCTTCTGCTCCAGTACCCGGCTGATAAACAGCTGCTCCTGTTCATTCAAGTGGCGCACCTGCTCGCCTTCCCACGTATGTTCCATCCAGGCTTAGTCTCCCCTTTCTTTTTTTTGACTTCTGTATATACTGACTGCCGAGTAGTCCAAACGGTTTTGCTTTTTTGACAGCGGGCTTGTTCTCCTGTAATTTCAAAGCAAAATAACCCCACAAAGTGGGGATTAAGCTTCGATGATGACTCAGATACTTTGCGGGAACCCCAAAACATATACATTCTTATCATTGAAAAAAGCCCGGTGTGTATGGCCCCCTTGACCCTCACCCCGGACTTAATATCAATATTCTTGTTCAACTTGTCCTTGTACGCCAATAATATTCGGCCGCTAGAAGGCTATGACGTCTTCTCTTTGGAATCTCCGCCAGCGCCCAGCGGGAATCCGCTCCGTCCTACAAAAGCTGTAAGCTGCTCCTCTGTTTCCGAGCTGGTGCGGTTGCGGAAGCAGACCTTCGCAATCTCTCTGGCCTCAGAAGCCAGGGTGTTCAGCGTACGGTGCTTCACCTTCAGCAAGGCTTGCGGCGACATGCTCAGAACACCGATCCCCAGCTCCAGCCAGAGCGGCAGTGAGCGCTCGTCTGCGGCCATCTCGCCGCATACACTGACATCGATGCCTACGCTGCGTGCCGCATCCACCGTCATGCGGATCATGCGCAGCACTCCCGGATGGTACGGATGATACATATGGGCAATCTGCTCATTCATCCGGTCCACAGCCAGTACATACTGCACCAAATCATTCGTGCCGATACTGAAGAAGTCCACTTCCTCTGCCAGCAGGTCGGCAATCATCACTGCGGCCGGAACCTCGATCATTATACCTACCTTCATCTCGCGGTTATACGGTACTCCCCGGCTGTCCAGCTCACTTTTCACCTCGTTCAGCACCGCTTTGGCCGCCTGCACCTCTTCGACAGAAGAGATCATCGGGAACATCATCCGGACATTGCCGTAATGACTGGCCCGCAGAATGGCTGTAATCTGGGTTTTGAACATGTCCTTGCGGTCCAAGCTGATCCGGATGGCCCGGTAGCCAAGGAACGGGTTCTGCTCCTCCGGCAGCTGGAAGTAATCCAGATGCTTGTCTCCCCCGATATCAAGCGTGCGGATGACCACGGACTCCTTGCCGACTTTTTCCGCGACCAGCTTGTAGACTTCGAACTGCTCCTCCTCTGTCGGAAAAGAACTGCGGTCCATGTACAGAAACTCTGTGCGGAACAGCCCCACTCCCTCGGCCCCGTATTTCAGCGCCATATTCAGCTCCTTCACGGAACTGATATTGCCGGCCAGCCGCAGAGACACACCGTCCTTCGTCACCGCTTCAACGGTTGCAAGCAGCTCCAATTGTTCCCGCTTCCGCTGCTGCTTCGCGCGTCTGGTGTTGAAGTCAAGAAGTGTGGATTCATCCGGATGAATCATGACCGCTCCGGTCTCCCCATCGAGCACCAGCATGTCCCCTGTCTGGATAGGAGTCAGGATCTTGTTCTCCAGGCCCGCCACCAGCGGAATGCCGAGCGCACGGGCCATGATGGAGGAATGCGAGGTTTTGCCGCCCATCATCGTCACGATGCCCAGCACATACGCCGGATTCAAATGCGCCAGCTGTGAGGGGGACAACTCCTTCGCTACCAGGATGTACGGCTGGGTATCCGACGGCAGAGTGACCTCAGGCGCACCCAGGAGATGCTTCAGCAGGCGGTTACCGACATCCTTAATGTCCACAGCCCGCTCCTTCATATATTCATCGTCGAGCAAATCGAACATCGCCACGAAGTGGTCGATCGCTTCCTTGACCGCCACCTCGGCCGCCTTGTATTGGCGTTCGATAATGCCGCGGATTTCGCTCATGAACACCGGATCATCCAGAATTGCCAGATGGGCATCGAAAATACTCGATTCCTCTGGTCCGACGACCTCGCGGAATTCTTTTTTGATAAACTCGATTTCGTCCTTGGAGGTTCGAATGCCTTCGTACAACCGTTCGAACTCCTTCGCCAGATCCACCGGATTGACCTGGGTGTCCGGCAGACTCCATTCCCAGTTCGGCAAGACAAAGGCCTTCCCGATGGCAACACCTGCTGCGGCGCCTATGCCTTGTATCATGCTTCGATCCCTCCAACATTGCTTTCATGTAGTACCACGGACATAACGGAAGACTGCCCCTTTTTCACGTTTTTGAATGGCGCATAGCTCCAGGATTTGACCCGGTCCGGGTTGGTAATCACCATCGGTGTCGCCAGTGAAGCGGCATGCTCCTTCAAGTAGGCCAGATCAAACTTGACCAGCAGCTGCCCCGGCTCCACGCTGTCACCTTCCTGTACAAGCGCCTCAAACGGCCCCTTAAGCTGCGAAGTATCAATCCCGATATGCATGAGCACCTCGAGCCCTTCGGGCGTAGCTATGCCCACTGCGTGCATTGTAGGGTATACGTGCATCACCTTGCCGAATACGGGCGAGACCAGCTCTCCCTTTTCCGGGACAAAGGCCACTCCATCCCCCACCAGCTTCGCGGCAAAAATATGATCCGGCACCTCTTCAATCGGCATCATACGCCCCTGGATCGGCGCACTGAACAGCACCTGCGGCAGATCGCGCAGCATCAGCTTGTCAATCTCCTCACGGATCAGCTCCGAATACGTCCCGAAGACGACCTGCACATTGCCCCCGCCCAGCTTAATAATACCTGCGGAACCCAGCCCCTTAAGCGCCCCTGTATCTATGAAGCGGTCATTATGCACCGTTAATCTCAGCCGGGTGATGCAGGCCTGAACCTGCACAATATTCTCCTTGCCGCCCAGCGCCTCCAGAATCAGCGGAGCCTGATACGGGATATTGCCCGCCCAGTCGCCCAGTTCAGAGCCTTCCTCGCGGCCCGGCGTAGGTATCTGGAACCGGCGGATCGCCCAGCGGAACACGTTATAATAGACAATGCCATAGCCGATCCCGATCGGAATCAGCAGCCAAGCCCGCTGGGACAGATGCATGTTGAGGAAGAAGTCGATGGTCCCCGCAGAATAGGAGAAGCCGTGATGAATCCCGAGCGAGTAGGTCAGCACCATCGCAAGCCCGGACATGACCACATGCAGCGCAAACAAATACGGCGACGCGAACAGGAAGGCAAATTCAATCTGCTCCGACACGCCGGTCAGAAAGCACACCAAAGCTGCACGCAAAAAAGTCTTCTTGATCTTGGGCTTGAGGTCCTCGCGTGCTTCCTGAATGATCGCAAAGGCAATTGCCGGCAGAGCGAACATCATAATCGGGAACAGCCCGGCCATGAACACACCTGCTGTAGGGTCGCCGGCAAAAAAGCGCGGCAAATCCCCCTGTACGACCGCACTGCCGTCAGGCGTCGTAAAGGAGCCCAATTGGAACCAGAACACATTATTCAGAATATGGTGCAGGCCAAAGGCCGTCAGCACCCTGTATAGCACCCCGTAGACAAACACTCCATACCCGCCGGTCACCTGCACTACCCTGAACAGCTCATTGAGTAGCTCCTGCAAGAGCGGTGACACTCCGAGCATGACCCAGGCGAATAACGCCGAGAATAAGCCCATGAACAGCAAAACAAAACGCGACCCTCCAAAAAACTGGATCGCCTCCGGCAGCTTGATATTCTTAAACCGGTTATGCGCTACACCGGCTACAATCCCAAGGATAATCCCAATTAAAGTTGCAGGCTGTACAGCCCCGTCTCCCATGTTGGACACAATCCGGTCATAAGTGAACATCCCTGCGAGCGCGGCCAGTCCGGCCGGTCCGGCCTGATTGGACAACCCCCACGCAACACCGACAGCAAACAAATAAGGCATGAAATAGAATATTCCTTGCCCCGCGTACGTCGTCACTTCGGATACCGAAGAAAGTCCCCATGCAGACCACGGTAAGCTGCCCAGACTCAGCAGGATAGCTGCCGCCGGAAGCACCATGGTAGGAAGCATAATGGCTCTGCCCAACTGCTGCAAAGATCCGAGCCAATTCAAGGCGACCCTCTCCTTTCTTTCTATATTGAATGGTAAGCGTTACAGCAGTTTTTGTCAAAAGAATCTGGGGATGAACCGGAGGTGAAGCGCGCTACGAAGACGGCACCGTCAGCACCCTTCGCACCCTTCGCACCCTTCGCACCCTTCGCACCCTTCGCACCCTTCGCACCCTTCGCACCCGCTAAAGTGTAGCATGAGCATAGACAGCCTACCAATAGAGCGGTGATTGTATTTTGTACAACAGATTGGCCGAAATTCCGCTCATATCCACGATCTATTGTATTTCGTACATTAGAATTCTCAGAATTACATCATAACCAACCATAAATAAAAATTCTACTGTATAAAATGCAACAGAAGCTCGAAATCGCGGGTTTTGACTAAATTCTAATGTACAAAATACATTCACACTGGTGCGGCTGCGACTATTCAAAGCCTTTTAACCAATGAAGTTCCGTCTTCTCACCAACTCTGATCCTGATGCATTGGCCTCAGTTCATAGGATCTTATCCCTCTTCCGCCAGCGACAGGCTGGAGCAGTCCTTTCTCGCTCAGAGCGCTGAGCAGCTTGCGCGCCGTTCTATAGTTGATCTGAAAATAGTCTGTAACATCCTTAGGACGAAGGGGTCTTCCAATCTGCCAGGCTAAACGTAATACGTCTTTTTCTCCAGACAACAGTTGTGCTCCGGCCACTCTACTCCGCGCCAAAAACGGTGCCAGCGCCAGCTGCAGCAGCATCCGGCACACTTCGGGACGCTGCTGAATATCGTCGAACGAGAAGTGCAGCATCTTCCAGCCCATGCCGGTCAGGAAGGTGTCCCAGTTCAGCGCATAGTTGAACTTCTCCCGGTCTATATCCTTGATATGGCTCTGATAGCCGTCACACTCAATCCCGAAGCAGGTTCCGTTCTGCGGCAAAAAGGCAAAATCCAGAAACTGCGACTTCCGGTTCCAGTCATACACCTCATATTCAGGGTACAAATGCTCCAGTGATTCGAATAACGGCCACCATACATTCAACAGAAACAGCTTCTCCGCATAGTTATGTCCGCGCAGCAGCCTCCCCCGCCGTTCAGCCGTCCTTCCATTCGTATGTGCCTCCATAAAGCTGATGTGCGCCGCTTCAAATTCCAAACCTTCTTCCCCCTCCCTAAAAATAAAAAAAGAACGCCCTTCACTCAATTGAAATCGAGTAAGGACGTTCTTCGTCTGTGTCAAGTATAGCTATAATTGTTAGTGAAAACTAATCGAGAATGCAGCAACCAGGTCTGAGGTACGTTTCCGCAAAATTTAATCTGGATAACTCTGACCTACAAGTATATCCGGCATCTGTGCACCTGATCATGCACACGAATCGTCTTATCCCCGGCTCCGGCCCTTCATCGTGATCGCTTCCTCCACCTTGATGCAGCGGTCCATGATCGCAATCATATGATTCGCAGCGGCAATATCCGCCGCCTCCTGGCTGACAATCCCTTGCTGCAGCCAGAGCACACGTGCGCCGATATCAGCAGCCTCCTGCGCAACAGCCGCGCAGTATTCACTGCGGCGGAACACATTCACAATATCCACCGGCTCCGGAATCTCCGCCAGCGTATGGTAGCATTTCTCGCCCAGGATCTCCCCGTCCACTGACGGATTAACCGGAATGATCCGGTAGCCCCGGCTCTGCATAGCCCCTGCAACCATATATGAGGTGCGGTCTGTTTTGTCGGATAGGCCAACAACAGCGATATTTCCTGCCGCAGCCAGAATCTCGCCGATCTCTTCCCTGCTTGGGTTCTCAAAGCTCATGTGTGTATTTCCCCTTCCGTTTGATTTCGTCCATGCCCCCCGCAGCACTGCTTGCCGCTTAAGCCACAGTTCTGTCATTTTCAGCAACACCTATATCATACAGCGCTGCGCCAGAAGTTCCAAATCCTCATCAGCTTGCGTAACCTGTTAATTTATCTCTGTGCCTAAGAATCCTCTGGGTCCTCCACGCTGCACAGCCATACCATATGAATGGAATCCGGCCCCCAATAATCCTGCACTGCTGCATGGGGCGTTCCGAATTTCCGCAGCCATCTGTCCTGCGCCCGCTTATATCCGCTGTCCAGGCAGAATTCGGAAATCCCCCGCTTTCTGAGAAAGACCGTGACCTCCTCAATTAAAGCTGAGCCTACACCCTGCCCCTGAAATTCAGGCAGGACATACAAGCTTCCCAGCTCACCGACAGCCGATAGGCGGTTATCGGTGCAGTTCCGTATG
Source organism: Paenibacillus sp. FSL R7-269 (assembly GCF_000517865.1). Lineage (NCBI taxonomy): Bacteria > Bacillati > Bacillota > Bacilli > Caryophanales > Paenibacillaceae > Paenibacillus > Paenibacillus sp. FSL R7-269. Next base: position 40,564 of record NZ_ASPS01000027.1, read on the forward strand.
TCCTCTCCGCAAGGCGCATAAGAAACCGTGCCGATAACCACTCCACCGCTTCTGGCCAGCCAGAAATACACATCCGTATCCTGCGGATTCAGCGCAGCATTGGCCATCTGTATCTTGGCTGCGGTCTCCTGCCGGATGTCTGCCTGCAGGTGCCCCAATCCTTCCCGTTCGAAGGCGTCGGCGATCGTCACCTTGAACAGCTTCGATACAGAAGAGATATCTTCCGGAGCAAGAGGTGTGATGCTTAAAGAACCTAGAATGCTCACTTCACCCATTCCACATCCGCACCCAGCAAGCGCAGATGATCGAAATACTGCGGATAAGACTTCGCCACATGATGGGCATCCTTGATGAGCAGCGGCTGGCGGGCCCGCAGACCTACTACAGTAAGCGCCATAATCACACGGTGGTCATAGTGGGCATTAATCGTTACGCCGCCTTCCACGCCTTCCGGTGTACCATGCACAATGATCTCGTCCCTGCGTTCCTCGACCTTCGCACCGGCCCGGGTCAGCTCAGCCAGGTAGTCCGTGATGCGGTCGCATTCCTTGTAGCGCAGATTCTCCACATTATAGAAGCGTGAGGTCCCTTCGGCAAAAACCGCCGCGGCCACCATAGCCAGCACCGCATCGGTTGCCGCATCACCGTCGAATTCTACTGCCTTCAGAATGCCGTTCCCCTGCACATGCACGGTTCCGTTCTCATGGGTGAGCGGCACCTCCATCATTCGCAGCACATCGACAATAGCCCGCTCCCCCTGCTTGCTTCTCTCAGCCAGCCGGTGAATGGTCACATCCGACTTCGTCACCGCTGCGGCCGCAAGCACTGCGGCTGATCCCGGATAATCGCCTTGCACCGTATAGGTCTTGGCTGCATAGGTCTGGCGTCCAGGCACCTTGAAGGACATATAATCGTCCGCCGCATGTACGATGATCCCGGCCTGCTCCAGCACCTCCAGCGTCTGGCCGATGACCACCTTGGATTTCAGATCATCCAGCACGATGATCTCACTGTCTTCTTCAAGCAGCGGGGTCAGGAATAAGAGTGCGCTGAGATACTGTGAGCTGACAGCGCCGGAGACGGTAATCCGTCCACCCTGCGGCTTGCCGCCGCGGATCGTAATCGGCAGCCTTCCGTTATTATGCTCTACTTCCACGCCGAGCTGCCCCAGTGCCAGAATGAGGTCGTCATGCGGCCGCTTGCCCAGAGAATCGGGATACGTATTCACGAAGGTAACCTCCGGGCTAAGCGCAGCCACTGCCATCAGGAAGCGGAGCACAGCGCCGGCATTCCCGACATTCAGCTCCTTGACGTCACGGGGATGGCGTCCGAACCCCTGCACTACGATTTTCTCATCATCTTCGGTTAGGACTGCGCCAAGATCGGCGATACATCTGCGGATCGCGTCGCTGTCCTCGCTGTGGGCAGGATGGTAGATCGTGCTGACTCCTTCAGAGAGAGCGGCTACCAGCAGGTAGCGCGTGGTGTAATTTTTGGAGGACAGGGCTCCGAATTCTCCTTGCAGCGTCGGCGTAGGCCTAACAATAACGTCCATAGTATAAGCGCTCCTTCATCATATATAGTCTGTATGTACGGGCCTGTTTGACAGGGTAATCCGCAGTTGTGTTATCATTGCGTGAAGAGAATCCATTCCCATTCGGGCAGAAAAGAGGGTACTACCATGAATGAAATTCCGCAAATTACACCGCAGGAGCTGCGTAAGCGGCTCGCTGCCGGCGAAGAGCTTGTACTGATCGATGTCCGTGAAGAGGATGAGGTTGCCTTCGGCATGATTCCCGGCGCGCAGCATATCCCGATGGGCCAGATCCCGCAGCAGACGGAGAAGCTTCCGGCAGACACTGAGATCATCTTCATCTGCCGTTCCGGCAACCGCAGCCAGCGGGTCTGTGAATATCTGCAGCAATTCGGCATTCAAGGCTCTAACCTGAGCGGCGGCATGATCGAGTGGGATGATACCAGTGCGGAATAAGCTTCATCCTGATGCATGTCGCCAACACACATAAAAGCTCAATCGCGGTAACGCAGTAAAATGTATTGCGAGACCTCAGCCACATTCAGCTCCGTTGTATCGACCGTGCAATGCGCGAAACGGTAAGCTTCCCTGCGCTGTTCCAGAATGGAACGGACCCGGTTTGCCGCATTGCCGGCGAGCAGCGGCCGGTTCTCATCCCCGCTGACCCGTTCAATAATGGTATCCTCAGAGGCTGTAAGGGCCACAACGAATCCATGCTCCAACATGACTTCGGCATTTCCGGGCGCAAGTACCGCCCCGCCGCCAGTTGAGATCACTCTGCGTTCTCCCTGCAACATTTCCTGAAGTACTTCTGATTCAATGCTCCGGAATGCCTGCTCTCCGCCATCTGCGAAGATATCCGCAATACTGCGGCCCTCTCTTCCGGTAATCACTGCATCCAGATCAATCAGTTCATAGTCAAGCTCCTCGGCCAGAATGGCGCCTACTGTGGATTTCCCCGTAGCCATCATCCCGACGAGAATGATATTTCGATCGTCCATAACTACCTCCAAGCCGCGACATTTGTCATATCATAACACAGGGTGAAAAGTTTGCACAATGCCGGCAGCCTTCATTTTGAAGCGGGCTATACCTGCCATGGCTATGCCTCATGGATGCAAAAAACCCGAAAGCCCTCCGCATGAAGCGGAAAGCATCTCGGGTTCCTAACATTAACCTGAACGCTGCCTGTTACTCTGCCAGCCAGTTGTGGTGGAACACGCCTTCTTTGTCCACACGCTTGAAGGTGTGAGCGCCGAAGTAATCGCGCTGTGCTTGCAGCAGGTTCGCCGGAAGACGTTCTGTACGGTAGCTGTCGTAGTATGCAAGGGCGCTGGAGAATCCAGGAACCGGAATACCCAGAGTTACAGCCGAAGCGATAACCTTGCGCCATGCCGACTGGTAGTTGTCCATAACATCCTTGAAGAACGGATCAAGCAGAAGGTTCTTCAGCTCTGCATTGCTCTCATAAGCATCCGTGATGTTCTGCAGGAACCGGGAACGGATAATGCAGCCGCCGCGCCAGATCTTGGCCAGCTCGCCGTATTTCAGATTCCAGCCGTATTCGTCAGAAGCCACACGCAGCTGGGCGAAGCCCTGAGCGTACGATACGATCTTACTGGCGAACAATGCTTTGCGCACGTTCTCAATGAATTCAGCTTTGTCGCCGTCAAATGGAGCTGTAGCAGGTCCGCTCAGCACCTTGCTGGCTTCAACGCGTTCTTCCTTCATAGCAGACAGGAAGCGGGAGAAGACGGATTCGGTAATCATGGACAGCGGCACGCCGAGATCCAGCGAGCTTTGGCTTGTCCACTTGCCGGTACCCTTTTGTCCGGCAGCATCAAGGATGACATCCACCATTGGCTTGCCGGTCTCTTCGTCATACTGGGCGAAGATATCCTTCGTAATTTCGATCAGATAGCTGTCCAGCTCGCCGTTGTTCCATTCTGCGAAGGTGCTGTGCAGCTCCTTGGCATCCAGACCCAGGACGTCCTTGAGCAGGTGGTAGGCTTCGCCGATCAGCTGCATGTCACCGTACTCGATGCCGTTATGCACCATTTTCACATAGTGTCCTGCCCCGTCCGGCCCGATATATGTACAGCAAGGCTCTCCGCCCACGTGAGCTGAAATCGCCGTAAGGATAGGTTCAACCAGTTTATACGCGCTTTCTTGACCGCCTGGCATAATAGAAGGGCCCTTGAGCGCGCCTTCTTCACCGCCGGACACGCCGGTGCCGACGAAGCGGAAGCCTTTGTCTTCAAGATATTTGCTGCGGCGTACCGTGTCAGGGAAATAAGCGTTCCCGCCATCGATGATGATATCGCCTTGATCCAAGAACGGCAGAAGCTGCTCAATGGTGGCATCCGTAGCCTGGCCTGCCTGAACCATGATCAGAATCTTGCGCGGTACTTCCAGCGACCCTACGAACTCTTCAACGGAGAACGTGCCCACCAGGTTCTTGCCTGCTGCTTCTGCAACCAGATCATGTGTCTTCTCCGGGGAACGGTTAAACACGGATACGCTGAAGCCTTTGCTCTCGATGTTAAGAGCCAAATTTTTGCCCATTACCGCCAAGCCAATAACGCCGATTTGTTGTTTTGACATCTGGTTCTCCACCCTTTACACCCTGTATTTTTGTGAAATCCATTTCTCGCAGTATTAGAATACCACCCTTTGTCAGAGACAGCAAAGTTCTGCCTGCGAAAGAGAGATCAATTTCATTGACAAACTTCGATCCATCAGGGAAATTGCTCACAATGACTATTTTAACGGTTTTGTGCGCAGAAGTGAACCCCCTCCTCCAGAAAGGCACAACAAGTGGAAACGGCTTTGCCGTCCTTTTAAAGGACGGTACCGTTTCAGCGAGAAATAGAAGGATAATGAATAGCGTGAAACCTATACATTCTTATAATTTAAAAGAACACCCCGCTATGGGATGCCCTTAATCGTAATTATTCACTCTGCGTATTACCACTCCAGCGCCGCAAGCTCCCTGGTCAATTGCTCAAGCCTCGCTGTGCTGGCCTGCACCGCTTCCGTATCGAGCTCACGCATAGCTTCATTCAGCAAGTCGAGCTGTTCATCCACGGCAAGCCTGCGGTCGCGGATCCGCTCTTCGCCCTCTATGGAGTAGAACAGCTTCGTCAGCTCCTGATCCGACAGCAGCGGCCCCTTCTGGTACAGCACCCGCTGCTGATAGCCGGAAATCTCCACCAGGCGGATGACTTCACCGAATAAAATATTCTCTATAATGATCTGACGGTCGCGGAAGCGCTTGACAACGGCATGACCTCTCATATCCCCAATCAGCTTCTCCATCCATTCTGACAGGCGCGCATCACGGATCATGTAATCTCCCACCAGCTTGAAGCCGTCCTTAATCCGCTGGAAGCGCAGCTTCACAAGCTTGCGGCCGGTGCGCACCGAAATAAGAAAAACGCTCTCGTTCTCACTCCAGTACAGGGAATAACCTTCCTTGATCAAGTCCTTGATTAGATCCTGGATATGTTGTCTGTCAAACCGCAGCTCCAGATTGCAGTACTCCACCTCATCGTTTTTGTTCACGGCACTCCCCCCTAACTGCTTGATTTAAGCATAGTCAGCTTCATGGCCTAACCTAAGAGTAGAACAGACTGCCGGACCTCCGCTTGCACCTTGGTTCTTTGTTTGGCTTACACTTATTTTATACTTCATATTATGTAGCGGTAACTTGGTTTATTGACTATTTTTACCCGTTTTAGACCTTTTCCAAACGCCGGGACCCACATTAGGAGGTATTCGCCAGTCTTATTATACGCAAAAACAGCAATAAAGCCGCATTTCACCTCCTTTTCAGGGGGTCTGCGGCTTCTTGCCTTTCCACACCAGGTTCACTACCCTGTGCTCGCTCTACTCAGTGCGCTCTGCCGTGCTTCAGCTTCGTCCGGTGAACAATCAGCAGATGCAGACCGAATAACAGAACCATTACTCCGGCACTGGCCAGAAAAGGCGCACCGTGGCTGACCGTATCCCACAGCTTACCTGACACGACCGGACCAGCAACCATGCCTGAGCCCTGGAGCGTCAGGAAGAGCCCCCAGACGGTTCCGCGCTCGCCCTCCGGCACCTGCTTGGCGAGGAAGGCGTTCCACGCCGGAAGAATCAGCGCATAGCTGATCCCGACCATCGCCACCGCTACGAAGGCCAGAGGCAGCCAGCGGACCTGTGAGAAGAAGGCCATGGAGCAGGCTGCCAGCAGGAAGCCGATATTGAGGAAGATGGAGGTGCCGACCTTATCGACCAGCTTCCCTGCAGGAATAAGCGTCAGCACGGTAATCCCTCCACCGGCAATCAGCAGCAGACTGAACTGGTTGGGGGTGACATGCAGCTCCGAGCGTGCGAACAAGGTGACCACCGGCGTCATAAGCCCGATCGCAAAAGCCTGCAGGAACAACGCCGGGAACAGCAGGCGGCTTACCTTCAGTGAGGAGGTGACCTGCTGCCAGGTACGCTTCAGACTCTGGAGCGGCCTTACTGGCTTACGCGGCACCGGCGGCCCCTCCGCCGATATCTCGCGGACAGCGCGCGGCGCATGACCGCCGATCTTCGAAGGCAGGAACAGCGCCACGGCTACAACAGCGGCAGCGAAGCCCATCAGCACCAGGAAGACCGTCCGGTAGCCCTGTCCGCCATGATCCATCATGAAATTGACGATAATCGGACCGACGCCGGTTCCGGCCAGTGAGGCCATCTCCACCGCCCCCATGGCTGCGCCGCTGCTGCCGCTCTGGGTAGAGCCTGCCAATTCGGTGATGCCCGTCATCGTACAAGGCCAGAGCGGCGAGGTACCGATCCCCAGAATCAGACAGGCGATGGACAAGCTTACGGCATCTTTGGCATAGATGATCAGCCCGACAGCCACCACTAGCAGCACCAGAGCACCAGTCATCGTCCAGCGGTAACCGATCCGCTCCATCACCCAGCCGAACGGGCTGCGAAACAGGTTATCTCCAAGATACTGCAGCGCGAAGGCGAACCCCACCACCGTTACGGAGAGGCCCAGAATATTCTCCATATAGACCGGCAGCAGAGCTACCAGCAGCGATCCTTTTACGAATTCGACCAGGAAAATAATGATCCACATTTCTAATATGAACGGTGAGGCTAAACTGATATGCATACGTTGCGCAACTTTGCCAGACATTTCATCACATCCTAGTATTATGTTGATTGATTTGTTATACTGATGCTTGCTCAAGTAGAAATAGGTATTCTGCCCCTCCGGGGACGCCTTTTGCTTCAGCGAAATCTAAAACTACTCTTCGCGAAAGGTTGTGACAGCATTAAATGAATCAACAAGCTACTCCCCTCTTCACTGCTCTCAAAAAGCATGCCGCCGGAAATCCAGTTCAATTCCATATTCCGGGACATAAGAAGGGGCTAGGGACCGATGCCGAATTCCGTGAGTTTATCGGCGATAACGCTCTATCCATAGATTTGATCAATATTGCACCGCTTGATGATCTTCATCAGCCCACCGGGGTTATTCTTGAAGCTCAGAAGCTGGCTGCAGAGGCTTTCGGCGCCGATTACACCTATTTCAGTGTACAAGGCACGAGCAATGCCATCATGACTATGATCCTCTCTGTCTGCTCAGAAGGAGACAAAATTATTGTGCCGCGCAATATTCACAAATCGGTGATGTCGGCCATTATTTTCTCCGGAGCCAAGCCTATTTTCGTCTCTCCTGTACAGGATGAGAATCTTGGGATAGACCACGGCATAACCACCAGCTCGCTGGAACGGGCTTTAAGGCGCCATCCGGATGCCAAGGGTGTCCTCGTTATCAATCCAACGTATTTTGGCGTATGCGCCGACCTCCGTTCGATTGTCGACCTGGCCCATAGTTACGGGGTTCCCGTACTTGTGGACGAGGCACATGGAGTACTGATTCATTTTCATGAGGACTTACCGGTATCGGCCATGCAGGCCGGTGCAGACCTGGCAGCAACCAGTGTGCATAAGCTGGGCGGCTCCATGACGCAGAGCTCGGTACTGAACCTCAATGCCAAGACGGGTCTTGTCAACCCACAGCGGGTACAGACCATTCTCAGCATGCTGACCACCACTTCAACTTCATATATTCTGCTTGCCTCTCTGGATACCTCCAGACGCAACCTTGCCCTGAACGGTCATGAGATGGCGGCGAGAACCATTGCCCTGTCCAATTATGCCCGTAACTCGATTAATGAGATCGAGGGGCTGTACAGCTTCGGCAAAGAAATTCTCGGAACAGAAGCTACCTTCAATCATGATCCGACGAAGCTGAACATCCATGTCCGGCATCTGGGCATTACCGGTTACGAGACTGAGAACTGGCTCCGGCAGAAGTATAACATCGAAGTTGAACTCAGCGACATGTATAATATTCTTTGCCTGATTACCCCTGGAGATACACAGGAATCGGTAGATAAGCTGCTTGCGGCCTTGCAGGTGCTCTCAGCGATCCATTACAGCAAGGGTGAAATCTATGAGCTTAAGGTACAGGTGCCGAATATCCCGCAGCTGGCCCTGATCCCGAGAGATGCCTTCTACGCGGATACGCAGCTGGTTCCTTTCCGGGAATCTGCCGGCTATATCATTGCAGAATTCATCTACGTCTATCCGCCGGGAATTCCAATTCTTCTCCCTGGAGAAGTTATTACCCAGGATAATATCGACTATATCATCGACCATGTAGAAATCGGACTGCCTGTCAAAGGACCCGAGGACCGCAGCATTACCAATGTGAAGGTGATCGTCGAAGCAGAGCCTATCTCCTAAGGCTTGTCCTATAGCAGTGCGACATGCAAAACCCCGATACGTATAGAGTATCGGGGTTTTGCATGAATGCCTGAAATCTATTCTTGCTGGGCAAGCAGCTCGTTATAAGCTTCTTCAACAGCTTTCCATTCAGCCTCATCTTCAATGTTGTACAGAACCATTTCCTCGTCTTCTTCTTCCATACGAAGGATGATTCCGTCTGCTTCAGGATTCTCGCGCTCAAGCAGCAGGGCGTACAACTTCTCGCCTACGTCGAACGTTTCCACCAGTACCATTTCTACATCTTCGCCCTGCTCGTTCGTCAAGGTCAGCACAAACTCCTCGTGCTCATGGTCGTGATCATGTCCGCAACCGCATGCTTCACCATGTTCATGGCCATGCTCATGTTTGTGATCGCTCATTGTAATACCTCACTTTAATTGAATTATCCTACATTTGGTATCGTAACACGTAAGATAAGGACAGGTCAATTTGCAGGAGGGACTTAATTCTTGGATGAGGCCGTAACTACCTTCTCGGACACAAGAATGTAATCTCCGTTCCTCGCTGCCTTCATGAAGAACCCTACGCTATATTTGCCCGGTTCCTTGAAATCATAGGTGAACTCCGGTGTGGAGAACCAGAAATCCTCATTCTTGGAGCCGACGGCATCCTCGAGAATATCCTTCACATTACCGGAAGGGTCGGTGATTGCCACCTTCACGGCAGCGATGCTGTCCTTCAGGCTGTCCACCTGCGTTAGAATCTTCATCTTCAGCTTACCTGTGTTGACATTGCCGAATACCGTGTCGCCTTTGAACAGTACGATATGAACATTCGGCTTGAGGATCGTCACTCTGCCCGAGCCGTCCCAGCTGACGACGCCCCCTGCCTCTCTGGCGGGAATATAGGTCTTGCCGTCAATCAAATAGCCGCCATCGGCTATTTCCTTTCCATTGCTCCATACTTTGATCTTCTGGTTCACAGCGTCCGCGAACAAATAGGAGCTTCCCATCATGAAAAACACAACCGTGCACAGAGCAATTTTTCTCCATCTCATTGTAAAGCCCCTCCAAATAATTCATGCTGTTAATGTATACTGTTAAGCCTTCGACAAGTTGCGCAGAATTCAGGGATTTATTTCTTTTTGCAGAAGAAAAGAAAATCAAGCCCTCGTGCAACCGGTTTCGGCTTGTACGCAGACCTTAACGATGCATGGCAAGGGAGTCCGAAGTCGCCCTTAGCACATAGAAACGGCCGGACTTCAGCGCCTGTAAGACGCCTGTCCGGCCGTTCCCCTGTTATCTATGCCCGGCTAAAATTGCGGAAGCTGATCCAGATTATTCGTAGGATCTCCATCTGCATCGCCGCGGATATACATTTCACCGTCTTTGCCCTTAAATACATTGACCCCTGCGATGCTGCCGGACTGAACCTCCTGAAGAGCCTGCTGATAATCCAGCACACGCCCGGAGGAGGTCTGGAACCCGGTCAGGTCCCCGTCACCGTTACGTTTGGCGGCAATAAAGCGTTCCCGTTCTTGATTCATCACTTAGGATCGTCTCCTTCGCACTAGAATTAGCCAGCTACCCTGGCCCTATTCTAGCTTGTCCATCGCAGCGAAAGAGTATGTACCCGGCAGATTACAGAGCCTTACTCATTCTGACATGCAGAATCCCGGCATCATAGAAAGGTTCCTTGGAGATCACTTCATAGCCAAGCTTGCGGTAAAAGGGTTCTGCTTGACACTGGGCATCCAGAATGGATGCTTGCAGACCCAGCTCACGTGCGCGTTCTTCCATAGCCAGCAGCAGGATACGTCCGCATCCCTTAGCGCGGAAGGCCTCCTGAACGGCTATCCGCTGCATCTTGGCTGTGTCCGCTTTATAATAGATCATCCGGCCGGTTGCAGCCGGATGTTCGCCCTCCATGAGCAGGAAATGATGCACATGCTCACTAATGACATCATATTCGTCGATTTCCTCTTCTACCGGCACCTTCTGTTCTTCCACAAATACCTTCTTGCGGATCTCCAGCGCCATTTGAAGCTGCTCCTCTGTAGTAACATGTACAATTTCCACTGCCATCTCCCTGGCTCCTCTCTATAGGTCCAATCAATATGGAGCATTATACAGAATTATTAATATCCTGTATAGAGCCTGAGAGCTTCCGGGCAGGGAACCACTGACACTGATTTCAGGGAGTGTCATAGACCTCCTCGGGAATCGAGCGGTCATACACATCCCGCAGAACCGGTGAGGTCAGGCTATCCCGTGAATTCAGACTCCCGTCCAGTCCGGTCATGTTGTGAACATCCGAATATTCAGGAATCTCCTTGCCTGACGCACATCCGGCGATTCCCAGAAGGAGACAGGCTCCAATCCATAATAGACATACTCTTGCCATGCGCATTGTTATTACCCCCTCATCCTTCTCGGCTCTTTACAGCTTTGACGAATCGGGAGATTCATAAACGAAATTTTTCAGATTTACAGATTTACATTGCCGACCACATGGACAAGATACATCATTCCCCCCAGAAAGGCGGCAAGTGCAAAATATGCAGCCCCATATCTCAAGCGGGAAGCAGCAGGCACTTCATAATACTTATCATTGTCATGGATCGTAAAGCTGATCTCACAGGTCATCTTCATATGAAGGCTGGTGTCCACATACAGCTGGTCGAGCTGCACGACTTTGACTTTTCCGATCAACGACTGTACTGGCAGGGTTGTCGTTCCATAGTAATCCAAGTTATCCCAACGTACCCCGACAAACTGCTGGCGGTTCAAATCACTGTAGGTGGTGAACGGCAGCTCCCGTTTATGCTCAGGGCCGGGGATCAGATACCCTTGCTCCTGCAGATCCCCGATGGGGATCAGGAAGCTTTTGAGCACCGTATGCATCTGGCTCTTCGTACGCCGGCTGATGTACTTCTTATACATATCATAGGCGAACATTACCCAGATGATGCCGAACAGGATAGATTTCAGATAGATGATTACAGCTAATCCTCCAATGAGCCCTACCAGCCATAACCAGCGGGTAACTGCCGTGGCAATTCTCCCCCCGTCCAGCGGATGGATCGGCAGCAGATTAATCAGATTTAGGAAGAAGCCGATGTAGGCCAGTGAATATAACAAGGGGCTATGATAATAATAGGCAGCTCCGAACACGATCAGTGCACCGATACTCCCCAATATAGGACCGCCAAAAGCGACATAAGCTTCCTCTCTGGCATCCAGCGGCTGCTTCTTCATCGTAATCAGTGCGCCCATAAAAGGAATGAACAGCGGAGCGCTTACCGGCAGTCCGATCCGCTTGGCAGCGATAACATGACCGATCTCATGAACGAATAATAACGCAACGAAGCCCACAGCGAATTGCCATGGTGAAATTAGTGCATAGGCCCAGATCGATATCATCATGGAGATCAGCGGACCTGCGATTTTCCCCAGCTTAAGCAGAGAGATAATAGCCTTTCCCTTAAGGAGTAGCAGTACCGCCCCGCTGCCCAGCCATCCCCATGCGCCCGAGCTTTTTTTCTCCTGTTTGTTTTCCTGCAATAGTCTCAATCTCCTTTTGATCTCTGTGTCGCTTCACTTCCAGGCCACGGAACAAGCACTCTTCTGCTTCCCGTTGCCCTTACTCTCTACTGTCGCACAGGAGTGCGGTGGATTGCAAATAGACTTATGATGTTGACAAATCTCCCGGCCTGCATATATGATATCCAGTAATTAGGATAACCACAATAGCTGCGAAGAGAAAGAGTACCCTGGTAATTCTTCCACAGAGAGCTCCGGCCGGTGAAAAGGAGCAAAGAAGACCCTCGGGAATATGGTCTCAGAGCTGCGCACCGAACCCCGGCATGAACGGGTCGTAGGCTGCGCCGGAACCCGCATCCGTTACCATGCTAGGGTATACCCGCTTATTTTCTGCGGACGTACCTGAAGAGGTGAATGCTGCGAGGCATTGATGAATTTGGGTGGTAACACGTGAGCACAGGCTCTCGTCCCTTTAGGGGATGAGTGCCTTTTTTGCGTCCAATTAATTTGAGGAGGAGAGAAATATGACTAACATTTTTATCGGAGGGGCTTGGCCTTATGCCAACGGCTCCCTGCATCTGGGCAGACTCGCCAGCATTCTTCCGGGAGATATTCTGGCCCGCTACCACCGTGCCAAAGGTGACGCTGTACTCTATGTATCCGGCAGTGACTGCCATGGGACTCCTGTTGCTGTACAGGCGGCGCAGGAGGGGGTAACGCCGGGTGAATTCGCCAGCCGGTATCATGAGGAGTTCGCCGATTGCTTCCGCGCCTTAGGCTTCACTTATGACTTGTATACCCGGACCGATCAGACACATCACCACAGTACGGTGCAGGAGCTGTTCCTTAAGCTGCTGGATCACGGATATCTGTACCAGAAACCCGGTCTCCAGTGCTATTGTGGGCAAGATCAGCGCTTCTTGCCAGACCGTTATGTCCATGGCCTCTGTCCGGTCTGCGGACAGCAGGCCCGGGGGGACCAATGCGATTACTGTTCAACGATTCTCGATCCGGTGGATCTGCTGGAGCGCATATGTGCCCTCTGCGGCTCTAAGCCTGTGCTGCGCTCAACTCAGCATTACTACCTGTCGCTGTCCAGCTTTCAGCAAGCACTCACAGAATATGCTGATTCCGCACAAGGCTGGAGAGATAATGCCGTCCGGTTAACCCGCAGATATCTGCAGGAAGGCCTGCAGGACCGGGCAGCAACACGCGATCTGGACTGGGGCGTGGATGTCCCCATCGACGGCTTCTCAGACAAAAAAATCTATGTCTGGATCGAAGCCGTCAGCGGATATCTGTCCGCCAGCAAGCAATGGGCGGCGGAGACGGGCAACCGGTGGGAGGATTTCTGGTCTGTAGCGTCCGCACAAGATAACGATGGGCAGCCGCCTATAACTGCTTACTACGTGCACGGCAAGGACAATATTCCCTTTCACAGCCTGATCTGGCCGGCTCTCCTGCTCGGAGCTGAGGAACTGCATCTGCCGGACCGGATCTTCTCTTCTGAATACCTGACCCTGGAAGGGCAGAAATTCTCCACCAGCCGCAACTGGGCGGTCTGGGTGCCGGATATTCTCAGCCGGTATGACCCGGACTCGGTCCGTTATTTCCTGACTGCGAACGGTCCCGAGAAGCGGGATGCCGACTTCTCCTGGAGAGAGTTTATCTATAGCCATAACAGCGAGCTGCTGGGCGCGTTCGGCAATTTCGTCAACCGCAGCCTCGTATTCGTGAATAAGTTCTGGAACGGCAGAGTTCCAGATGGAGTCTTGGACGAAGCATGGGTTAGCAGTCTTAAGGATCTGTATAAGGAGGCAGGAAGTCTGATTGAAGCCGGACATTTCAAGGAAGCTCTGGAATTCATCTTCTCGCATATCCGCCTGGCTAACAAGTATTTCGATCAGCAGCAGCCGTGGCTCCAGATCAAGCATGATCCTGCGGCCGGGGGCAACACGCTGTACACTTGTGTTCAGATTATTGCCAACCTGGCTAACCTGCTGAACCCGTTCATTCCTTTCTCCTGCGAGAAGATTAGAGGCTTCCTGTCCATAGAACAGTCTGTATGGCATCCGGTATCCGTCCTTGCAAAGCAGCCTATACTGGAGCTTGAATTACTGTTTGAGCGGATAGAGGTGCAACGGATAGAAGAGGAGTTGGAGCGGATGGGTTAAGTGGAAACGGTATTTCCGTCCTTTTAGAGGACGGTACCGTTTCAGCGAGAAAGATATGGATACTTATAGCGCGAAGCATATACATTCTTATCTTTAAAAAAAGCGTTCTTCCCCGCATACCGCTCACCAAAGCAAGCGGTGCAGAGAAGAACGCTCCGGGAATTTAATCTGGATGAATACACAACGGCTGTCCGCTCTGTATGATAACTTAGTTCTGGCCGGGGTAACGCGCTCCGGCTGCAACCCCTTGCGGGGATATCTGCTCAATCTGCGCGAGATCCTCCTCAGTTAATGTAACCTGAAGTGCTCCGAGGTTCTCTTCTAAGCGCTCCAGCCGCTTCGTGCCGGGAATCGGTACAATCCGATCTCCTTGTGCCAGAAGCCAGGCTAAGGCAAGCTGTGCCGGGGCGCAGCCTTTCTCAGCTGCCATCTGCCCGATCAGTGAGACGACCTCCAGGTTCCGGGTGAAGTTCTCTCCTTGGAACCGCGGGTAATGCCGGCGGTAATCATCCTCCGGCAGATCATCGAAGCGCTTGATCTGTCCAGTCAGAAAACCACGGCCAAGCGGGCTATAAGGAACGAAGCCGATGCCCAGCTCCTTGACCAGCGGAAGAATCTCATCCTCCACCTCCCGGCTCCAGAGCGAATACTCTGTCTGCAGCGCGGTCAACGGATGCACCGCATGTGCCCGGCGGATCAGTTCAGGCGAAGCCTCAGATAAGCCGATATAGCGGATCTTCCCTTCCTTGACGAGATCAGCCAGTGTACCGGCGGTTTCTTCAATAGGAGTGTTCGGATCAGGACGGTGCTGATAGTACAGATCGATATAATCTGTGCCGAGATGATAGAGGCTGGCATCTACGGATTTTTTGATATAGGCCGGGTCTCCCTTGGGTCCCTGAGTATGCGTAATGCCGAATTTGGTCGCAATCACAGCCTGATCTCTCCGGCCCTTAAGCGCCCGCCCGAGAAGCCGTTCATTGCCGCCGAAGCGCTGCTGCTCGAAGGCTCCATAGATATCCGCTGTGTCCAGCAGAGTTACGCCCAGATCAAGCGCGCCATGAATGGTTCGTACAGACTCTTCATTATCCGGCATCATCATCGTTCCAAGTCCCAGAGCCGATACGCTCAGCCCTTCGTTCCCGAGTGTTCTTGTATGCATATGGTTGCCTCCCTCTTGTACCTGTAATAGATCTTACGAACATGTCCTTATTCTAACTGTCCTGCCGTGGAGCAGCCACAGTACGTTTATGCTAGTAAGATCATTACCAGGGAGCAGCAACAGACCAGTAAGACATGTGCCTTCAGATGATCCTCTGCTAGGTTATGACAGGGGTATAGATACAAATATGCAGGCCCGGGTGATCCGCCAGATTGGCCATCGAATTAATGTCATAGACTACAGGCTCACCTGTAACCAGGCTCTCTATAACTACACGGTTGACCCTTTTCCCCTGAATATTGTGCTGCTTCCACATCTCGGCGAAATCTGCACTGTCCTCCAAAAGCTGATCGACCATCTCCTTGTGCCAAGGATCATGCAGGTTCAAGTCATAATAGGTTCTGTACACACCTACTGAATGTAAGGCGAACTCCTCCCAGTTCAGCATCCGGCAGCGCAGCTCCAGATCCAGGAACAGAAGACGCATCATAATGCGCTCAGAAGCAGACAGACCTCCGAAATCACTAAGCACTTCACTTGCTTTATCATTCCAGGCCAGTACCTCAGACCGCTCATTCGTAATAAAAGACGGATAAGTCAATTGCCGGATAATATCCCGCCACTGCGGGTTCAACTCCGGACTGACCGTATCTATAGAAGCAAGTGTATCCGGCAAGCCAGGATTCCAGAGCTCGAATAGGTGTTTACGCTCATCTGCCGACAACCGCAGCGCCTGACTGAGACTCTCCATGACCTCTCTGGAGGCGATAACCTCCCTGCCTTGCTCCAGCCATGTATAATACGTACTGCTGAGACCGGCCAGAACCGCAACCTCTTCCCGCCGCAGCCCCGGTGTTCTGCGCTGACTGTTCGTTTCCTTAATCCCTACAGCTTCGGGCTGCAGACGGTCCCGGCGTGATCTCAGGTATTCGCCAAGACGCTTAAACCTCGAAATCTCATTACTCATGAGCTGGGCCTCCTTTCAGCATTACAATTGACTCACAGCTGCTTTAAATACTCACACACTCTCGCATATAGCGTGGGGTAGATCCCCGGGTAGGTCACCGCCTGCGGCAGCTCGCTGAAGCTTCGAAGCTCCGCCATTTCGTACGGGGGCAAAGTTCCGAACCTTTTGACATCTGCATAATACAACATCCCGTAGCTCTCTGCCAGCTCATCACTGCTGACCGAATAGATGCATAGCGGATGTAGCTCATATTCTTCAGCACCTGTCTCTTCGTAGAGCTCTCTTACCGCAGCTTCTCCGGGACTCTCACCTGCCTCAATATGCCCGCCCGCAAACCCCCACGTGGACCGCTCACGGTGCCGCACCAGCACCCAATCCTCCCCTTGCTTCATAAAAATCACTACATATGTAAGACTCACCTCAGGGCACTCCGCTTCATACAACGTTACGATTATGACTTTACTCCACCTTTTTTGTTGGTTAGAATCTTCCATACAGCTGCAATTATTGTAGTATTATATGGATGGGGTGTCGTGGGTTTTTGTCACTTTTTTCATTGCCCGCAGAGTAACCCGCACGATCAACGCTAGGATCATCCATCTGAGGACAGCCTATTCTTCGTCTTCTTCCTCCGCACTGCATATTCCTATAAACGGAACACATAATCCCGTATCTGGACAAAACCCCGGGTTATCGGCACATAATAATTTGGTGAAATCAGGACTTCGTTGGCTTAGGAATTTGAAATAGCAGACAATCTCATGATTGCGGACAGGCAAACTGTTCAATTGGAAAGAGATCGGAACCTTCGTGTTTACATGCCTATAAAACAAACCGTTCTTGGTAAATGGAGGCGGATACGCAATAGCCGGTAAAGTCGGAATAATGTCATGGATGTTGATAATACGAAAACTATTTTTTACCGTTCGGTTGAATGGGGAAGTGAAGTCCGGGTCTCCGACCCGTGGACTGCCGTACGTATATGCGGCAATATTCTGAAATCGTGTGTTTGCCGAAATATCGAAGGCAGCTAACACGGCTAATGCTCCACCCAAACTGTGGCCTGCAACCCACAGCATTTTGGCTGCGGAAAGCTTGTTCAATGCTCCTATCAGCTCATTTCTTGCCGATTGATAGATGCGAGTGAATCCGCGATGGGTGTTACCGGCATTTCTGACGAAGGGGTAGGGTACTTGATATAAATCCTGATCCGACTCATTGTCCTTGAATGTTCGGGTTCCTCTAAAAACTATCACGATATTATCCTTCGACTCCGCGATATAACCGAATACTTCCTCCTCCGGCTCCTCGACACCGGCAAGAGCGCGAATGGTGAAGCGAAGCAAATAGCCTTTAGGCAATACCAGCTTATCGTGCTCAAATTGCTGATAAGACTGCGCGATCATGGCCGCAAGCAAGATTGCCTGTTCATTGTTGAACATACCTGAACGCTTCATATAGGTAACTCCTTCCTTGCATTCAATTCTCAGGCGGACAGACTTTCAACAACCTTCAAACGGAAAACACATGCTGGTATCAGGACAAAATCCCGGATTATCTTCGCATAATGATTTGGCAAAAAGAGGGTTTTTGCGGCTCAGGTTTTTAAAATAGCAGGCAATTGAGTCATTGCGCGGCACATCGTTCCATTGAAAAGTGATCGGGATCTTCGTTTTTACATGCCGATAGATTAAACCTTTCTTTGTAAATGGAGGCAGATACCTTCGGGCGGGGAAAGTGGGGAATGAATCATGAACGTTGACGATTCGCGCACTGTGTGTGACCGTCCTGTTAAAGCGGGAAACGAAGTCAGGGTCTCCGATGCGTGGACTACCGTATGTATAGACAAATGGATGCTTGAATCGGGTGTTTACCGCAATATCCAAAGCGGCCAGCGTGGCCAAAGCTCCGCCGTAGTTGTGACCGGTAACATACAACTTTTTTGTTGTGGCAAGCTTATTTAATTCCCGGATGATTTGGTTTCGGGTTGATCGATACAGGCAGGTAAAGCCGCGCGACGTTCTCCCACCGTTTCGGACGAATGGATACGGGATCAAAAAGATATCATAGGAGGCAAGAAGATCTGCCGGATACGAAGCGTATCCTCTGAACGCAACAACGATTTGATCCGGCGACTCAGCAATAAATCCGAATACAAGCTCTGTAGGATTCTCAACGTCGGCAAAAGCGCGGATCGTAAAACGAAGTTTGAAGCCTTTGGGCAAAACCAGCTTTCCCTCGAAAAAGAACGGGTACGTCTGATAGCTAATCGCTGAGAGAAATATGGCTGTTTTGCTGTCAAAAACAGGCGGCTTGTATCCGAAACCCATCTTATCATTTCCTTTCCGCTTTTTGGGCTTATTCATCTTCGTTTTTCTCTCATATTCATCTCCTATTACTGTTCCTGGCCCTCGATTATTAATATGTAACTCATCCCTAAATGATGACGTCGCCAGCTGGCAAGGTAGTTGAGAAAGCTTTTATAAGAATGGAATTTACGGTACCAAATAGGCGCCAATTTCAAATTAGGCACGTTTTAAAAGTTCCATAAAAAGCAAAAAAGCCTTGAATCTCAAGGCTTTCTGCGTATAGGACGGATGGGGTTCGAACCCATGACCCCTACCCTGTCAAGATAGTGCTCTCCCGCTGAGCTACCGTCCTGCAACGAGATTTATAATAACACAGGACGTGAGGAAATGGCAAGATATTTTTATGATATGAATGAAAGTGCTTTGCCCTTGTTAAATTTTCACTGCAACGGTGTTAATTTCGCAATATTTCCGCCAGGAACTCCAGCGTATCCATTGCTTTTTTCAACATCGGTTCATTCATGGTCAGCACCTCCCAGTTTGGTTGTTCAACACCCTTCAGGAATAATAACCAGTTAATCAGTCCGCCAGTTAATGGAACGGCCTGCTCCTCGAGCTTTGTTAATTCCATCACATGAATTTCCAGATCGTTATTCAACTGAATCCCGGTGTGATCTTCACGAAGGTGAAACACATTATGATGACGGTCATTAGGGAGACAGGAGTAGTTCAGTATATTGATCGTCACACACTTCTTCAATTGACTGTAGTCGTCGCCTTTTTGAATTTGGTGGTAATACATCTCGCTCCAGTAGAAAAGTGTCCGCTTCTCCATATTGTATGGATTGAACAGCTGCATTTCGATGTTGATCCGTTTGCCCTCAGCCGTCTTGGCCTTGATGTCCAGAATTGACTGTTTCTCCGCTGGAGCATCCTTATCTGTGTACGGATTCATTAGGGCGTGTCTTAAAACTAGATATTGCTTGCAACACATAACCGTAGCATAATTTTACAAGGACGCAATGACGAGGAGCTTGTAAAAGATGCGAAGACGCCACGAAATCAAAGACCAGATTTTTAAGCTTTGCCTTTCTCGCTTCCGCGATGATTCTGTTGAAGTAGCTTCATTCCCGAGGGGGACGCAATACCAAATAGCGGGGTTCGCCGGCCTCCATAAAGGTACTGTTGAGGAAAGCCAGCCTTTTGTGCCCCATATATTTCTATTTTGTCCCCAAAGCTCAAAGAAAAATACAAGCACATCCTTTATCTTCAGCCCTCTCCATTGCGCAATATATTTGAGAGGAACGAATCATCTAAGTTACTTAGCTCTCACAATAAATAGGACATGTTGATATGTTGATAGATTCGAGGTTGCCACCAAGCAGAGTCCCCCTCTTTGTGAAGACTTGTTGAAGCAGTCCTGAATTGATGTTAACTTCCTCCCCTGTATTCTATATAATAGAGGCAGCTTACACACGGAAAGGACTGAACTATGCGCAGATATCAATAGTTGTACCTCACCAAGACCATATATATTTAATGGAGGTAACTTATTGATGATTACAGAATTACAAACCGAGAGATTAGTATTAAGACAAATGCGCACCGCCGATTCAACCAGTCTCTTCTCGATCTGGTCCGATCCTGAAGTCACCCGGTTTATGAATATCAGCAGCTTCACGGATGAGTGTCAGGCCGTAGAGATGATTGAGCTGCTTGATAATCTAGCCACCGAGAATCAGGCGATCCGCTATTCCATCATGGAAGCAGAATCCGGCCGGATTATCGGCTCCTGTGGTTTCAATACACTGGACTATGACAATGCCAAGGCAGAGATCGGTTATGACCTTAGCCGCGAGTGCTGGGGAAAAGGATATGTGCCTGAAGCCCTTCGCGCGCTAATAGATTATGCGTTTGATACACTGGGCTTCAATAGAATAGAAGCAAAGGCCCAGCCTGCTAATATCAATTCTATTAAAGTACTGCAGAAATTAAACTTCTCGCTGGAAGGAACACTGAGACAGTGCGAGCAGTCCAAAGGAGCCTTCATTGATCTGTGTATGTATTCCAAGTTAGCTACTGATTAGGATAATCTGAATAAAGGCTGGCCCTAGGCGCTTCAGAATGAACAGCGCAGGTCAGCCTTATTTGATGTACCGTTAAAGAATCTACTCCTCGCTTCTCAGCCTGGAAAAGACCGCAAACCCCCATAAAAAATAAAGCTACCACTGGGGCAGCTCCACTAATATAATATCCGATTCGAATGTCTTTACGTATTTGAGAATTTCTTTATAGCCCTTCTCTGACAGAAAACACTTTTGTTCGACTCCTCTGTGGTCTTCCCCAAAATAAGCAATATGAAACGTCTTATCCAACTGGATAATGTTAGAAACCTGAATTAACGTGTTTCTATCTGCTAGAACGAAATTATATCCTGAACTGGCCAGGGTATTAAGCCAATATTTCAGCGTACCTACTGTATAAAAGGTCTGATCGTACGTATGGACAATGATCCGATAGATAGTCCGTTCAAATTCCATAAAAGTTATTTTTTCAATATCTAGCGAGAATACACCAGTGTTTCCCTCTGTGTCTCTAGTAACAGATATAGTGCTCAAAGGGATCAACTCCAATGTTATTTAAGTAGCTCTTCAGGAACCTCTGGTTGGTTAATGTACAGGACACTGGCTGTAACCAACACAAGAATTGCCGCCATAGCAGATAAACCAGAAGCAAGTTTGTACACTGCTTTACGTTGCAAGGATTTCATCATTAAGTATTCACCTCCCTTCTAGCGATAATCAGACTGAGGGATTGTGCCAAAAAGCTGGCCGCGATAACAGATGATCCTGCAACGATATTGGCAGCGACAAGCAGTAACGCCACAATTCTCAGCTTAGGCCAATGCCGCCTGGGAATCCGGGTTTGTCGTTCAATCCCAATGGGCGCCAGCCATAGAACCACTAACAGACTAGCTGCATTCATTAGCATAACGTAAAAGGAGCTAACCTCCACAAAGGACAGGACTGTGAACAAGCTTACCGTAAACAAGACACAGGCTATACCGGATCTGAGATGGGCCCCGCCGGACACTTGACGCAATAAGGCAAAGGAGATCAAAATCTGCAAAGCTTCACTTGTCCTCCCCGTCCAAATAGATACTAACAGTGTCAACGCAATTATAAACACCACATTAAGCACCACACTGATAGCAAACTTCAGGACAGCATAGGATGCCGGGTGCTCTGGAACGATATTTTTAATCGTAAGTGCCAGCTTGGCGGACATGGATTCAAGCATCTTCCCGCTCCTTCCGGGTAGAGTAGTAAAGAAGGAATGCAGACATCACTAGAAAAATCAAAACATTTAGCAGAATGTCATTATAGTAGAGCAGGACGGAAACACCTATCACGAAACCGAAAATCAGCACTGACAGCAGAATATCTTCTAATTTAAACCGAAGCTTATCGAGATCGAACGTGAAGCCCTTGCCTTTACGGTAAATATAGCTAAAAGCCGCGAACACCACTACCGCTGTCATCAGCTGAAGGAAATATCCTTCCGCCACACCGGTAATATTTGAAATGGAGCCAAAGACAAGAAGTACAATAATCGTCTGGATTACGGCAAACATAGCATAACCTGATATCGTTGCGATGATTGACAGGACGAGGGGCATCCTGACTACAGCTGTGAAAAACATGATAAAAATCAAGATTAAAACAAGTGGTGCCACATTCGACATTCCCAGCTCATTTCGCAATAGATAGCTCTGAAGGTTGTTCAGCAAGATGACGAATAGGACCTGCCATATGTACCATCTCCATTTGAATCTATAGAGAGACATAATCAAATAATAGAGCGCAAGCGTCTCTATGGTTGAAAAAAACATAAAACCTACAGGTTCCCATGACAAACCATTTACACCGCCTTACTAATTTCGTTCACAAGATTAATTATATAACTCCACCGTGCTTGACGTATACTACTTAATTACAAAATTCGACACTTTTTGCTCAATGACAAAAAAACATCCGTTGGCCGCTCTGAATCGAGCCTCAACGAATGTTCCTCTGTTTACAACAGTTTGGCTGTCTGTATTATAATTCAGACCAAATCACGTTAACCTCAACGGTTCCCTCCTGAGATGCAAGCGGACCGCCAATGATTGACCAGCTCTGCTTATCGTCCTTCGTCGTGCCTTGAATGATCAGATTCTTGGGATCAATAGTCTTCACAGACTGATCGCCCAGCTTAGAGACCAGATAATCATCATAGAGCTTCGTTACCGATTCCATACTATCCGTTGTTCTAAAAATCAGCAATGCTGTCTTCTTGCCCTCATTCTCCTCCGCATTCGAAAGAATGGTCTCCGTTACATTCTCCGGCATCGGGAAATCCTCCGGCAGGTATTTCGGCAGGTCCGCAGATCCGGCAGCCGTCTCGTTGCTTCCAGCTGTCGCCTCAGGAGTCTGCTCCGGCTCTGCCGTTGGTGCTGGGGTCTGCTCAGCCTCTGTTGTCGGCGCAGGAGTCTGGACACTCTCTGTTGCCGGTGCAGTGGTCTGCATCGATTCGGTTGACGGCTTATCCTCGGCATTACCGCAGGCACTGAGGGCCAATAGAGACAACGTCAAGGATAAGGACATTATTAGTTTTTTGGTATACATCTTCTCACTCCTCATCAATTCTTGAACAGTTACATGGCCAGTTAGATTCACCGGCTTACCGGATAATACCCATTTTCTTCTTCTCCCAAACAACGAATGTAGACAAAAAGATGCCCGGAAACCAAGGCTCCCGGGTCATTCTTGAATGATTTATAAGTTCAGAAATTATTTATAATACGATGTCGTAAGCGGAACGAAGACCGTTGTTCCGTCCTTCACATCCCCGTTGATATACAGGCTGCGGACTCCGGCAATATCCACTTCTATGGTAGTCAGCCCGTTAGCCGGGTCAATGGTCTGCGTCTTCAGTACAGTGTTGGTGTCGCTGTCTTGTACCTCGAAGTCTTTGATCTCTCCGCCGATCGCGGCTACCTGGAGATAAAGCTTCTGATATTTTTTGTTCGGCTCCAGCATGAAGGAACTGCCGCGGTCGCCGCTGCCGTTATCGAAGAAGACGTCCTTGTAGTCCTTGTCTTTATAGACGGTCTTGCCCGGGTCTTTGGTATGATACATATTGTCAAAGCCTGTAGCGATCGGCACACCGGCAGTCTGCTCTCCCAGGGAAATGGTGTTAGTTGCAGCATCAAACTTAACGGTAACTCCCAACAAATCGGATACGGAACGGACTGGCAGATATGTTGTATCTTTATAGGAAATTGGGGCAATCACTGCACCGCTGCCATTCTTAAGCTGCACCGGCTGGCCGTTCATCTTGAATTTGATGCTTGGATTCAGAAAAGCCTTGATCTCCTGCAGGTTGGCTCCGGCATACACGCCCGTGCCCATTCCCCCAAGTACGGCAAATGCCGTCAGTGCAGCAGTCATCTTCTTCTTCATTCGCTCAAACTCCTCTCCAGATATGACAAATTTGAATATTCCATATTCGGAGTATAATAAATCCTGCCAGCAGATGCAATCATTCAGAAATCATCTCTCCGGTGAGCCGATTCATAACGTTCGCGGATCTCCATATTTTTGGAGTGGTTGTACAAGTCCAGTGCAATAATCCCCCTGCGTGCAAGCTTCACCACCAGAACAAATAAATAAATCCCCATCCCCAGACAAAAGAACCAGAGCAAAAGTGCAAAAATACTGAATCCTCCAGCGAGCAAGGACCCAAAACCTGTCATATACACAGCGTACATCCCCCATTCGAAATGATATAAGATCTCTATCCTGATCATAACAAGTTTGGCACATTTATGTAAGCAATGCAAAGTAAAGAGCCTATTCCGGCTTATAATCACCCGTGATTTCAATCAAGTTACCGTCCGGATCTTCCAGCATGAAGCAGTAATACGGACGCACAACATTAATATAGAAAATCTCTGAGACTGCACCGATATTCAGTGATTTTATTCTCTGGTACTCTGCATTCAAATCGGTAACGTTGAAGTTAAGGATTGCATTATTTCCATACCGCAGCCCGCTTTCCTCCTTGTAATTCAAATAGGCTTCATTGAAATGATCCGACACATCGCTGCTGTTCCTTATCAGTTCCTTATCAAATTCGGGATTCCACAAGGCTAGGGTATTCCCGCAGTGGAATTCTACCCAGCGCTCCGGCTTTCTGGATTCCGCTCTCCTATCTAATAATGCTTCGTAAAAGGCAATCGAACCTTTCATATCCCGAACGACTAGATAGGTACAACCCAGTTGCATAGGAATGCATCTCCTCATCTTTAGTAGACTTATTCTTCATAAAAAGACTATAGCAAACACACGTTCCCATTAATGTGAGAATTCGTACATCTCGCGGGCAAAAATTATCAAATTAAAATCTTCCGGCAAATGATTGACCTCCAGGCCGGATTATTTTACAATAAGTTCATAAACGCGCGTTTACATTAGAGGGGGTACATTATGCGAAGCGAAGATATTGCCAAGCTAGCCGGGGTTTCGCGAAGCACCGTATCCCGTGTGATCAACAATTATTCCAATGTCCCTGAAGAGACCCGGGCTAAGGTGCTGAAGGTAATTGAACAGCATCAGTACGAGCCGAACAGCTTTGCCCGGGCTCTGGCCGGCAAGAAGACCGACACGATCGGGCTGTTTGCCATCAGTATGAACGAGAAGGAGAATGCGACGCGAATTTATCAGAATAATTACTTCGCCCCGTTCGTCGATGCTGTGGTAGATACGTCGAATGCCCGCGGCTGTTATGTTCTGATTCACACCGTCTATTCTCCCGACGACTTCCTGAAGGTCAAGCAGGCCTTCCTCCAGAAACGGATTGACGGAGGCATCATTGTCGGCACCCAGAAGGATATCGAGATTGTACGGGAGATGGTAGGTCTCGGCTCCCCGCTTGTGCTGATCGATTATGACATTTCGGAGATTATGTCAGAGCATCTGGACCGCAATCATCTCGCCATTGTGAATTCCAAGGATTATGAAGGTACGGCAGAAGCCATTGAGTACTTAATCGGTCTCGGCCATACGGAGATCGGCATGATCTGCGGACGGATGAATACTTATTCCGGGCGGGAGCGCTACATGGCTTACGAGAATACGCTGAAGCGCCATGGACTTGGCCTGCAGAAGGACTTCGTCCTTCAGGGTGATTTTCTCAAGGAGACCGCCTATCAGGAAGTGAAGAAGCTGCTCAGTTCCGGCAGCCCGCTGCCGACCGCCTTCTTCTCCTCCAACGACGATATGGCTATCTCGGCGATGGAAGCGTTCTCGGAGCATGGCATTTCCGTGCCGGAGGATATCTCCATTGCGGGGTTCGACGATGTGCAGCTTGCTGCGCGGATTCATCCCAAGCTGACCTCCGTCCGTCTGCCGATTTATGAAATGTCCAAAGCCGCTGTCGAGAAGGTCATTGAGCTATGTGATTCACAGCAGCCGACCTTCAGCACCATCAGTTTCCCGGCGCGTCTGATTACCCGAGATTCCTGTCAGCCGCCGAAGAAGTAGAATCTAGCTTGCCAAGTGGAAACGGCTATGCCGTCCTTAGGACGGTACCGTTTCAGCGAGAAATAGAAGGATAAGTTATCATGTGCAACATATAATTTCTTATATTTTGAAAAATCCCTTGCCCCGAGGGAATTTTTTCTCCGCTCTGTAAACGCGCGTTCACAATCGAAAGGAGACTTGTCTCTCATGAAATTCGGAACCTTTGACGACACCCGTAAAGAGTATGTAATCAACACCCCCAAAACACCTTATCCTTGGATTAACTACCTCGGCAACGAGCAGTTTTTCGGCCTAATCTCTAATACTGCCGGGGGTTACACCTTCTACCGCGATGCGCGGATGAGAAGACTTACCCGTTACCGGTATAACAATATTCCGCTGGATACCGGCGGCCGCTATTACTACCTGCACGATGGCGGGGACTTCTGGACTCCGGGCTGGATGCCGGTGAAGCGGGATCTCGATTTCTACGAATGCCGCCATGGTCTTGGTTACACCTCCATTACAGGAGAGCGTAACGGCATTTCTGTGAATCAGCTTGCTTTTGTACCGATGGGCCACAATGCGGAAGTCCACCGTCTGATTGTTAAGAACACGGGTGATGTGAAGAAGACTGTGAAGCTCTTCTCTTTTGCCGAGTTCTGTCTGTGGAATGCCAACGATGATATGACCAACTTCCAGCGTAACCTCAGCACCGGCGAAGTCGAAGTGAAGGATTCTGTCATTTATCACAAAACAGAATACCGCGAGCGCAGAAACCACTACGCCTTCTATTCTGTAAATAAGGAAATTTCCGGCTTCGATACGGACCGCGAATCCTTCGTGGGCATGTATAATGGTCTGGATGCTCCTCAGGCAGTTGCTGCCGGTGAGGCTACTAACTCTGTCGCCAGCGGCTGGTCGCCAATCGGCTCCCACGCACTTGACATCACGCTGGAGCCAGGCGAAGCCCAGAGCTTCATCTTCGTGCTCGGCTACATTGAGAACCCTGAGGATGAGAAATGGGAAGCCCTGAACGTTATCAACAAAAAGCCGGCTCAGGCTGTCATTGATCAGTTCGCTACAGACGCCCAGGTGGATGCTGCCCTCGCGGTTCTGGCTGCGCACTGGGATAACCTGCTGTCGAAATACCAGATTAAGAGCGGTGACGACAAGCTGAACCGGATGGTGAACATCTGGAATCCGTACCAGTGTATGGTGACCTTCAACATGTCCCGTTCCGCTTCGTACTTCGAATCCGGAATTGGCCGCGGTATGGGCTTCCGCGACTCCAATCAGGACTTGCTTGGCTTCGTTCACCAGATTCCTGAGCGTGCCAGAGAACGGATTCTCGATATCGCCGCTACCCAGTTCCCTGACGGCAGCGCGTATCACCAGTACCAGCCGCTTACCAAGAAGGGCAACAACGAAGTCGGCTCCGGCTTCAACGATGATCCGCTCTGGCTAATCTCCGGTACAGCAGCTTATATTAAGGAGACCGGCGACTATTCGATTCTCGATGAGCAGGTTCCTTTTGACAGCAATCCGGATCACACTGCAACCTTGTTCGAGCATCTGAAGCTGAGCTTCGAGCATGTGACGAACAACCTCGGTCCTCACGGCCTGCCGCTGATCGGACGCGCGGACTGGAATGACTGTCTGAACCTGAACTGCTTCTCTACTGAACCGGGAGAATCGTTCCAGACCACGGAGAATATCGCAGGCGGCGTAGCGGAATCTGTGTTCATCGCAGGTCTGTTCGTCTTCGTTGGACCGGACTATGCCGAGATCTGCCGGATGCGCGGACTGGATGATGTAGCCGCTGACGCTGTGGCCAAGATTGAGAACATGAGTGCCATCACGTTGTCTCACGGCTTCGACGGCGACTGGTTCCTGCGCGCTTATGACCACTATGGTGACAAGATCGGCAGCAAGGAGAACGAAGAAGGCCAGATCTTCATCGAGCCGCAAGGCATGTGCGTTATGGCCGGAATCGGTGTAGAGAACGGTGAAGCGGCCCGCGCCCTGACTTCCGTGCAGGAACGTCTGGATACGGACTATGGTATCGTTTTGCAGCAGCCTCCGTATTCCAAATACTATGTGAACTTAGGTGAAATCTCCACGTACCCTCCGGGCTACAAAGAGAATGCCGGGATCTTCTGCCATAACAACCCGTGGATCATGATTGCAGAGACGGTCCTTGGACATGGCGACAGAGCTTTTGACATCTACCGCAAAATCGCTCCGGCCTACCTGGAGGACATCAGCGAAGTGCACCGTATGGAGCCTTACGTGTACTCCCAGATGATCGCCGGTAAAGATGCCGTACGTCACGGGGAAGCGAAAAACTCCTGGCTGACAGGTACAGCCGCATGGAACTATGTAGCGATCACCCAGTCTATCCTGGGGATTCAGGCAGACTTCGCCGGGCTCAAGGTTGACCCTTGTATCCCTGCGGAGTGGGACGGCTTCGAGATTACCCGCGTCTTCCGCGGCGACACTTATGTGATCTCAATCCAGAATCCTAACCATGTCTCCAAAGGCGTAGCCAGCCTGACCCTCGACGGCGCTGCCGTGGAAGGCAATATTATCGCTCCTGCGGGCGACGGTGCAGTACACCAGGTTGTAGTCACTCTCGGTTAATTATCTATCACTCCTATAAAGGCATAACAACCCGGTTGTCCGCCAAGGCGGTACAGCCGGGTTGTTTGTTTATGGACAGGCGGAACCCGGGGCAAGGATGCGGAACTGATGCAGCTCCCGGCAGTAGGATAACCCGCGAATCCGCACGGATTGCGGTGTGTAGGCTCTAATCGGGCCCGTCTCCAGCTGCTCCTCCGTCCCGCTCTTCAGCAATACTGCCACCGGCACCTCCGATAGTGCAGCAGCCAGCAGCTCCATATCAGTCTCCAGTATTTTATAGAAATCACCCATTTCAGACTTCACCTGCTTTATTGTCAATTGATTCGGGCAGAGCAGAAATTTTAGCTATTTTTTTCCAGATAGGCGCATAAAGATTAAGACATGCCTTAATTCCGGAGATGTTGACTATGAGATCCTTCCCAAGCTATGTGATTATTCTGCTGGCCAGCCTGCTGATTGCAACAGGAACAAACTTCTTCCTGGTCCCCTATAAAATCCTCGATGGAGGAATTATCGGCATTGCCCTCATTATTAATTATATCTCCGGCGCCAAAATCGGACTGTGCATTATGCTATGCAGTCTGCCTATCTTCCTGCTGGCCTGGTTCCGGCAACGGGAAATCTTTTACAACAGTATTCTGGGTCTGCTGGCTTCCTCCCTGCTGATCGAGCTGCTCTACCCGCTCCAGTATTATTTCCTGTACTATATTGAGCTGGGCTCCATTTCAAGCGCCATTATCGGCGGCTTCCTGATGGGCAGCGGACTCGGGCTGATGCTGCGGTTCAAAGCCAGTACAGGCGGAACAGACCTGCTGGCCAGATTCATCCAACGCTATCTTCCGCTGAATGTCGGCCTGATCATCTTCCTGACGGACTTCCTGATCATTGGGGCTGGTGGTATTCTGATCTCCAAGGAGACCTTTTTCCATTCGATTCTGACGATTATTGCAGGAGGGGTGGCCACAGGATTATGCACACTGGAGGAATAGCCGGTAAACATAATGCGGCAAGGAGCATGATTTCTGTACTATTGCTGATAAAAACCCGGGATTTGCCGGAAGCTATGGAATAAAGGTTGAAATTTTCAGACTTTCAGGCGACAATCGAATAGATAACATTCCCGGGGAGGATCAACGAAGTTGGATAGTACAAGCACGAATAACAATACTTCCACACATGACATTATCGATCTGTGCCTGCTGGCAGGCAAGATTATGCTGCAGAGCGGTGCAGAGACCTACCGTGTGGAGGATACCATGAGCCGGATGGCGGCGGCACTCGGCTTCCCCGGTGCGCATAGCTACGTCACGCCGACAGTCATTATGTTCACCACCAGCCGGACAGAGCCGGTGAAGCTGTTCCGGATTGCCGAACGGACAACAGACCTGCAAAAAGTATCCGAGGTGAATGACATCTCCAGGCGGCTGACCGAACGTCAGCTGACAGCCGCTGAAGCGCGGGAGCGTCTGGGCGTGGTCGATGACGCCGCCCATGCTTACCCGGTATGGGTACAGATCGCAGCGGCAGCCTTGACCGGAGCTTGCTTCACGGTCATGTTCAAGGGCAGCCTGCAGGATGCTCTGCCGTCGCTGCTGATTTCCGGTGCAGGCTTCGCAGCGGCCACTTATCTTCACCGCTTGGTGCAGATCCGCTTCTTCGCGGAATTCATTGCTTCCTTCATTATCGGACTGCTGGCCTTCTTCTCCGTCAAGTTCGGCGTAGGACGGGAGATGGACAAGATTATCATCGGCTGTGTAATGCCGCTCGTACCGGGGCTGCTCATCACCAATGCGGTCCGTGACCTGATGGCCGGCCACCTGGTATCCGGCATCTCCAAAGGGGCCGACGCCTTTCTGACTGCGTTCGCCATCGGGACCGGCATTGGGCTGGTCCTGTCGATTTTTTAACACCCATTTGAAAGAGGTCGTCCTGCCATGATTTTGCAATTGATCACCAGTTTCATCGCTGCCTCAACCTTCTGCATTCTATTCAATGCACCGGTGCGCGCGCTGCTGCAATGCGGCTTCGCCGGAATGATCGGCTGGATGCTGTACCTGCTGCTGGATTACAGTTCCGATACTGTCGTCGCAACCTTCGGTGCTACCGTTGTGGTCGGATTGATCAGCCAGTTTTTTGCGCGTTCCTTCAAAATGCCGGTCATAATCTTCAGTGTCGGCGGCATCATCCCGCTTGTGCCGGGCGGTCTTGCGTATGATGCCATGCGCAAGTTCGTGGAGAATGATAATAACCTTGGTATCCAGTTTGGGGTTCAGGCGCTCCTGCTGTCCGGAGCCATTGCGGCCGGTCTGGTGCTTAGCGAGGTGCTCGGACAGATGTTTTTGCGTATCAAGAAATTGCCCAAACAACCGTAACGCTCCATTCCACAGATAACAGCCTGAGCCTTCAGGCAGCACAGACAAGCCCGCTTGCCGCAAGGACCCCGGGTCCCTGCGGCAAGCGGGCTTTATACAAATATAAGAATTTATATGTTGCACACGATACATTATCCTTATATTTCTCGCTGAAACGGTACCGTCCTTAAAAGGACGGTAATGCCGTTTCCACTTGATCTGATCTTAATCCTCCCAGATGGAGGTTTCGAGCTGATCCACGAACCGCCGCAGCCTGCCGGCAATCTTAAGATTAATCGCCCCGTTCTGGTACATCTCCTGCACGGTATTCCGCTGCTCCTGAATCGCCTGCAGCTTCAGCTCCAGCTTGTCATCATCCAGTACGCCGTCATTACTCCAGCCTTCCCCCTGCACCAGCTTGGATTCCAGCCGTTCGTACTTGTCGATGACCTTCTGTGAGGCGAGCCGGTTCTCGTCACTCATTCCTGCACTAACGGCCGATACAGCCGCCTTGCACATCGCAATCTTCGCCGTCCGCGCACTTTCGGCATTTTGCAGGGCGAGCTGTCCTCCTTCTCCGCTGAACTTACCTGAGAACAGACCAGAGAACAGGCGCTGAATTTCTGTAACAGAGAATTTAATCTGTGTATTCAGGCGTTTGCACAGCAGAGACTCCGTATGGTCCAGCAGCTCCTCCATCTTCACGGCAACAGGCTCCGGTAGTGCCCCGTTCTCCATAATCCGCCGCAGCTCTGTGCGTTCGGCTTCGAGCGCGCTCTTGCGTGCCTCGACTCCCAGACGGAGGAACTGCTCATGGGCCGGGTCATGATCCGGTCTTGCAGCACACAGCCTATCAACCTTATCTGTGAATTCCAGCAGTACAGGCTGTGTTGAACGCTCCGGGCTCTCTGAGACCAGGCTTCGCAGCATCGACATCCCGGCGTCAATGACCACATTTCTAGCCGTCAGCTCCGCATTCCCGTGCACTACTCCGACGTTCTGAACTATAGTCTCTTCACTGTCCGCAAGCAGCGGAAGGAAGATACTGGCGATGACCAGCGACATCAGAATCACACCTGCTGCCAGCGCAATAATGAGATCCCGCTCTGGAAAAGGTGTCACCCCGTCCCCAAGCACCAGCGGAATGGAGAAGGCACCCGCAAGGGTTACCGCTCCACGCACCCCTGAGATCGACGTAATAATCTGTGACTTGAGCGGAGCCTTCTCTGCCTTCAGCCGCTTGCTCTCCCATAAGGAGTACCCATAGACCCACAGAAACCGCAGCACAATCAGCAGCGCCGTGATCGCCAGAACATAGCCGGCCACCATGAAGTTATTCAGCGTCTGATCCCGGTAAATAACCTCAATCACATCCGGAACGGACACACCGAGAATCAGGAAGACCAGTCCGTTCAGCACCAGCAGCAGCACTGACCAGGTACTGGCAGATACCAGCTGAAGCTTATATTGCGGAGAGACTGCCCGGTCCTTCTCAATGGCGTACATAACTCCCCCTGCCACCACGGCCAGGATACCCGAGACCCCGATCTCCTCGCTGATCAGATAAATAATGAACGGGGTAAGGATCTGCAGCAGGACATGAATGGTCACATCCTCCATGCCGAATCTGCGGATGAACACGCTGAGCCGGATCAGCAGGAACGACAGCACTGCACCAAGCAGCAGTCCCCCTGCGGCAATCAGCACAAAGCTGAGCGAGGCCTTAGGCAGAGAGAACACGCCGGTAACCATGGCTGCAATCGCAAATTTAAAGGCGACCAGGCCGGAGGCATCGTTCATCAGCGATTCTCCTTCGAGAATCCGGTGGATGCTTTTGGGAAGATGAACCCTTCCAGCCAGCGCACTCACCGCTACCGCATCGGTAGGAGACAGAATAGCCGCCAGTGCGAAGGAGGCCGCCAGCGGAATCGAGGGAATCATCCAGTTAATCGCATAGCCCGCTACAAATACCGTAACAAACACAAGTCCCAGTGCCAGCAGCAGAATCGGTGCCCTAAGGTTCCACAGCTCACCGCGCGGTGTCCGCCGCCCGTCATTGAAGAGCAGCGGAGCGATGAATAATACAAAAAACAGCTCAGGCTCGAAGTGCATATGTATTCCCGTCGGAATGAGTGCAGCAATGATTCCAAGTCCTATCTGAATCAGGGGAACCGGGACAAACGGAATGAAGCGGTTCAAGATATTCGATACGGCGATTAATCCAAGCATTAACAGCACAGCCAGAAAAGTCTCCAAGCCCATCATCTCCCCGTCTGATAATCAATTATAATATTGCAATGACCCGGCTAACGTCAACAAACGGAAGGCACCGCGGAAATTACAATTCTCCGCCCGTACCTTCCGTTGCCT
Source organism: Paenibacillus sp. FSL R7-269 (assembly GCF_000517865.1). Taxonomy (NCBI): domain Bacteria; kingdom Bacillati; phylum Bacillota; class Bacilli; order Caryophanales; family Paenibacillaceae; genus Paenibacillus; species Paenibacillus sp. FSL R7-269. The sequence continues at coordinate 73,964 of NZ_ASPS01000027.1, forward strand.
TATCATTCACGGCTTCCGCCGCTGGTCTAGCAGTAGATAGTAATTCGATGCTGTCTGTCCTGTTATTTTAGCGTTTCACTAGCAGCTGTATGCCTATATTCCACGGGTCCCTTAGAGTGACGATACCGCCCTCTTCTTCCACACGGTACCCGGCACGCTTCACACGATCAGCGACTTCATGCACATCCTGAATGTCCGGGAGCAGCAGTGTAAAATAATCAATGCCCGCCGCATTCGCAGGAGCCGCAGGAGCCCCCTTGCCAGCCCAGGTATTCAGTCCCATATGATGATGATAGCCTCCAGCCGAGATGAACATAGCCGCATCGCCGTAATGAGCGGTCACTGTGAATCCAAGCGCATCCACGTAGAATTTCTTGGCCTCTGCCAGATCGCCCACATGGAAGTGAACATGGCCCATTACAGTACCGGCAGGTAGCCCGGTCCAGCTCAGTCCTTCCGAGGCAGCGAGCAGACCATCCACATCCACCGGATCTGTAGTCATGACCACATTGCCTGTTGCTTCATACTTCCAGGTGTCACGGGGCCGGTCGCGGTACAGCTCGATGCCGTTATGATCAGGGTCCTCAATGTACAAGGCTTCGCTGACCAGGTGATCCCCCTGGCCCACCGATATCCCCGAGTCGATCAGATTGCGCAGCACCAGTCCCAGAGAGGGCCGGTCCGGCAGTAGAATCGCAAAATGGTACAGTCCGGCCACAGAGTTCCGGCGCAGCACCTGAGCCTGTTCAATCTCCCGCAGAACCAGCAGCACCTGCCGGCCGTCTGCCGTCAGCTCTGCCGTGCGCCCTTGCTGCCGCAGAATCTTCAGTCCGATCACATTCTGATAAAAGCTGAGCGAGCGCTCCAAATTACTTACACGGATCTGTACAAGTCCAATTTCCAGTGCTTGCGGTAATATAGCTGTTGCTGTCATAGGAATCCCTCCTGAAATGAATATATGCTAATTCAAATACAATCTCCGGTGCATAATAACGGTTAGTGTTAACTGTTACTATCATCTCCATGCAAAGGTAATTTCAATTTCCGTTACATACTTACTTACTTAATATTAGTAGCATTCTATATGTTTGTCAATTACTTTTACAATACAGATCATGTCCAACAAAAAAGCCCAGCCAACAGGCCAGACTCCGAAGCAGTCATTCCGTTATTTAGGTTCACCAAAAATCTCTATCGATACATCCTGTGCAGTAATTATTAGTTCACTTGGCGGGGAATCCATCAGAACTCGTAGCTCGAACCCCTGCTCCGCGGCATAGATCTCGTCATACAGCCAATATTTCTTCTCAAGCGGTTCCGTCAAGTGCAGTCCGCTCACACCGCTGAACGTTAGCTTAATCTCACACTGGTAATGCATCGCCCCGCCGCAGTCCAGAATCATCTCAAGCACACCTTCTGCAGGCATGGCATAGGAGATTACTCTGGCATCATGCAGACTCTTCTCGGCTAATTGTACGGCGCCCTCCGGGAGTTCATTCTTAATGGTTTCGTACCCTTTCCGGTATTCCCTGAAAAGCGCTTGCAACCGTTCATCATATTCCCTGCGCCACTGCAAGGCCCGTTCCTTGAACTCAGACGCAGGATAGGTGGAATTTATCGTTCCGTCATGTATCGAGGCGTGGAAGTACCCGGGAAGATATTTCAGCAGATCTTTTTTCATATATTCCAGAAAATCCTTGGCCCGCTCCTCATAGCTGATCCCTTCCGCCACATGCCAGGCCACATCCTCCACCCAATCCTGCTCCGTCTCCGGGAAGACCATGAACCCGCGCACCTGCATTTCTTCATACCAGGGTATCGTGAAAAATTTCATCCTGCCGCTTCCTCCACTCTGTTGCGATCCTTAATTCCCGGCCAGCTTCTCCCCCATGTATACCCTGTGCTCCTGCGAAGCAGCCAGAACCCAGACGGTTAACTGCTGCTTATTGAACAGGAACTCATTATCTACCTTGAGATATGGGAGCTTCATCCCCTCGAAGGGTCCGTCATTGCGCAACATTGCATTCTCCGCCTTCATAATGTTCTTCACCTGATCTTCACTCAGACGCAGGAACTGTGCAGTCTCTGCAAGTGTCAATAACGGATGTTCCTCAGCTTGAGTTCCACTCTGCGCTCCGGCAGGTGTCAGCAGCTGCATCTCATAACCCGCCCTAATCCGATCACCGATTACGAAGCTGCTGGCAACCAGACACAGGCCCAGAATCAGAGCAGCTCCAAGAATGGTATATTGATTCTTCATGTACAGTATCTCCTTATATGTATGTTAGATTAATTCGCAGCCTTATACGTAAGGAGCCAACAGTCTCTCCATTCTCCTTCATGTAGTTCATGCTCCGGTAAAAGCTTGCTGCGGATAAACCCGTTTTTCTCGTAGACTCTAAGTGCCCGGTGATTCCAGCACTGCGGGTCCATGACAATCAGGTCTGCCTGCTCCGCTTCAATCAGATGCTTCACCATCCCGCCTACTAATAAGGAACCAATGCCCTGGTTCCAGCTCTGCGGCTCACCGATGAATTGATCCATACCGTAGACTTTTCCCATATACTCTGCGTAACCGTACTCTATTAGCTCTTCCCTTCCGACAGGATAGAACTGGATATAGCCTATGTCCCTGCCTTTGAACTGCACAATTGCCCGATGAATCTCCTCTTCCTCATGAATATAAAAAGTCGTCTGCACCAGCTCCTGATCATGCGGAAGGTCACGGCCCCCGTAATACTCCAGCACCTCCGGGTCCGAGAGCCACCTTACGAGCAGCGGCGCATCTTGCTGTTCCAGCCTGCGGACACTGAGGTCCCCGTTCTGAAAAAGAATCATTATGAGATCACTCCTTATATTCCTGTAGTCCTATCACATATGTGTCAGTCTAAACGATAGAAATTGCCGTGTAAAGTTAATACCAAGCCAGCAGCTCATCAATCAAAAAAGTGGCCCCGCCGGTAACCGGCAGGGCCAAAGTCTATTGTAAGGGGGTCATGGGTCTACTATACTGAGCGAAGCTTAAGGCCAGATGAAAAACACATAAAGGTTTAATGAAAATGAATGAATATATCTGGCAGCAAAAAGAAAGACCCTGCCGAGGCACGGCGGGGTCTTCCACAAATGGTTCCACTGGGGGGTGGAGAACTTCACTATACTCCCCGAACCTTAAAAAAACATAAAACGGGGCTGAAGGTTTCCTTAAATTTACTTGCATCAGAACCAGTCTCAAGCCACAGGAATCTGATGTACAATCTGGTCCAGGGTGACCTCCTGCAGCACATTCTCCATCGCCTTCTGGGCAAGAGAGAACACTGGAACAATAGCGCCTGCAATGTTCTTGCCTACCGGACACTCCGGGTTCGGATGCTCATGGACAGAGAACAGGGAGTCCTCTTCCACCGCATTCACCGCTTTGTAAATCTGCAGCAGCGTAATATCAGCTGCACTGCGGGCAAGCTTCGCTCCAGCCACACCGGGACGTACCTCCACAAGTCCTGCCTTATTAAGCATACCCGTTAGGCGGCGAATCACTACGGGGTTCGTATTCACGCTGCCGGCGATCCACTCGGAGGTGCTTTTGCCGTCTTTGTTGCTGTCGATTAAGGTTAGAATATGAATAGCCACCGCAAACCGCGTGCTAATGTTCATAACAATCACTCCTTCACACTGGCCGGAAAACTTCCGCCAGATGCAACTATAATAGTTACATTTCGAGCAATTGTCAATCCCGCGGGGAGTTTGCAGACAACAGAACACTATTCACTGTCATAAGCCTGCAATGCCACCGGCAGGGCCTGAATCACCACATTGCCTACCGCCGGAAGAGGCAGCAGCACTGCGCTGATAATCTCGTCACGGGTTGCGCCGAGCGCTTTGGCATGCTTGACATGGAAGGGAAGCCCGCTCTCCAGCCTAACCGCCGCGAGTACGGAAATATAGGCAATCTCCTCGGTTTTGGCATCCAGACTGCTTGCGGCATCCAGTTTCTTCACAATTTCGCCAAGGGCCTTCTGCTGCTCCGGCGCTTCCTTCATAAATGTCATAAAGGCATGACTGACTTGCGGTACATTATCCACTTTAATGAACCCTCCGATTTTGGAAAAAGATTCTTGCATCCCATATCATAACATCATCTTTAGTATGAGGGTTTCTTGCGTAATGCATACATTACAACTGTTAAATATTCCTATATATCTTCACGCACTGGTTAGAATAATCGGCTTGCCCTTGGTGACCACAATGGTATGCTCAAACTGGGCCACACGGCTGTTGTCGGCAACGCTGAGCGTCCAACCATCCGGCTGCTGCTCTACAAAATCAGTGCCTGTGGACAGAAACGGCTCGATCGTAATGACCTGGCCTTCTTTGAGCACTGTCGTCACACGCGGATTATAGAAGGGCAGAATCTCAAACGGCTTCTCATGCAACGCTTTGCCGATGCCGTGGCTGCACAGGTTACGCACTACTTTATAGCCGCGCTTCCGTGCTTCCGACTCCATAACCCGGCCGATCTCGTTAACCTTCATACCCGCCCGGAGATGATTAATCACGCTCATCATAGTCTCTTCCGTACTCCGGCAGAGGTGAACCAGCTTCTCATTATAAGGAGGCAGCTGAAACGATACCCCGGCATCGCCAAAATAACCGTTCAGCTCGGCAGAGACATCAATATTGATCAGATCTCCGGCCTGAATGACGCGTTGTCCCGGAATTCCATGCGCCACCTCTTCATTCACACTGATACAGGTCGTTCCAGGGAAGTTGTAGGTTACCTTTGGAGCAGATTTTGCGCCAAAATGGTTCAGAATCTTCGCACCCACTTCATCCAGCTCCGCAGTCGTCATTCCGGGAACTACACTTTTCTTCATCTCCGCGATGGTGTGGCCTACCACTGCACCCGCCGCTTTCAGTCCTTGCATATCCTGGAGCGTCTCGCTCGTCATTCTATCCACTATCCTCTCGTATTCGAAAGCTCCCCGATTCTTCATCCTGTGCAGCCCGGCACCTAATGGTTCCAGCGTCTCTACTTGGCAGCCTCCTGAAAAGCAGATCCATCCCAGCGATAGGTTGTCTCCACCTGCTTCCCAAGCGAATTAATATATTGCTTCAGCTTGAATACTGAACCGTGGCCCGAACCATATTGGCCTATTGTAAAGTCGGGATTGCCGTCCCCGTTGTAATCCACGAACTGAATCTGGAACAGATCGCCGAACCGCAGCTCTCCGGTGAAATGCCGGCTCAGCGCAAACGTTCCGATGGCCTCGCCCTGTTCATCAGTAAGAAGCAGCCGGAATTGCCCGCTCCAGCTCCGCCCTGCCAGAGGAGAAGGAACAGACCAGTCCTCCTCCGTTGAAGATCAGCTTGTGCAGCTTGTCGGCATTACTGGCGGATACGGTATACCCCGTCCCGCTGCGCTCAGCAGACAGCAGAAGTCCGCTGTTCCCTTCCTCCCGGCCCAGACCCAGAATGTAATCTTCTGTATAGCCGTCATCGTAGACCAGCTTCATGCGGAAATCTGCATCATAATCCAGTTCGCCGGCAATACGCTTGCTTGAATTCACGGCCGCAGCCATCGTCTGGATGAACTCCTCATCACTGAATCTCTTGGATTCAAAAGGAGCCCTCTCTGTAATAGAACAACCAGAAGGGCAGGCAGAATCAGCAGCAACCGCCTAATGGGTTCCACCTCCAAATCTTATGTATCTTCTAAGTATAACAGTCTTACTACGCAGAGTGAAATGAACGCCTCCTTCCTGCCGTTCAGCAGCAAGGCGTCTGTCAGGCAGACGTCAAAAAACCGGCCCCCGCAGACGCTGGAACCGGTGAGTACGGTGATCTCAATAGGCAATAATTGCGCGGCTCAATCTCCCGCTGAACTCCACTTTAGCTTATTGCACCTACGGCCTTCATCCAGGCATCGGCGATTAAGGCATGTCCCGCAGGCGAAGGGTGCACGCCATCCGCCGCCCAGTAGGCAGGTTCAGCCTTGACGGATGCCGCTGCGAACAGACCATCCAACGGCACGAGTACAGCGCCGTATTCACGGGCCAGCTCACGAACTACGTGAATTTTGGGGTCCAAGTCCTGACGCCAGCCCTTGCGGTCTACCGGCACCGGCAATACGAACGGCTCTACCAGCACCAGCTTGGCATCCAGATGCTGCTTGGTCCGTTCAATCAGATCACGGTAGGACGACTCGAATTCAGCCGCTGTAGTCTCCTGCCCGGAATCATACCACCGCCAGGTATCATTTATTCCAATATAAATAGATACCCAGGTTGGCTTCAGCCCAAGACAATCCCTCTCCCAGCGCTCCTGCAGGTCGACCGCCCGGTTGCCGCTGACTCCGCGGTTCAGGAACGTAAGATTCTTCTCTGCATACTGAAGGCCAAGCCGGGCGCCCGCCATCAGCGCGTAACCTACACCCAGCGAAGAGGCATCGGCGTAATTGCGTCCACAATCCGTGATGCTATCCCCCTGGAACAGGATGATATCGTTCTTTTGAAATGGCATGCCTGAAATCCTCCTATGAAAATATCTGTATTATGTAAACATGATCATTATAGCAAATAGATTTTCCTGCGGACACGTTTTAATTGAAAATTATTCCTTATTTTAAATCAGAAAACCCCCTAAGACTGCCATATGACAGCCCTAGGGGGATCTTAGGATAAGAGATTAATAGGCCAGACTGAACAAGCCATGGATATGAGTCAAGTAACGGATATTGCTGGCTTCCTTCATCAGTGTAGCCGGCAGCCCCTTCAGCGGAGTGGAGTTACCGCCGACAATGGCTACCCCGTCTTTGCGTCCTAGGCTGGCGAGTGTGCCGGAATTGACCGGGCTGAAGGCTTCCTGCGGTTTATCATTAAGATGAGCGAACAGATTGTAGCCGATCAGCTCACCCATCTGCCAGGCGATCTGTGCCGTCGGCGGATAAGGACGGCCATCCGGTGCAAAGACAACAGCGCTGTCTCCGGCTACAAATACATTAGGGTGCGAAGTGGACTGCAGGAACTCATTCACCGTGGCCCGGCCGCGGTTGACTTCAAGACCAGATTCGCCAACCAGCGGATTGCCCTGTACCCCGCCGGTCCAGACGAAGGTGTTCGCCACAATCTGCTGCCCATCCTTCAGATCAATCGTATTGTCGGCCACCTTCGTAACCGGAAGACCGGTCAGGAACTGCACCCCGCGCTTCTCCAGACTGGCTGTAGCGCGCTCAATCAGATGATCCGGCAGGACGGGGAGAATCTTCGGACCCGCTTCAACGAGCAGAAGCTTGATCTCAGCAGGATTCACTCCATATTGCTTCGTCAGCTTGGGCAGAATGTCGGCGATTTCGCCTACCAGCTCTACCCCGGTCAATCCGCCGCCTCCGATCAGAATCGTAGCATCTGCTGCGTTGCGGGTTTTGGAATAGTCACGAATCCGGTCTTCAATATGCCGGCGAATCCGGAGCGCATCTGCTGCTGATTTCAGCACCATGCTGTACTCTTCAAGTCCCGGAATACCAAAGTATGCTGTCGTGCTGCCCAGACCGACAACGAGAGCATCATAAGTCAGCATGACGCCGTCCGAGAGAATAATCTGCTTGTTCTCTGCGGAGAACGAATTGACCTTGGCGATTTTCAGATCAATATCTTTACCGGCGAACAGCTTCGCCAGCGGCATGGCAACCGCCTGTTCAGACGCACTGCCCGCTGCAAGCCGGTGCAATTCCGTAATAATCTGGTGAGTCGGATACTGATTGACTACCGTAATTTTGGCTTCCGCTTTGCTCATATATTTACGAACGGTTAAGGCACTTAGCAAGCCGCCGTAGCCTGCACCTAGAATCACTATATGTTTTGACATGATCATTCCTCCATCATTAAGTATTACGGGCTTATTTGCCCGATTGACGTTCACCGCTGACCTGTAGATAAGCATTCATGAACCGGAGAGCCTTCTGCACCTGCGGGTCCTTGATCATCTTCATCATGCCGAACAGGCTGATGGTTTCACTGCTTGCATCCGCGCGGTCTTTCGCTTCAATGACAGTAGCCGCCAGATTCTTGGCAGTGCCCACCACAGGACCCGCCATTTCCTTGATCGCACCGACTGTATCATTCTTAAGTACTTCATCCGTGGCAACCGACTGCACAAAATCTAGTGACTTGGACAATACACTGACCATTTGTGTGATCTGCGGCAACTGCTCGACCAGTGCCATCAGAGATTGCTGAACCTCCGGCTTCAAAAGCTCTTTCAGCACATCCTCTTTGGGAAGGGCAGCTTCTGGTATTTCTTGTTCAGGAAGATTTTGGGTAACGGTTTCTGACATATCGAAGTCTCCTTTTACAAATCGTATTCTTGCATAATGACATCCAAGTGAAACTATGTGACTATTATAACACTCTATTTGTTATTATTGTCACAATCTTTTTGTCTTTTCAACCTATTTTTGTGATTATTATCACTTCCTTATCGATTTTATCGAACTCAGTTATTTAATCAGGTTAAATTTACAAATTATTATGTATTTGCTCATTGACGTATGCAAAGAGTCGTGATATCTTAAGCAAGTAACTTAATGTAAGTTTATTAATTAATATTAGCAATTAATTTTAACTAAGCAGCATACATAATTAGATGGAGGTAATGATTTATGAGTACTTTTTCCGAATTGGTGCAATCCCGCAGATCGGCTAATAATTTCGTGGAAGGTGTTACCATCCCGCAGAGTGAGCTCGAAGAGATGTTCTCCCTGGCCCGTTTGGCTCCCTCAGCTTATAATCTTCAGCACGCCCATTACAAGGTGATCAGCGATGACAGCGTGAAGGAAGCCATCCGCAAGGACGCGTATGGTCAATACAAGATCCACACCGCATCGGCTGTTATTGTGGTACTGGGTGACAAGAATGCCTATCTGCAGGCTCCTGAAATCTATAGCGGGCTTAAGCTGCTGGGAGCGATGAGCGAGGATGCTTACGAGCAAACCATTCAATCCATCAACGATGCTTATACCGGGAATGATGCGTTCCAGCGGGATGAAGCGATCCGCAATGCTTCTCTGTCGGCGATGCAATTCATGCTGATTGCCAAGGATAAGGGCTGGGATACCTGCCCGATGATCGGCTTCGATCCGGAGGCAGTGAAGGCTACACTCGGTCTCGGCGACCATATGGTTCCGGTGATGCTGATTACGATCGGCAAGGATAACCAGCACAAGATCAGACCGCGCGGCTACCGCAAGCCGGTTAATGAGTTTGTTGAATTTATCTAATAAAAAGGGTCTTCCGGCTAATCTGCCGAAAGACCCTTATCTATATCATCCTGACGTATTCCTAATCCGTACTCACCGCGCATACTGCAAAATCGCCACAGCCGCACGCTCTTGCCGCTCCACATCCGTGCTGTATAGAGCCGCCTTCAGGATAGCTAGCGCCTGCGCTACTGTAGCTTCATCCACCTGAACGCAGCAGGCCCCGGCGGCACTCCCGCCATCCCCTGCCTGATTCCCCAGCCACAGATCGATTCGGGCTGTCGGCAGCACTCCTGAATAAGCAGTTATTCTGCTGTCAGAAGCAAGCAGCTCTGCTGCAGCCAGATTAACCGCAGCAAAAGGCAGACTCTTCAGCCAGGTGACACCGCGCCGGTGGGCTGTACTATCCTCAGTGCCGCTGTGCCGGGTATCATAGAAGTAATCGCCAAGGTCCCCGAGATACACCCACTCTTCATCGGCGATCAGCACATAATCCCCATCCTGCATCGCATTGACGAAGATATCCAGGGTATGGGTTGCGCCCTCCAGCTCCTGCCCGTGATAGCCTGCGGCAGCCAGCTTGCTGCTGATCTCTTCTCTGCTATGCTGCTCCAGATCACCCGTACCGGGATAACCCGCACATATATAATTATCCTCCAAAAAGGATTTCAGCAGCCCGCTGCCGAGTTCCTCAAGCTTCACTCCATACAAGCTCATTTCCGTATCCTTTCCCTCCAGGCAAAGCTGCCGGAGTCTACGCAGCATTGAAACCATCCTTTTCATTATACAGTAAAGGCAGTGGGATTTGAATTCAGCAGATTCTAAGGAAAACGTAGAATAACAGCGCTTACAATACCTTTTCCCAATTAGAAAGTGCAAATTTAAAAATTTCGGCTTTTTACTATTCTCCGTTCGGACGGTATAATTCAGGTATCAGCTCAAGGAAACAGACACTGCAGGAAGAACGTTAGCCAGGACAGAATCTCCGGCAGCTAATCTTAAGCAGCGCTCCACCTTGTGACTGAGACTATATCTTTGATCCTGACATTCCCGCCTTAAGTGAGTCCCTACACGAAACGGTATGAGCTTCTTAAAGCTCACTGGCTTCACAATCCCATCCTATCGTGGTAAGCGGATCAGTTGAGATCAGTTTGAATGTGCAGGATAGGCAAATATACTGCCGCCTCGGACCATTTCTACCCGGCTGAGAACAAAGGATAGGATAAGGAGTCTGAGACTAACATGGGTATAGTGGTAACAATATAAACCTCTATTGTTGATGTACTGATCAACGATAGAGGTTTATATGTGTTCAATGCCCTAGACTAAAAACTGGCAGCCCATGCAATTGTGCATGGGCTGCCGTTCATTCTACAAAGGCTCAATCCCCCATACCAGACTGCCGGAGATGTAAGCCGGCAGCTTGGCCCAATCCGCAGGAGCTGTGCCCGCTGGATTGAAGGAATAATCGCCGGTCTGGGAGTAATTGCTCCAATCTGCCTTGGAGGCCCGCATCTGAATATCGATACTGGCTCCCGGAGCAAGCGAGCCTGCTGCTGCTGTGAAGCCCAGCTCCAGGTAATGGTCCGCGCCGCTCAAGGCTGCTGGCAGCTTCACGAACGTCCCTGTCACATTGGCGCTCCCTACCTGGGACCAGTCACAGAAGAAATTCTGGGCCTGCTCGCCATCACTGGTGTAATAATATCTGAGCTTCACATCAGCGAGGGAGACCGCAGCAGTACCGGTATTCACAAGCTTGATCCGCGGGCTGAGGGCATTGACAGCATTAACGGTGCTGCTATTGAACATCTGGACCTTCAGACCGCCGTCCACCGGCGTTGTCGTATCTGTCACCATGACCGCCAGGCTCTGCGGTGCGCCTGCACTGAACTGGAAGCTCAGCGTGGTTGTTCCCACAGCCTGTGCTGCCAGATAGGCCTTGCGGATCGTTACAACCGATCCGCTCACTGTATAATCCGTTCCGGCGGTTAATACTGCCGGGCCGTTTTTAATAGAAGTTAAAGTATTCCCGTTCAAGGTCATCGCTATTTCGATGTCGCTCTGATTGCCCGTCTTCTTGTCGAAGCTGGCAGTGACTGGTGTGAGGGTTGAATCATTAGCCGTTGATGTCGTATCTGCCACCGTAACCGTTAAGGTCTTCGCAGCTCCGGCACTGAAATGGAAGGTTAGGGTTGTTGCTCCGATGGGCTGTGCTGCCAGATAAGCCTTATGAATCGTTACCGTTGAACCGCTGACTGTATAATCCGTGCCAGCAGTTAGTGCAGTTGCTCCATTGGTTATGGAATCCAGAGTATTTCCGTTCAGGGTCATTGCCACTTCAACGTCGCTCTGATTCCCCGTCTTCTTATCGAAGCTGGCAGTGACCGGCGTAATGACGGAGCCTGCTGCCGGAGGGTTCACCGGATCAGCATATAAAGTCCCGCGGCCATTGGTTCCGAGATAGACACGGCCATAGACGCGCGGATCTCCGGTAATCGCCATATTAATTCTGGCATACTGATGATTATCATCATTAATCCGCACCCAGCTGGCTCCGGCGTCATCCGAACGGAAGACTCCTCTAACACCATCAATCTGGGCTACCGTATAGAGTGCCATGTAATTCTCACCCGGCGCAGCCTTACCGAACCCGATCAGGTCCGCTTCCTCCACATTGCTCAGCTTCGTGAAGCTGGCACCTGAGTTGGTAGAATGCCATATGCCATACTTATCCTGCGGATGTCCTCCGGCAAACCAGATATCTCCTTCAACGCCTGGCATTGCCTTAAGACTGACCTGTGCCTGGCTGGGCTGCAGGCCGTTCACGTTATTGGCAGGCAAGCCGGTGGCTGCCGTAGCAGTGAAGGTAGCTCCACTATCCGTGCTGACATAGAGCTTGCCCTCATAGAAGCCATAGAATTTATTCGGATTCACCCGGTCCGAGGCAATCTTCGCTCCGGCAGGTACGCCGCTGCTTGCGGTCCAGGCATTGCCGCCGGTCTTGGAATAATAGACCCCGATGTCTGACGTACTCCATAAAAGCGCATTGCCGCTCGCAGATACAGCTACCTGGCCTTGCCCAACCGTGGTTGTCCCTCCGTTCGAGGGCTCAGCGTTCGGCATATACCAGTTCTTGCCGTTGTCATTCGAAATCCCGATCGACTTACTGTTCGGATATTTCTCTTTGTCCACACCGCCGACACGGACAACATAGGCCGGGTCCAGCTCCGCATAATCGATACTGTTCGTGCTGGCCCAGGAAGGGCTGGTCTGGAACTTGACGGGTGCCGCTGTCAGATCCTCATACCGGAAGCCGGACACATCGCCAAGCGCGGTAATCAGGTGGGCACCCGCCGGCGGGCTGATCAGCCCGAGCACTGCGGTCTCTTCTACCCCTTTGGCCATCACGGATATCTTGACCTTGCCGCCGGTGTCCCAGGCTCCGAGGTTATTCGTACCGTAGATCGTAGCACCCGTGCCGTACATCATCCGGTCCGAGTTGAACGGGTCAATCTCAAGGTCCCCCATCATCCAGCCCATCTTCGGTGCAGGATCAAGCGAGCTCGAAGTCAGCCCAAGATTGAGCCACGGCGCCGCTGTGATATCCATCTCGAACTTGTAGTTGCGCTCCGGATAGAAGCCCCAATCCCAGATCCGGCTCCAGGTCTCTCCGCCATCCTTACTGCGGAAGATCACCTCGTCCGGCCACCAGGCATTGAGGCTGGCGACCATAAGCGTATTCGGATGCTGGGCATCCAGCGCAAGTCCCCCGAAGCCGTAGAAGTTGTCAGCTCCGGTTGACGGGCTGATGTTTTTCCAGACGCCACTGGTTGTGTTATATTTCCAGACTTCACCCTTGCGTCCGTCATACGGCCCGACCCCGTCACTGTAGGTAAGGTACAGATCGCCGGTTGCCGACAGCTCCCCATGATGCGGAAGCAGGCCTACCGGCTGACCCGGCAGCGCTGACCAGGTTGCACCTCCATCTGTGCTGCGGAACACACTTTTGGCGGTATCCGCGACGCCGACATAGATGGTCTGGGTAGCTTGTCCGGCAGAGCCCGTACTTTTATCAAAAGTAATCCAGGACAAGCCCACGATATCACTCTGATACTCATTCGCCGGATTCTGGACATACGTCCCTACGTTAGTGAAGGAGGTAACCTTAGACCAGGTCACGCCTGAGTCCACACTCTTCCACAGACCGTTCCCGCTACGCGCCCCGAAGAACAGAATGCTGTTCTTATTCGGGTCAATCACCAGCCGTTCCCCGGCTGAACGTCCAGGCATATTACCGCCAACCTTGAAGGGAAGCGCCGTAGACTGCCAGGTATCCCCACGGTCGCTGGAACGCATAATTTGACCATTGCCATCCCAGGAATTCGTGTACGTCCCGGTTGCCATATACACCTTATCCGGATCAACCGGATCGGTAGCCAGCGCGTCTACGCCGTTCTTGTTCCAGTCCACCCAGCCGACCGAGTCATTCAGCGGAATCCAGCTACCGTCCGCCTCATTCCAGCGGTAAGCCCCGCCAATATCCGTCCGCGCATAGATCAGATTCGGTTCCGTCTGGTTGAAAATAATCCCCGGCACAAAACCGCCGCCCGCACCGGTAACCACACTGTTCCAGCTGTAGTCTTCACTGGCTGCGGCATGGGTTACAGCGGGAGCAACGTTAAACAAAGAGCCTGACATCGCTGTCAGTAGGACGAGTATTCCTAGTCTACGGATACGTTTTCGACTCATGATCCTTACCTCCCCAAGCATACTTTGGTAACGCTTCCATTATAGAGCGGATTTCGCCCATGCTGTGAGAGAAAACGGTTGATTCTGCGGGAATTTTGTCAGCAATTAGCGCACCATTTTCACACTTGACGAAATTGGGGATTTAAGTGTTCCATATTATGAAAAAACCTCACGATCAGCAATCGCAAGGCAGTTCTAGTGCTAGTTCTCTATTGGGGGCGGCAGCACAATCGGCTGATAACCCAGCGCAGCATCTACAATCTCCTCCGGTGTCAGCTCCGGCTCATTCCAGAAAATCAGATCACTCACGCCGGGATGAGCTACATTGCTCGCTACGACCTCCAGCCACTCATCCAGCTCGGCCTCTGTTCCTTCGGCGTTCACAATTTTGGTTACGAATGCGATTAGTTGTTGTCGGGATAGGGACATTTTTGGGGGGCTCCTTTATGGTAGAATTTTAAGTAATAAACCTAACTGAATTAGCGGCTTAGAATATCTCCAACATATACGGAGCATTCCTGAACCAGTTCATGTAGCATATCCACTTCTGTACAACGCTTTTCTAACATTGGATTCTCCCGATCGAAAGCTTTAATTACATATACCGCGAACTCATTTCTATACCAACCAACATCAAGAGTATATTTCCCTTCGAAATAACTGACTTGAAATATATCCTCTTGATCCAAGTCCCTCGTTTCATTATAAGTAATTATACCCGGTGAAAAATCAATATCATCAAACATAAACGATTCCTCCTATCGCGGATAGATTCAAGCTTAACTTAAGGCGAATTTTTATGTATTAGAGCCCAGTATATGTAATTATAATAAAAGTTGCTGGAATTGGTATATAGTTAGCTCCTCTATCCATTCACAATTGCTCGCATCCTGTGCAACAGACAATAGTCCGGGCCAGCTTCTCGCACCCATACAAAAACAAACAACCCCGCAGCAGATGTGATTTCACATCTGCTGCGGGGGTCTCTCCATACAATACAAATCATTCCAGCCTACTCCTGCTTCCCCCGAAGCAGAGCTATCGCTGCCAGCAGGAAGGAGACCAGGGAGATGCCGAGGGTAATGTAGAGCATCGGCGAGGTGCCGGTGCTGGCGCCTTCCTTCTCCACAATGGCCTGATGCTCGTCCATGGTCATGGTGCCGTTGCCGGACATATCTGCGGCACCGTGGCCGTGACCGCCATCGGCGCTGCCGGAGGCTTCAGCGATGGCGGTGATGGAATGCGGGGATTCCGAACCGGGTTCGCCGGACCATTGCACGAGGCTGCCATCGGCATAGTGCTGGTAGGCATCCCAGGCGATATTGCCTGCGGAGTCGGGGTTCTTGGCTGTGAAGTAGAAGCGCTGGAACTGTCCAGCCTGAATGCCGCCGTCCTTGGCAATCCAGCTCACTTTATTCCCGTCCACGGTTACCTCCCACCCGGGAGTGGCTTCGTATTGCTTGAATTCCGCGCCTGCCGGAATCCGCAGATCCACCTGGACGGTGGGGCTTTCTTTCTCAGATGGTACCTTCAGGGTATATGTCTCCCAGGCCCCCGTGCTGGACTCTGCTGGACTAACGGTTACGTGGGCGCTCGCCACGGCGGCGAACAACAGTAATGCGGCGGCTGCCGGTGCGGCCAGTGCTGCTATTTTGCGAAATATTCTATTCAATGGAATCTCCCCTTCTCTCTTGTGTATGTCTATCTCTTCCCCGGAAAATCCCGCTCCCGCGAAGCCAGCCCCTGCTCCAGGGCGTATCTGGTGAGCTGTGTGCGGTTCTGAAGCTGAAGCTTCTGCAGGATGTTCTTCAGGTGATTCTTGACCGTATGCTCGGAAATCCCGAGGGTGGCGGCAATCTCCTTATTGGTGGACCCGGAGGATACACAGCCCAGTATCTCCTTCTCCCGCGCCGTTAATGCCTCCCGCTCCTCCTTGACGGAGGTGAGCGCGAACTCCTTCAGAATCTGGAACGCCAACTCCCGGCTAAGCGGCACCTCTTCGCTTACAATCGCCAGCAGATATTCGATCCAGGTAGACGGGGCCAGGTTCTTCAGGAGGTACCCCTGCGCCCCCTGCTTAAGCGCCTCGAACAGATAAGAGATCTCATCCGACACGGTGACGATGACAATCCGGACATACGGATATTCCAGCTTAATGCGCCGCGTGGTCTCCAGACCATCCATTCCCGGCATCTCGATATCGATCAGAATGAGATCCGGCATCCATTGCCCGGTCCAGACGATCGCCTCCGCTCCGCTGGCCACCGCACCAATCACTTCAAACCGTTCATCCAGCGCCAGTATCTCGCTCATTGCCTCGCGGGCATGTGCATGGTCATCGACGATTAGTACCCGGCAGCGTTCCATCCTGCGCACCCCCTTTTACAATTGCTACAGTTGTTCCTTCCGCTCCTGAGTGAAGTTGAAGCGCCCAACCCATACTGCGGGACCGTTCCCTCATAATCTGCAGGCCATAGCTGCCGCTCACTGCAAAAGGATCATCATGCTCAATTCCCGCGCCGTCATCTGCAATGGTTACACGCCAGCCGTGCTCATTTCCTTGGCCCGATACGGACACCCTGCCCGCACGTGTGTGCTTACGCACGTTGATAATCGCTTCACGTATGCAGGACAACAGCTCTGCCTGTTCGGCCGGTGTCAGTGCCTGCTCTTCCAGATGCCAGTCCAGGGATACCTCGATCATAACTTCTCCGGCTATGGCTGCCAGCTGCTCATGGATAGAACGCTCCAGTGAGAAGCTCTCCGCGCCGCTCACCGGCACCTTCAGATTGGCAATAGCCTGCCGTACATAACGGTTAACCTCGTGAACGGTCTTCTTGATCTGATCCACACTGTCCGCGCTGATCCCGCCGTCCTTGCGGTTATGCTCCAGCCGGTCTATCCGCACGGAGAGAAGGAACAGGGACTGGGCCATTCCGTCATGCAGCTCTTTGGCCAGCGCCTCCCGTGCTTCCATCGCTCCGGTGGCCGCCCGCTCCTGCTCCAGCTCCCGCTGATTGCGCTCCATGAGGCGAAAGAGCGGCAGCAGCAGCATAATACTGAAGAGAAATACCAATACAGGTGTTAAGAAGTTGCCCGTGTCCATAGAGACGTATGGCATCAGGAACTGATGTCTCACCCATTCCCAGATACCGACCATAACCGTGGGAATCAGCAGGATAAGCACTTTAATTCGGGTATACGTCACAGTTCCCTCCCTAATTTCTGTTCGTTATTTTACCATTTCCGGTTGATCCCCGGCATGACTCTTTAGGGCTATGCCCGTCCGCATATGTTACAGAATTAAGTATTTAAAAGTTAATCCATTCCTTTCATAGCTCCCATCGTCCTATCATAACAGTTAGCGAAACCATATCCGATAGGGTACACTAGGAATGACATGCAATCAAGTATACATTCATGCTGACACTATTAGGAGAGATAATGAAATGAAACGGATTACGATTCTAATCGCCGACGATGATCCCGAGATTGCCGATCTGATCGGACTGCATTTGGAAAAAGAAGGCTACCACCCCATAAAGGTTACAAACGGCCCGGCGGCGGTGCAGGTCATCCAGTCCAGGCATATCGACCTGGCGATTCTGGATATTATGATGCCCGGGCTGGACGGGTATGAGGTGACCCGGCAGATCCGGGAGCAGCATGGGCTGCCGATTATTTTTGTGAGTGCGAAGACTTCGGATCTGGATAAAATCACCGGGCTTGTCATCGGCGCCGACGATTATATGACCAAGCCCTTCAATCCCATGGAGCTGGTCGCCAGAGTGAACGCACAGCTCAGACGTTCCATGAAGCTGAACCAGCCGGTTACCGAGCAGAAGGCCGTGGTGGAAGCTGGGGGACTGATCGTCGATGCGGACCGTCGTTCCGTGACCTTGTACGGACAGCCCGTGGAGCTGACGCCGAAGGAATTCGATATCCTGTACTTGCTCGCCAGCTACCCGAAGAAAGTATTCAGCGCTGAGCAGCTTTTTCAGCAAATCTGGGGTGAGGCTTATTATGAAGGCGGGAACACCGTGATGGTCCATATCCGCACCCTGCGCAAAAAGCTGGGCGAAGACCAGAGTAAAAATACATGGATCAAAACGATCTGGGGAGTTGGGTACACGTTCAATGGCTAATCTGGTCCGCAGCTTCCGCTTCAAAATGATATCCCTGCTGGTACTCAGCATGCTCTGCTCCGGCGTTATTACCTTTGTACTCTACAAAAGCCTGCAAATGTATTACACCTCTCAGGTGAAGTATGAAGACAAGCTGACCCGCTTCCGTTACCTAATTGCCGATTTCGGTGACCTGAATTTCTTCCTGATCTTCTTCATTCCGCTGGCGCTGCTGTTCTTCTTCCTGTTCACCAAGCCGTATGCCCGCTATTTCAAAGAAATCTCGCACCACATCCGCCTGCTGGCTAACGGGGATTTCAAAAGCCGGATCGAAATTCATTCTAACGATGAATTCGAGGATATCGCCGCTGATCTTAACCAAGCCAAAGACAAACTCGAGGAAGCGGTGGAACGCGGGGACTTCGCGGAGAACAGCAAGGACAAGCTGGTGCTCAATCTGGCTCATGATCTGCGGACTCCGCTGACCTCTGTACTCGGCTACCTGGATCTGGTGCTGAAGGACGGGGAGTTAACCGCCGAACAAGTTAAGCATTACACCACGATTGCCTACACCAAATCACAGCGGCTGGAAAAGCTGATCGACGAGCTGTTCGAGATTACCCGGATGAACTACGGCATGCTTACCGTGGAGCAGCGCCCCCTGGATCTGAGCGAGCTGCTGGTCCAGCTGAACGAGGAATTGTATCCTCTGCTGGAGAACAACGGGCTGACGGCCCGGACCCAGATCACTCCACAGCTCAAAATCACCGGGGACGGGGAACTGCTGGCCCGGGTGTTCGAGAACCTGCTGACCAATGCGGTGCGTTACGGCAAAGACGGCCGTTATGTCGATATCCGCTGCTACCCGGAGGGTGAGACGATCGTTGTCCATGTTATGAATTACGGGGATATGATCCCGGCGGAGGATCTGCCTTTTCTGTTCGATATGTTCTATACAGGCGACCGGGCGCGGACCCATCAGGAGAGCAGCACCGGGCTGGGCCTGTTCATTGCCAAAAATATCGTCGAGCAGCATCAGGGGACGATCTCCGTACAGAGTGACACGATCCGCACGCTCTTCGAGGTCCGTCTGCCGGGTGTGATCGAGTAGTATGCTCCGTCGATAGGTGCAGTGTTGCCGTCCTTTTAGGAGGACGGTTTTTTTGCATTTACATTTCAAGCTGGAACACTTCAAGCTATTTTAAGAAAAACTTTATCTTTTCCCCACTTCTATTTAAACACGCTCCTCTATGCTTAAGTCATTGAAACAAGGAGGACGAGAACATGAAGAAATGGTTAGTGGTAATTGTGATTGCCCTGCTGATCGGTTATGAGTGGATGTCCAGGGATCAAGAGGATGCCACGGCAGACCTGAATATTAAGACAATACGAGTCTCTGCAGATAATGGCTCGAAGACTCTGACCGTGATCCCGAAGGGCCAGATCTATCAGGGGAACCTGCTGCTGGTCAACAAGGATTATCCCGTTCAGCCCTCGGGGGTCAGCGCAGATATTGTAAGGCTTACCGACTATGAGGAGCTGACTTCCGGCTACCTGCTGCTGGATCACAAAACGCTGCTCTCGAGGCAAGTGGCAGAGAAATTCACCAAGATGGTACATGCCGCAGCCGGGGATGACATCAACAGCTTCCTGATCAGCAGCGGTTACCGGGACAATGAGAAGCAGAAGCAGTTATATGAGGAAAAAGGAGCAGATTATGCTCTTCCGCCCGGATACAGCGAGCATAACCTGGGCTTGTCGCTTGACATCGGCTCCTCCCAAATGGCCATGAGCCGCGCCCCTGAAGGACAATGGCTGCGGGAGCATGCATGGGATTACGGCTTTATTCTGCGCTATCCTGAGGATAAAACAGATATCACCGGCATCAAGTATGAGCCCTGGCATTTCAGATATGTAGGACTTCCGCACAGTGTGATTATGCGCGACAAGAACTTCACGCTGGAAGAATATCTTGAATTCCTTAAGGGGAAGAAGTCGATTGCCACTACCGTTAACGGAGTCGAATATCAGATTTCCTATATCGAAATTAACGGGAACACTCCTGTTCCCACCCCTGACGCCCAGCATATTGAGTTCTCCGGCGATAACATGAACGGTGTGATTATGACGGTCTATCCTTAATGACTAAGCCATATAACATTACAATCTACAGAAAGCGGTGATATAAAATGAATAAGGCACACAAGCAGACAAAGTACGGTTTACAGGTACTGTTTACCGTCTACGTGTATATTTTGTTTAAAATTATTTTGTTCAAATTCGGTTCGATGAATCTCCCGTTTCTATGGCAGCAGCTTCAGCACAGCCCGGACCATATTGCCGCCAGTCTGCAACGCGCAAATCTGGTCCCGCTGGCCACCTTAACCAATACCTATCACCATATCAGCACAAGCACCGTCGTTAATTTTCTGGGGAATATCGCCTTATTCATTCCTTATGGCATCTTCCTGGTGCTGCTCAACCCGAATGGAAAAGGCAGCGGCTCCTTCACCGGTGTCCTGCTGTGGTCCTTCGCGTTAAGCGCCGTGCTGGAATGCTCGCAAGCCGTATTCTATATTGGAACGTTTGATGTGGATGACCTTCTTCTAAATACATTCGGCGGGGTGCTGGGATATATGCTGATCCGGCCTATCCTGACGATCTATACGACAGGCAGACAAGGCTCCTCCGTCACCCAGAAGTGACGGGGAGCCTTGCTGTCCGTTCGCCCTGCTCACAAGGGAGAGGTATAGCGGCCATATTCGATCGCAAGCTCTGTGAAGCCATTGCCTGCCTGCTTCAGGAAAAAGCTGTTCACACCCTCCGCTCCCCACCAGTTCAGCCCAAGCAGTAGCCCCTCTGCTGTATGTGCCGCGAACAGCAGGGAGAACATCTGCGGGTTCAACTCTCCGCCGTCATCGACACGCCAGACTGAATATTCATTATCCGTAATCTCCGCAGGATAGTCCTTGAAGCTGAGCTTCCCGTCTTCCTCCAGCACCAGGCTAAATAGCATATCCTTATCTTGTCTTACGAACTGCACCAGATAGAGCTGTCTGTCCGGTCCCAGCCCGGCCAGCTTCCAGGCGGCCTGGATCTTCCGCCCTTTGACGGCTGCTATACTCTTACGAAGCGGATCACCGGCTGCAAGCTGCGGGCCTGCCGGGTCGGCGGGCTGAAGCTCCAGCAACGCTGCCTGCGGAAAGACCGCAGAATCAACCAGAACATAGGTCTCATCCCGCATCGCTGCGTCACCCTCTACCTTGAACAGATAACCGGACATATTCGGAATATTATTCGCCAGCTCCCGTCCGTTGTTGTTATCGTTGCCCGTCTGCCATTTCTCCAGCTTCACAGCCAGCACCTGACCTCCGTTCCCGATGGCAGTGTTCAGGGACTTCAACTGCTCTCCGGCTCCCTCCTCTTCCCTGGTGACGATAATATGACTCCCGGTCTCACTAGCGAATCCGAAGACTGGCTGCAGCTTGGCAGGGTCAAGGAAGGTAGCCGGGGCTTGGGAGGCCGTAGCTGACGCTGATGCTGCCGGAACGGCACTTGGCTGGTTATCCGTCGGCTGTGCGGCTGGTGATGGACTGCCGTCAGACGGCCCTGCCGAAGCTGCTGCACTGCTGGTAGCATCATTGCTGTTCGTCCGGGCACACCCGGTCAGACTAGAGGCTATCGCTGCTGTAAGAATAAGACTTCCGGCCGCTCTTACCCCGTACCTGAAACTGCGCTTCGCTTGATTCATAGCGGTCCTCCAATATGATTTAGTCAAAAATCCCCATGCTGAGGTAACGTTCCCCGGTATCCGGCGCGATACATAACACCCGCTTGCCCCGTCCCAGGCGCCGTGCCTCCTGCAAGGCCGTCCAGACTGCGGCTCCGCCGGAAGGTCCGATCAGAATTCCCTCAGTACGGGCCAGTTCTCTTACCATCTCCAAGGCATCCTCATCGGATACCTGCACAATCTCATCGTAGATGCCGGTATTCAGAATCGCCGGCACGAAGCCGGGGCTGGTTCCCACCAGCTTATGCGGCCCGGGCTGGCCGCCGGACAGCACCGGCGAACCCTGCGGCTCCACGACAACCACGCGCAGCTCCGGCAGTCGTGCGCGCAGCGCCTCCCCGGTTCCGGTAATAGTGCCGCCCGTCCCGGAAGTGGCAACGAAGACATCCAGCCGCCCTTCCATCTGTTCCAGAATTTCCGGCGCGGTGGTGGTGCGGTGAATATCCGGGTTCGCCTGATTCTCGAACTGCTGCGGAATGAAGCTGCCGGGGATCTCCCGTCCCAGCTCCACCGCCTTAGCAATCGCGCCGGGCATGCGCTCCGCCGCCGGAGTCAGCACCACTTCCGCCCCATAAGCCTTCAGGATATTGATCCGTTCCTTCGTCATATTATCCGGCATGATCAGGATAGCCTTATATCCCTTCGCTGCCGCGTTCATCGCCAGTCCAATTCCAGTATTTCCGCTGGTCGGCTCAATAATTGTCCCGCCCGGCTGCAGCCGCCCGTCCAGCTCCGCCTGGAGAATCAGATTATAGGCCGCCCGGTCCTTGACGCTGCCGCTGGGATTGAACATCTCCAGCTTCACATACAGCTCCGCATCCGCAGATCCCGTTACCCGGTTCAAGCGCACAACCGGCGTGCCGCCGATCAGCTCTGTAATATTGCTTACTACCCGATTCGTCATGGGTATGCCTCCTTTGTTTCTGCCTCGGTCTTCATGATTTAGCTTCTATTGTATCGCTAACCTGTATTGCTTGTCGATTTTGCATCAGGGAGAGAATGATCCTAACCGAAGTCGGTATACCCGAGGACTCCAGATCCTTTTACAATGAATACAACAACAAGCCACAACGCAGGAGGAATCAGCTATGAACGAAAGTACCAGGAAAGAATTATTATCCAAAAATGAAAAATTAATCAATATGGTGATCGAGCGGGCCAAACGGGATTTTCCGGAAGAGATTGCAGTGATCGGACTTACGGGCTCTTTCAGAACCGGGGATTTCCATGACAAAAGCGATCTCGATCTGATCATCATCAATAACAATAATGAAGGCTGGGACATCTCATCCTGCTTCATTCTCGGGGATGTCGGATATGATATCTACTGCACGCCTTGGGAGACCCGGATTGAAGATCAGGCGGCGCTTGAGAGTCCGATGATCTCCAGTCTGACCGATCTGCTGGTGCTCTACTGCGCGAAGCCGGAATATATGGAGAAGCTGAGAGCCTATCAGCAGCGGGCGCAGGATGCACTGGCGAAGCCCATTGGAAGCGAATGCCTGGAGCGGGCCAAGAAGTGGATTGATCTGGCGAAGCAGGAGTATGCGAATGCATATCTTCATGAGGAGATCGGGGCAGTCAGGCTGGCATCAGCCGAAATGGTGTATAATCTGGTGAACGCTTTGTCGCAAATGAATAATACGTATTTTCAGAGAGGGCTGAAGCGTTATCTGGAGGAGGTGAAGTCCTTCCGGCATCTTCCGGGGGATTTCGAGACGAACTACTGGAATGTGATCCGAGCAAAAAATGTGGATGAGATCAGAAACACTTCCCGTTTCCTGCTGAATAGCATCCTTGAGCTTCACAAAGCGCTGCATCAGCAATATGTGGAACAGCCTGTGCCCACCTATGATAATCTAAAGGGAACCTATGAGGAATTATGGTGCAACTACCGTAACAAGGTGATTTCCAGCGTTGAAAGTAAGGATGCCTCTTACGCCTTTTACGCCGCTATGGGAGCGCAGGGTCTGCTGGATGAGATGACCGAGTCGCGGGGAACGCGGAAGTTCAAACTTATGCAGTATTTTGATGTGGACTATCTGGACCTGTTCAAGGACCGGTTCCTCCTGGCAATGGACGACTATCTGGAGGAATATCACCGGGTCGGACGGCAGCTTCAGCGTTACGATACTTTGGAAGAGCTGTACCGGGAATATATGAAAAAGTAGCGAAAAAGCAAGACGAAGCCCCCTCCCTCTCGTTCAGGGTAGGGGCTTCGTCTAATTATACATTAAAACGTGCTACCAAACCTTGCAGCCCTTGCGCCAGCATGCTAAGTGCACTGGCAGAAGAGGCGATCTGTTCCACTGAAGCCATCTGCTCTTGCGATGCGGCGGATACTTGCTGTGTACTTGCCGCGGTGGTCTCCGAGATATGCGTAACGGTGCGGATGGAATCTACAATCTCCTCCGTCGCTGCCGTGATTTCTTCTACCGCACCGGATACCTCCTGGACCTGTCCCGCCAGTGAATCAATCGAATGGCGGATGGCATTGAAAGACTGCCCTGCCTCTTCTATGATCTTGGTTCCGCCCATTACTTCGTTCATGCTGTTCTTCATCACCTTCACTGCATGATCAGCATCGGCCTGGATTCCAGTCGCCATTTCGGCAATCTGATTGGCGGAATCTGCGGACTGTTCGGCCAGTCTGCGCACTTGATCGGCTACAACAGCAAATCCTCTGCCGTGCTCTCCGGCCCGGGCCGCTTCAATGGTTGCATTCAGTGCCAGCATATTCGTCTCCGAGGCAATCCCCTTGATCACCCCTACAATGCTGCTTATATCCTGTGAACGATTCACGAAGCCCATAACCTTTTGCGATAATGACTGAATGGATTCGTTAATCGATTCCATCTGCCGGACGGCAGATTGCAGAGACAGATCCCCGGCCACCGCATAATCTGAAGAATGCATAGAAGCTTCCGAGATATCCTGTACACTGGCAGCAATCTGTTGAATCCCGTCCGACATTTCAATAATGGTGTTCATGTTGGTCTGCAGATCATTCATCTGCATGCCCGCGCCGCTTGCGACCTCACCCATAATTCCGGCGATCTTCTCGGTAGTATCGGCGGTCGCTCCGCTATCCGAGGTCAGCTTCACTGAAGAAGCCGCCAGACCGTTCGCCGACAGCTTCACCTGGGTGATCATTGCTGCCAGATTATCGGTCATTGTATTGAAATTCCGGGCCAGCTCACCGATCTCATCCTTCGTCTGCACACTAAGCTTGCGGGTTAAGTCGGCATCGCCGCCCACAATCTCCTGGAGCTGCCTGTTCACATCGTTCACCGGCTTCAGAATCCTTGCCGACAATACGAATGCGATCAGCAGAGCCAGCACCACGGATAAGCCTGTCACCCCCATGCTGGTAAACATCGAGGAGCTGCGGTGGGTAGCCGCCTGGCTCTGTTCCTTCATAATTTCATCATGCAGCATCGTCTCGAACACCAGCTGGGAATCGATAATAGTCGTAAGGGAGAGGCTTGTGAACGACTTCTGCGCTTGCGGGAAATCCCCTTCCTTAGCCAAGGCAAAAGCCTTCTTCAGCACCGTCAGATAATTGTCCCACTCCCCCTCCAGCTTCTGAATTCCTGCAAGCTCCGCTTGATTCAGGCCGGCGCCCTTAAGCTCTTCAACTGCGGCTGTAATCTCCGGGATCTTGGCTTCATAGGCGGTCAGATTGGCAGTTCTCTCCTCAGTGGTATTACTCATCACATACCTTGCGGCCAGGCCGTCCGCCGTCCGGATCTCATCGGTTAATTTCTGTACCATCGAGAGCTTGCTGTAATTACGGTTGATCTGATCTGTAAGCATGGTCACCTTACCCTGAAATATAGTACTGCCGGTTATTGCGAGAATGAACACGAGAATAACAGCGGCGAAACCAAACATGATTTTGGCCCGGATTCCTCTAAGTCTGCTCGACATGATAACTACCTCCACTCGATATGTAAGCTCTACTATGTAATCTCTACGTATCGTACATCACAATACTTAAATAAATCTGAAATGCACTGATCACACGAAAAACCCCCATCCCTGCCAAGGCAGAAATAGAGGTTCTCTGAATGACTTCCTATCATCCGGTTCAATCGTACAAATTCCCGTTCGCAAGCCTTGCCAGCCGCTCCTCATCCCGAACAATCAATCGGCCGTTCCTGCGTTCAATAATTCCGTCTTCAATCAGGCGGCGCACCACCCGGTTGAGATGCCGGTAACTGGTGCCAAGCAGATCGGCGGTCTCTGTCAGTGTGGAGGTACGAATCTCTTCTACGCGCTGGGCGCCGGTGTTGTCCGCGAACAGCGACATCAGGTAGCTGGCGAACCGGTTCTCTACCGGATAGAGCACATTCATGGCTGAGGTCTGGCCGAGCGTGTACATTTTGTGGCTCAACTCTCCTACCAGGAAGCGCAACAGCGCAGTATTGTCTTCAATCTCCCGGAGCAGCAGCTTCCTTCCGGCGACAAGCAGCAGGCTGTCCCCTACAGAGACGACCTCATTCTTGACCGGATACTGGCGCAGCAGCTCCACATCCCCGATTACCGACATCGGCCGGGCGAACCGGACCAGCATGGACTTGCCGTTAGGCAGCAGCGTATGAATCTTCAGCTTGCCTTGCATCAGGAAAAACATATGCTCCAGCCGGTCGCCCACTGAGCAGACGGCCTCCCCGCCGCTGTAACGCCGAAGCTCCATCTGGGCAATCGCGCTGCTGCTGAACATGGCTGTGAGTCCATTCTGCTCGGTAAGGCTTCGAACCGCCTCCGGATTTATAATCGATTGCATGAGCTTCTTCTCTCCTTGTGTCATTTCTGCTGAAATTACTGTATCACAAGTCAAAGCCCGGAAGCTATTTGTACACTACCTCTCCTGCAAAATATTCCGCAAGCACTCTACGCTCCCGGTGATTCGCCAGATTGAACGAAGGCCAGCTCTGCTTAGGCTGAGTACGTTCAGACAGTCTGCTGCGCAGCGCCTCGTCCAGAATCCCCTTTTCCTGCTTGCTGAACCTGATCAGCTCTGGAACCACATCTGCGGAGAGTCCGGCCAGATAACCGGCATCCAGTGTGCCGCTTGCTTCATAACGCTGGATATTCTGCTGGGCAATGATATGATCCATTCCTATATAGTTCATCAGCACGTAGGAGAGCAGGCCGAGCACGATGTAACATTTGAGAAGCGGGAAGGGTTCCCGGCTAATCCGCACGGCCGCCAGCACCAGCAGCATTCCGAGGAAGATCATGAAGGCATGCACCAGGAACCGGATGTAGGTATAACCGTAAGCCTCTTCATACAGAGTCAGCCGCGAGTACGCAGAATACAGCATGATCATGGAGCATAACACCAGAATGTACAGCAGGAGCTGAATTACCCGCTTCAGAATGCCGCCCGCTTTACGCACAGCCAGTAAGGACAGCAGCAAGATCGCGAAGTTAATGGATGTGACCAGAATCAGCTCCAGAAAACCGCTCCGCGCATAGTCCGCATACGTACTGTTCTCCGGCAGAATCCCGTCCCAGGCGCCGAACAGATACGAGAACTGGACACTCACAAACAGCATGTACACTGCATTGATTGCAGTCAGTACAGTAGTGATAATGACGGGGTCATCAAGACCAATACCCTCGTCCCCTGCTTCAGCTGCTACCAGCTTCTGTCCCATCGAATCAAACTCACTGGCCAGTGGAGTGCGGATATAGGATTTACTCTGTACAAACCCCCAGACGAAGCCGAACATGCCCAGCCCGAGCAGCAGAACCCACAAGCCCCGGAAGATCCAGTCCCCCAGCGAAATATTGTCAAAAATCCTTGGGAGCGCTGCCAGCAGCTGACTGAATACTCCGTCCGCCGTAGAGAGCAGCGAGATCACGATCAGCAACAGCGGCACGGAAATCAGCAGGCCAATCAGCACCCGCATCAATACCTGCTTGCGTTCATTCGGTATCCCGCCTTTGCCCCGGCGCAGCAGTCTCAGTCCCGTCGCCCAGTTGCGCAGACTTTGCGGGAACAGATGCTCCAGGGCCGCGCCGATCAGTGCGATTCCGCTCCAAGCGGGCTTGCGGTAACTAAGCATATACGTCATATGTAATAGAATCAGCACCGGAATAACAACGATATTAAGCGCAAAGAAAAACCAGTTGCCGAACAGCATATAGGTCAGGGACAACAAAAAAATAGAAGCCATCCAAACATAGCTGAACCAGGTCTGCTTGCGAAGCCGCTCCTTGGCGAAATAGAGCATAAAGGCGTAGAACAATGTGACAAAAATCGGGTAAGAGATCCCCGGCATTTTGCCGTAGAACAGGTACTGATGCACAATCGCAAGCAGAAATGCGGCTAATAAGGCTACACGCCCAAGCCCCGGTTTGGATACCATTTGTTCATCCATGGTAAATTCCCCCATCTTTTTACTGTCATATCCTGATTCTAGCTGATAAAATAAGAAGAAAAAGAGAAATATAATATTATTAATTTCCTATTTTAATGTTGAGGCAGGAGGAGAATATCCCAGATGAAGCTGCACAGTCAATTCCTGAAGCTGCATTCGCAGCATGGAGGTCCGGCTGAGATCTCCATCACCCTGGACGAGCTGGCCTTGACCCTTGGCTGCACCCACCGCAATGCATTGCATGTGATCCGCAAAATGGCCGATCTCGGCTGGATCACCTGGACCCCCAGCCGGGGACGGGGACGGCGCTCCAAGCTGGTATTCCTAGCGGCAGCCGAGGACATTGCCCTGGAATCCATGAAGCAGGCCATAAGCAGCAAGGATATCAGCAGTGCGCTGGAGGGCATCCGCGGACATGCCCGAACTTCATCGCTGCAGGACACGCTGCAAGGCTGGCTGCTCGCTTACTTCGGGCATCATGCCGAGGTGCACAGCGACAAGCGGATCGATACGCTGCGGCTGCCGGTCACCCAGCAGCTCCATACCTTCGATCCGCTCTATATGAATTTGCTGGCGGAGTCGTTTGTCTCCAGCCATGTTTTTGACGGGCTGGTCGGCCGCAGCGGTGAACGCGGCAAGGTGATCCCCGGCCTGGCCCATGCCTGGGAGACAGACGGGAGCCGGACGGCCTGGACCTTTCATCTGCGGAAGGAGGTCTTGTTCCATCACGGTAAGGTACTGACCGCGGAGGATGTTGTCTACTCGTTCGAACGGATGATGTCCACCTCGCAGCGCATGCTGTACAGTTATATTGTCAAGGAGATTCAGGAGGTCCAAGCCTTGAATGCCTCTACCGTCCGCATTCTGCTGAAGAACCCGAATGAGCTCTTCCTTCCCTTCCTCTGCACCAGCCGGGCGGCGATTGTGCCACGCGATCTGGAGTCCATCGGAGAGAATCTGTTTGGACGCAGACCGGCGGGCACCGGTCCGTTCAAGGTCGTGGAGATGAATGAAGACACCTGTGTGCTGGAAGTGTTCCCGTATTACTTCCAGGGGCGGGCCCATCTGGACCGTGTGGAGATTATCTATGTCCCGTGGAGCCTTGACCGGGAGCCCTCAGAGACCGGCTCTGCCTTCCATGTCATCCCTAATCCGTCCACAGCGGGCGCAGACTCTCTAAGCAGAATTCATTCCGAGTCCTATGTCCGCAAATTCGTAACCTGCAACACGAAGAAAAAGGGACCGCTAAGCGATCCCCTTCTCCGTGCCGAGCTGCTATCCTGTCTGCAGGAAACTCCGAGAGTGCCCTTCCGGCATTTCGCAGCGCCTCCGGCTGAAGTCTTGCAGATTGCCACGATCCCGCAGTATGCCGGGGATGCCGAATACATCGCCGCAAGACTAACGCAGCATGGATATTCCTGCAAGGTGTTATCCGTGTCGCCGGAGGAATTCAAAGGCCCGATCCGCCTGAAGTCCGACCTGATCGTCTTCTCGCTGCTCCGCGACCAGGATGAGCAGCTCCGGCTGTACGATCTGTATCTGACCCTCTCGCAGCACATCGAACCGCGCACCCGTGCGGGCATTGAGGGCAGGCTGCGCCAGATCTCGCGGGAGTCTGACGCCGCCGTCCGGGCGGAAGGCTTCCTGTTGATTGAGGATACTCTAACCCGTGACCACCAGCTGCATATTCTGTACGAACGGCCTGCCGAGACTGCCTATCTGCCCTCCGTACGCGGGGTGACCTTCAACAGCCAGGGCTGGGTCGATCTGCGCCATCTGTGGTTTCCGCCGGAGCTGTAGCTATAGAGTAGAAGGTCGGGGGAGGCTGACTACACCGCCAGACTATAACAAGACCGGCAGCCCCCTTTATTCTCTGCCGGGTAAATACGTAGCCAGACCTCTGCGCACCAGATTAGGGGAGACTGGCTTACGGTCGAGTTCCCTTGACCAGATGGAGAGCTGGCCGATGTGATGAATCTCATGCGCGGCAACATGGCGCATGACTTCGCCCCATCTATGCTGGGTAAGCTGCCCATCCGGCCCATCCTCACTTAGAATCCTCCGTTCCAATTCCTCATTCCAGGCCACTACGAAGGACTCCACCTCCGGCCGGAAGCGTGCGTCTACCTCTCTGATTCTCTGCAGAGTGTTGTACTCCGTGAAGTCTAAACGGATATCCGGCTTACCTTCCATATCCCGGACCCAGCTTAATTCCACATCCACAATATGCACTAGCGTCTGCAGGATTCCGCCCACTCCGCCAATCCGTGTCTTCACCAGTTCTTCTTCCGGCAGCTCCTCGCACCATTGATACCATTCCTCGCGGACCTGCCAGTTATAGCGAAATAAAGTTTGCATGGTTGGCCTTCCCCTCCGCTTCTTTTGCTTTTTGTTAAATTCTCTAGTGCTTCTTATATACCTTTATATCTTACCCTTTCTTACGCCGGATGCTATAGAATCTCATCGCAGTGGGAACACCCTTGATCTCCAGCACACCGCTGTAGATCAGCTCCCTCACCCTGTGCTCGAAATAAGCATCACCGATATACTGCTCACAGTATCCGATCGCCTCTCCGACCAGCCGGGCTGATTTCAGGAATCCATCATTCCCTGGCGGCGGCTCCAGCGAGTCCAGCTTCTCCAGCAGATAGCTGTCGTAGTAATCAGCGGGCACTTCCAGCAAGGCATCCTCCCGCCAGATTCGCAGCACGCCGGATTGCCCGGAAATCGTCAGCCAACCCTGAGATAACCGCGCAATATCCGTAGCAGTCAGCCTGCTGCCCCCATCGATCCGCAGAAGCGCTTCCCTAAGCTTGTCTGACGGAATCTCACCGGAATGACAGTAGTTTATAAAAGCATGTGGCTGGTTGAACAACTTCTCACAGATGGCCCCGGCATCAAGCACTATAATCTCATTCTGTCTGTTCCCCAGCAGATGGACCGCAAGACGCAGCCCCGCCTGCTCGGATGCATTACTCCCGGTCCAGATTACAATTTGGGCCTGCTCAGAAATCTGCTCCAGGTTGTCCAGCAGCTCAGTATACTCTCTTTCACATTCATCAGAGACCGTAAAATATTCATGGATATGCTGGCGGAACCAATCGCTGCGCAGTTTCCTTCCCACTGGTGTATCCAACTGATCCAGCGGACCTATAGCATAATTCTCCCGCAGAATAATCAGCTTATGGGTATCCGTCCAGCCAAACTCTTTAAGCACCTGCTTCATGCTGCCCCCGAAGGAGTCGCCGCAGAGGATGTGGACATGGGTGCTGTCAGGAGCCGGGTCCCAGAAGGCACGCTGTGCCGGAAGACTCATCAATGATGAGTACTGTTCAATCAATTCGGCAACCGGCTCCGCCATATGCTCCTCCAGCGGTCTCTCCAGCTGCCCGTACTGCTCCTTCAACTCACCTATCCCCGCCAGAATCTGCGTCAAGTATGACTTAACTTCCTCATCCCTGAGCGTACTTACAGCCTTTTTGATCGCCAGCATGTCCTTCACCGGATTCACCTCTGATTCAAAATCTAAATTGAAATTAATTCTCGGAGCGGTCGAGCAGGCGCCCTTTTACAAGTAAATAAGCAGGAGTACTCGGTGTTTCGGTTTTAACGGTAACCTCAATTGTTCCATCCTTACGGACAGCCGGTCTTTCCCGCTTCTGCGCCGGCAACTGAATCAATTGATCATCATACAGTATATACGCTGCTACATCCGCCGCCCCTTCAGGAACATCCTTACCTGTTATATTCTTCGACTTTACCGTGAAGCTGCCTTTTACAGGGTCAAAGGTGTAAGAAATGGGCCGGAACGCATCGTCGCTAATAATCGTCCCCGGTGGGGAAGTGAAGGGGCCCTTCTCAATGTCCTCTATAGAATACTTGATGATATCCGTCTGCATCAAGGTTTCACCCGTCAGCGTGTAGAGCTGATTCGCCTGATCCCATTTGCTCACAATGCCCAGACGTCCTGCGAGCACACTGACCGGAATGAACATCGAATTCTGCTCCATCACCGGAACCGTGTCCATCGACCCGGCAACCCCGTTAACCGAAACAGATTTAGAACCAATTGTGAACTTAACCGTTACACTATCCTTTTCGATGGCAGCCGTTCTAGCTTTGGCATCATAGCTAACCTTCGCCCCCATCAGCTCGCTGATTGAGCGAAGCGGGATCATCGTCCGGTAGTTGGCATCCACATATGGCGCCTTCGGTGCTGTATAGAGCACATAATAATCGTTGATTTTCAGCAGTGCAGGATATTTCTTAGCCGCCGCCTCTACCTTCCCCGGATTCACCCCCGTCAACATAGCGAAGCTCAATCCCGCAGCCAGTAAGGCTGTCAACACTTTTTTACCTGTCTTCATCCCAGACATCCTCTCTTTTCCTCTATTTCATATAATTTTATTATCTTTCTTATTACTCCAAATCCCCGCCTCAGTTGCGCCTCTCTACTAAAATCTAACAAACCGCCCAGGGATGCATTGTCATTTTTGTGACATACCTTTCTCTGCCTGAACACGTAAAAGCAGTTTGAATACCAACTTGATATATTTATAATAATAGAGAAGTTAATGCAAAGGATGACCACCTGACAATATGCTGCATGGATAATCAGGCTACGATTACAACCCGATGATATGCTTGTTACGAAAGGAGGAATTGCGGTGGAGTGGCTGGAGCGAATGAATCGGGCGATCAGCTATATTGAAGACAACCTGGAACAAGACATTGATTACGATCAAATCGCTAAAATTGCCTTATGTTCGGTTTACCAGTTTCAACGTATGTTTTCATTCGTACTTGAAGTCCCGTTATCCGAATATATCAGGCGCAGAAGACTGACGCTGGCTGCATTTGATCTAAAGGACAGAAAGAACACTGTGATGGAGATAGCCTTGAAGTACAGATATGAATCACCGGAAGCCTTCTCCCGGGCGTTTCACAATCTGCATGGAATGACGCCTACATTAGCGCGCAATGCCGGAAGTGAGTTAAGAGCCTATCCCCGCATCTCCTTTCAAATCATCTTAAAGGGAGTGACCGGAATGAATTACCGGATGGAGAAACGGGATGCTTTTCAAGTGTATGGGCTGGAGGATATCTACCACTACGACAATATTACGAATGAAGCGGGCGTAACGATCCCGGAGGTTTGGCAAAATATCTGCAAGAATGGAGAATTGGAACGTTTAGCCCAGTCAGTAAGCGGGGCTTGGAGAGACGAAGGCAATTTCAGCAAGGAACTTGGAGCGGTCTTTGCATTCGATGCCTATACATTCACAAGCAACTCGACCTTCCCTTATCTAATCGGGTGCTACAAAGCGCCAGGCAGCCAAGTGAACGGATACACTGTGGTTGATGTTCCCGAAGCTACGTGGGTCGTTTTCTCAACACTCCATGATGGGAACGGCAGCGGCAAGTATGATTTGCGGTCTTTGAAGAATCGTATTTTCTCTGAATGGCTGCAAACCTCAACTTATACGATTCTAGATGGCGGTAATTTCGAGATGTATGGTACAAGCGCAGATGGCTATGAATATTGTGAACTATGGTATAGAGTCGGGGAATAGGACAAGTGGAAACGGCTTTGCTGTCCTTTTATAGGACGGTACCGTTTCGGCGAGAAATAGAAGG
Organism: Paenibacillus sp. FSL R7-269; assembly: GCF_000517865.1. NCBI lineage: Bacteria > Bacillati > Bacillota > Bacilli > Caryophanales > Paenibacillaceae > Paenibacillus > Paenibacillus sp. FSL R7-269. The sequence continues at coordinate 107,906 of NZ_ASPS01000027.1, forward strand.
ATAATTTATAGCGTGAAACATATAAATTCTTATATTTTGAAAAAAGCGGTGCCCGGAAAAAACCGGCCACCGCTTTTTTGTCACCAGATGTATTTGTGCAAGGTTAGCAACATTCACTGGTTTTGAACTAGATGTTGAACATTCATCTCTGATTTAGAATTCATTCTATATAAAATGAGCGTAGCGATTATAGCAATTCCAACCCCAACAGCACCAATCCATGTAACAGATGCAAGCGAGACTGCTTCAATAGCTACTCCGCCTATACCGGCACCTGCTGCCATAGCAAGCTGCATCATAGACTGATTAAGGCCAAGCATAACACCTGAGGCTTCGGGTTCAATTGTCGTTAAATGATATTGCTGCGTCGGACCAGAGGACCATGCGGAGAAGGACCACAACAATAGCACAACCATTACACCAATGAGTATATTCGTTACTAAAGACAATAGGATCAGCATTACAATATGGAGTATCAACCCGCTGAATAAGGTTCGGTTAACCCCCCGCCGGTCCGTGCTCAAGCCACCGATTTTGGAGCCTATCATACTAGCTATTCCGAATATAAGCAAAGCACCGCTGAGATATTTATCACTTATGCCCGATACTTCAAGCAGATACGGTGAAAGATACGTATATGCTACCGAATATCCACCAAGCCAAAAGAAGGTAATCGAGAGTCCCAAGGCGACCTTAGGCTTTTGTAGCAAACGTAATTGTTGCCGTATTGGAATAGGTTCATCTCCCTTCACACGCGGAATGGCGAAAGAAAGTATAATCATTGCGATAATCCCTAAAAGGGCGATTCCCCCGAACACAGATTTCCAGCCAAGCGTATCCGCTGCAATGCGCCCAAGAGGTACGCCAATGATTAATGATGCAGTAAAGCCCATTACGACCGTTGCAATAGCGCTTGCTTGTTTACCCTCTGGGGCAATTTTCGCGGCAATGTTTAAGGCGGTAACAACCACTACCCCTGCGCCTATGGCCATAATAATGCGGGCAACTACAAACAATCCATACCCGGGCAAAAGAACGGCGAGAATGTTTGATACCACAAACAAACCTAGACCCATCATGATTAATTTCCGTCTATCTATACCTGCGGTTACAGCCATAAGAATTGGAGTGAATATAGCGTAGACTAGCGAAAAAATCGTAATTAATTGCCCGGCTGCAGCAACTGAAACACCAAGTGAAATGGACACCTTATCTAGAATGCCAGACAGAATATACTCGGACGTCCCTACCAAAAAACTAACAATGGCTAAAATATACACTTTCCAGCTTACAGACATAGAATGATACAACCCCTTTGAATATTTTTAAATGTACAATTCGTGATTTGTCGATATGATATATAAAAATAGATATCGCGAAATGTCGAATCATAGTGCTGAGAAAAAGCTGAATTCTGTGTACAGAACTCAGTTTCATCTCTCTTACATGTCAGTCATCGTATACTGAGCTAACTGCCGTATGGCTTCTTCGTCTCTCTGATAATACGTAAATTTGCCTATACGCTTTGTGGTGATCAGCCCTGCCCGCTGCAAGATCGTAAGATATTGAGAGGCCGTTGACTGAGTCATGTTCAGCTTGTCGGTTATTTGACTTACACAAACCCCAATTTCCTCCATATCCACTCCTTCGTGGGGTTTAAAATGAACGTATGGCTCTTTGAGCCATTGTAAGATCTGTAACCTGGATTCATTCGATAAAGCTTTAAATACATCAATTGGATTCATAATTTTTATTATATCGATGATTTGCGATATGTCAATACGTAAGGCGTATTGGTTTTCCTTATATTTATCTCGCATCGATAAAATTAGAGGGCTTTCCCACCTGCCTCCCCCCACAGTAAGTGAACTTGAGCTTCCCCCTATTTGGGAGGAGTGGCGGAGGGGATGTTTGGAACTGTAGGAGCGATAGCGTCCGCCTTTGTCTCCGGATTTCAACCGCTGGAAGCGGCTTGAATCAAGAAATCTGGAGACAACAGCGGCCGAAAGTCCAAACGATCCCCGGAGCCACGACTATTCCCAATATAGAGAGTAACTCCAGTTCACTTCACCGACCCGATCATCCCAGCCACAAACTGCTTCTGCATCACGAAGAATACCAGTGCAGTAGGAATCGTGCCGATTACAATCGCGATCATAATCATCCCATAGTCCGGGGCGTAGCCCGAGCCGAGAGTGGAGATGAGCAGCGGCATGGTCTTGGTCTGCGGCGTCTGCAATACGATCAGCGGCCAGAGATAGTTATTCCAGCTCGACATGAACGTAATGATCGCCCCAGCGGCGTAAGTCGTCTTCATAGTCGGCAGGTAGATGCGCAGGAAGATGCCCAGCTCGCTAAGCCCATCCATCCGGCCGGCCTCCAGCAGCTCCTTCGGGAACATTTTCGTGCTCTGGCGGAAAAAGAAGATCAGGAATGCGGTAGTCACGGTAGGCAGAATGACCGAGGTCATCGTATCAATGCCCATCCATGGGAAGACGTTCGAGATCTGGCCGAACATCCGGTACAGCGGGATCATCAGCGCGGCGAACGGAATCATCATCGACAGCAGCAGAATGTTGAATACGATATCCTTCGAGCGGCTGCGGAAGACCTCGAAGCCGTAGCCGGCCAGCGAAGCAATCAGCAGCGCCAGCAGCGTGGTGGTTATGGAGATTTTCGCTGAATTCATCAGGGATACCTGCAGGTCCGTGGTGTCCAGCAGCTTGCGCAGATTCTCCATTAGATGGGTACCCGGCAGCAGCCGCCCGCGGGTGACATCCACCGACTGGTTCGTCGAGCTGACAACCATCCACAGGAATGGAAAGATAGAGACAATGGCCGCGATGCTCAGGAACAGATACATGAAGAAACGTTTACTTTTATCCATTTTTTTCACCTGCCACTTTGAACTGGATGACCGACAGCAGCGCGATCATAATGACGATCGAATACGATACGGTGGCTGCATAGCCGAAGTCTGCTGCATATTTGAACGACAAATTGTAGATGTACTGGGAGATCGTCTGGGTCGCGTTGCCCGGGCCGCCCTTCGTAATATTCATGACCTCGTCGAACAATTGCAGCGTCCCGATGGTTGAGGTAATGGAGGTGAACAGGATGATCGGCTTCAGCAGCGGGACCGTAATTCCGAAGAACTGGCGGGTAGACGATGCTCCGTCAATTTTGGCGGCCTCGTAGATGGAGTGATCGATATTTTGCAGGGCCGACAGGTAAAAAATCATATTGTAACCCGTCCAGCGCCAAGTGATCGCTATGATAATGGTGATTTTGGCCCAGAACGGATCGGTGATCCATTCAATCGGGGCACTGACCAGATGGAGCTTCAGCAGCATCGTATTCACCAGGCCATTGCCGGAGAACAAATACTTGAATACTACAGAATACGCAACCAGTGAAGTGACACAGGGCAGGAAGATCGCCGTCCGGAAAAACCCCTTGAATCTCAGCTTGCTGTCATTCAGCAGCACCGAGATAAACAGCGCAAGGATGATCATCAGCGGCACTTGAACCAGCAGATAGATGAAGGTGTTCTTAACCGATACAATAAATGTCTTGTCAGACAGAAGCCGTGAATAGTTATCGAAGCCGGTAAACGTAAGATTGCTGCCCGTTCCCGTCTGGAACGACAGAATAAGTGCCTGAAGCATCGGGTAGAAATAGAAGACGAAGATCAGAATGACCGCAAGCAGGACGAAGGACCATCCGGTCAAAACGCTTTTGGTGCGGAATCTTAGTTTGGAATTTGTTTGATGCACAGCTGCCCAGTCCTTTCCTTATCATACAAGTGGAAACGGCGTTGCCGTCCTTTTAAGGACGGTACCGTTTCAGCGAGAAATAGAAGGATAATTTATCATGTGAAACATATCAATTCTTATATTTAAAATAAACCCCGGACGCCGCCCGCCTCCTGAACTCCCGGAAGCTGCAGGCCACGCCCAAGGTCACTGTATGAGAGTTAACTATTTAATCTGTGACTCGGCCTGGGCCTGGGCATCGCTCAGCACGCTGTCAATATCCTTGCCGTTCAGATAATTCTGCATCTCTACAATCAGAATGTCTTCAATCGCATACGTGTTGATTCCGTAATTGACGCTTGGGATCTGCTCCGTCCAGGCGGCGAAATCCGATACAATCTTCTGGCCGCTGAAGAATTCATTGGCCTGGCTGTAAGCCTCTCCGCCCGCAGCCGCTTTGAAGGTGCCAATGACACCGATGTCCGTGAGCAGCTTCTGGTACATTTCAACATTCGAGCCGAAGGTCTTCGCCATGAAGTCTGCTGCCGTCTCCTTACCATCCACGTTCATGACATACCAGGAGCTTCCGCCCAGGTTCGAGGCATGAACAGATTTGTTCACAGTAAGCTTCGGAAGCGGTGCGATGCCCCACTTGCCGGATTGTGACGCTTCAGCCGTAATCGATGGGGTGATCCAGTTGCCTGTCGGCACGGATGCTACATCGCCACTGTTCAGGGCGGCTACGAACTGGCTCCAGTCTGCATGCACCTTGGCTACGTTCGATTCCATCAACTCTTTATAGGTTTCAAAAGCTTCCTTAAGCGGTGCATTCCCCGCGATATTCGGCGTCTTGCCGTCTTCCTTCAGGTACCACTCGCCTGCGGATTGAATCATCACCCGGATCAGTCCGAGGTCGTTCGGGTCCAGCGTAATCAACGCCTTGCCGGTTTTCTCTTTCACAGCTTTGCCGATTTCAATATATTGCTTCCAGTCGATATCCTGCAGATCGGCCAGCTTGTAGCCTGCCTGCTCCAGATAGTCGGTTCTGAGATAGAGGCCGGTAACGCCGGAGTCAAAAGGAACTCCATACTGCTTGCCGTCCAGGCTGGTCGGTCCGCTTTTGTAATCCGCAAAGTCGGTGCCCTTGATTGAGCTGCTCAGATCGTAGAAGGAATCCTTGTACGATTGCAGGAAGCTCTGGGAACGGTAATCCTCAATCAGCACGATGTTCGGCAGACCCTTGGTGGTTCCGGAATTCAGCCCAGTGTTAAGCTTCTGGATGATATCTGCCTGTGCATATTCCACAATGTTAATTTTTACATCAGGGTTTGTCTTGGCATATTCTGCTTTGGCCACTTCCAGTGCGGCGATGTTGAATGCAGGGTCCCAAGCCCAAATTGTAATTTCCTTCGCCTGTGAAGGCTCTGTAGCTGCTGTATTCTCTGTCTTTCCTGTGTCCGCAGCCGTATTGCCGGAATTCTTGGACCCGGAGTTCGAACTGCAGGCCGTAAGCAGTAGCAGGCAAATCAGGACTAACGCAAAGCCTTTTTTCATTGGTAAGCCTCCCCTTTGATTGCGCTTTACTATATCTCGTTTGAATGTAAGCGCTTATTTATTACATAAGTAATCTTATCATCCGCTCCGGTGGACCCGTTAGAACTTACTTTATGGGGATTGGTCATTTTATCGCCTAATTGTAAGCGTTACCTTGATTGCTGTTTGTTCTTTTTTTAGAAAATGGTAATAATCTCACTTCTTCATCAGCGGCAGGCGGATTCGGATGGCAGTTCCCTCCCCCGGCGCACTCTTAATGGTGACTCCATACTCTTCGCCGTACATCAGCACCAGCCGGTCATGCACATTCCTAATACCGATTCCGGTGAACAGCTGGCGCTTCCCCGCCAGGCCGGACATAGGCAGATCAGCCGCTCCCATATCCATTCCGTCCCCGTTATCCACCACCTCACAGAGCAGAGATCCGGCATCCTGGGAGATAAGGATATGGATATATCCGCCGTTTTTGCGCGTAAACGCATGGAAGAAGGCATTCTCAATAAACGGCTGAATAATCAGCTTCGGCAGATGACAGTCCATACAATCCGGGGAGACGAAGAAATTCACCCTGATCCGTTCGCCGTACCGCACATGGTTGATGAACACATAGGATTTCAGATTCTCCAGCTCCTGTGTCACTGTGATGCTCTCGCTGACATTGCTCAGCGCATTCTGCAGCATCGAGATCAGGGCATGAATTGTATGCACCGCCTTCTCTTGACTGCCCTGCTGCACCAGGAAGTTGACCGAAGCCAGTGTATTGTACAGAAAATGCGGGTTAATCTGATGCTGCAAGGCCGCAATCTCGGCATTCCGCTGCTCCTTCTGCGTATCCACCAGCTTCTCGACATATTCATTCAGCTCGTCCAGCATATAGTTATAGGCATGCCCCAGCTCCTGAAATTCAAAGCTCCCTGTAACCGTAATGTAATTGTGGAAGTTACGCTCGGTGATTTTGGACATTTGCCGGGTAAGCAGCGTGAGCGACCGGGTCAGCCTTCTGAAGATCAAGAACACCACGATCAGGGCCACGGCCACGATAGCTGAGCAGAACAGCACCACCATTTTACCGTTGACCATCTGGCCGAGGGCCGTCTGCTTATCGATCAGGTTCACAATATAGAAATCATAAGACGGCAGATAATCCGCAATCAGGATTGTATCGGTGCCCTGGAAATCAATGTTCTGGTAAGCAAGCTGCTGCTCCTCAATCTCGCTGGCCACCTGTAATAGATCCCCCGCCTGCTGACCCATCAGATCACTACGGTTGCTTGACACTATCATACCCTGCTTATTGAGGATCAATACATCGTTCCCGGTACTGGCAAAGCTCCCGTAGAAGGAGCGGAAATCCCGTTCATGAATGGTAAAATACAGCGTCCCGTAAATATCGCCGGTCGTCCGGTCCATCAGCGCTTTGCTGCCTACGATCACCGCTTCCTTCTTTGGCGAATCCTGCACCGTCTCCTCATAGAACTGGTACATCAGCCGTTTCGGCTCAGCCAAAGTATTCCGTGTCAGCTCGTGCTGCTGCAGCTCCCGGTCACTCATTAGCAGATTATTCGTATTGGTGGAGTAGCTGCGGCCGTTTTTGCCCATGATTTTGATCCCGACCTGGTAGGCATCGAGAGTGGACTGAATCTTCTTCATCTGCGTGGTCATATTGTAATAGGTCCGCAGCATCCGCAGAGAGTCCGAGTCCTCCTCAGACAGGAAGGAGCGGATCGTGCCGCTTAGCTGGGCATTATTGGTAGCCGTAACGATCGAATAATGAAAAGCTTCAAAGCTTGCCTTAATCTGGCTGATCACCTTGGAATTCGTAATGCTAAAGGTATTCATGAACAACTTCTCCGACATGCGGACGGTCGTCCAGGAGGAAGCGATGGCTACAGCGATGATGCTGATCAGCATGACGATGAAGATTTTGATGAACAGGCTGTGAAATTTGAACCGCTCCCAGTATCTGCGCATACGCTCTACTCCTGCCCGTAATGCTGACGCCGGTAGCTGCTCGGGGACAAACCGTTGTATTTCTTGAACACTTTGCAAAAATAGCTGTGGTCTCCATATCCGACCATGCTGCTAATCTCTGCTATAGGGGCCTCTCCGGCCCGCAGCAGCTCTGCCGCCTTGCCCGTGCGGACCGTATTGAGATGCTCCTTGAAGCCCTCGTGATTGTAGGTCGTGAACAGGCTCGACAGATAGGAAGAGTTGAAATGAAAATGACGGGCCAGCTCCGTAAGGGTTAACGGCTCAGCATAGTGCTCCTCTATGTACTGAAGCAGCTTCGTCATATTGGCATTGCTGCCCGGTGCTGGTGCTGCAGATGAAGTCAGCTCTATGATCCGGCTCAGGTAATCATCCAGTATCTGCATGGCCTGCTCGGCAGTACCCGCTTCATCTATGGCCCGGAACAGGCTGTATTTCCCCTCCTCCAGCTCCCGCAGGTGGCTGAACTGGTTCGTAATATTGAAGATCATATTGCCCAGGAAGGACTTGAACTGATACACATCCCCGTCATTCTGGCGGCTGAGTGCATCTGCATGCTGATGCAGGTCACCGAAAGCTTCCGCCAGCTGCTGCCGCTTCAGCTGCTCTGTGAAGGAGGTGAGATTGAACTTGGGCAGCGCAGTCTCCTGATCTGGACGTTCCGGCTGGATTAGCAGGGTCTGCTCCGGCCGGAAGAACCGGCACTGCTGTAATCTCGAATTGCTCTCCTGCAGGATGGCCGCCAGCTCGCTGAGCGAACTGAATCTCCGGCTCAGCGACAGACGCAGCTCCATTTCTTGCCCGGCCAGTGTATCGGCCAACTGGTGTACAGCCTCCAGCAGCTGCGGCCAATGGGTTTCCTCCAGATTGATCAGCATGAACGTAGTGCCCGAAGGCTCTGCGCATGGAATAACGCACTGTTTCAGTCCGGCAACATGCTGGTTGAGTTCACCGGTGATAGAGCTGAAGATGGTGGAGTCATGGGCGTTGGTACTGCTGGTAGCGTGTAAGGTGCTACGGTTAATGGCTTCGCCGCCCGGTGCTGGTTGCACCGTTTCCCAGCCTAGCAGCGTGAAGCTGTTATGTGGAAGCTGCTGCTTCACATACGCTTCACTCTCCGGCGGCAGCCGGTAACCTGACACCATCCGGCCAAGCAGAGTATCCAGCGGCGATGCTTCTGCCTCCGTTTGTCCTCCGGCGGCACTCAGTCCCGGGATGCGGTCCCTGGTTTTTTTTAACACTTGCAATAAGGCCCCGGCTTCCAGCTTCGGCTTCAGTATATAATCCGCCACACCATGCTGGAACGTCGAGCGCACATAATGAAACTCGCTGAAGCTGCTTAACACAATGACCTCGGTGGCCGGATAATCGCGCTTCACTAGCCGGGTTAACTCCTCGCCATCCATCACCGGCATGACAATATCCGTAATGATGATATGCGGCTGCAGGGTCTGCAGCGAATTCAGCGCTTCCCGCCCGTTGGCCGCTTCACCCACGATCTGAAATCCTTCCTGTTCCCAATCCAGCACATATTTAATCCCTTGCCGGACCAGGATTTCATCGTCCACAATCAGCACCTTGCATATTGGATTCATGATTCTCCCCCGCCTTCTCTATTCTTAACCTCTGGCCCTAGCCACTATGAACGGATTATAAAGCGCTATCATGGAGATGGTCAAATTTAAATTCTGGGAGGAGCGGTGATGAAACCTGACACTTAGTGGAGAATTGAATTGTAACAACAAAAAAAGCTAGAACCTGTGTGTCCCAGCTTTGGAAATAGCTTATTAATGATGGGGCCGCAGCATCTGCACTATTGCATCGATAATAACCTGCGGTTTCTCAATATGTATGTTATGCCCGCTGCCCCGTGCTTCAACCAGCTGGCTGTTAGTTGAGGTATGCTTCAGCTCATTTGCCACTTCCCACAGCTTCTCTCTTATGGTCCGCTTCGTATCTTCCGAAGTCCCCGGATAGAAGTCATTGACTATTTCCGATTTGATAACGGTCAATGGAATATCGGTTTGCTTCAGTTCCCTCACCTGCTCATAGCCGGGCTGAACATTAGCGAACTCGCTGTGCATGGCCGCTATAGTCTTTTTTTGAAAGGATAATCTCCATAACAGCGCTTGCGTCTGCTTCGAAAAAGGCTTAATGGCAGCAGAGAAACCGGGGAAGCTTCTCAATGCGGACAAGACCTTTAACAACCCGGTTCTGGACAGCAAATTCATAGCCCGATAGAACCTCACCGCCATAAGCTGCCCCTTCACATGCTCTTCCGGAAACCGCGCTGTAACTTCATCCTCATGCATCGAATCTACTAGCACCACTCCCGCCACTAGCCCCGGATATCTCCCGGCAAACAGCCTTACATTTAATCCGCCATAGGAATGACCGACCATTAGATAAGGACCTTTCGTTCCAGATTGCTGCAACAGCTCATACAGCTCAGTTACGCACTGCTCATTGGTACGCGGGAACGGTCCTGGCTCACTCCAGCCATAGCCCGCACGATCATATACGATAACTTGGGTGACCTTAGCAACCTCAGGAGCAACAAGCGACCAGAACAACGCGGAAGAACCACAGCCATGCTCCAACACTACTGGAGGCAAGCCTTTGTCTTCACCCATAATACTGTGATACAACTTATGATTTCCTACACTTGTAAGTTTCCCTTGAATCATATGTTTCCCCCACCCTAATGCGAGCTGAGATGCTTGCGGTACCCCTCGACCTTCTCCTCTCTATACCCCATCGTCTCATAGAAAATATGCGCTTCCTTCCGCTTCTCTCCCGACACGAAAATGATATAGTAGCAGTCCCGTTCATGCGCAATATCTTCGATCGCAGTCATCAGCTTCTTGCCAAGCCCCTGCCGCCGTGCGCGCGAAGATACGACCACATTCTCAATGACCATGAACGGGCGGCAATCCCCCACCAAGTCCTGACAGACGATTCCCATCAAAGAGCCTAGCAACTCCCCGTCCACAAAAGCACCCAGCAGCACATACCGCTCATCCTCCCGGATTGTCCGAAAGGCATTCTCCAGCTTCACCGGGTCCGCCCGTCCGCCCATTAATTCATTGTAGAGTGTGTTTAATGCTTCCAGTGATGCGATTTCGATTTGTTCGATGGTTACCATGGCAGGTTGCCTCCGCTCTCATATTGTAGTGGAACTATTCCTTCATTTCATACATAAATAATTGACCATTACGCGGATAAAGCATCCGGTCAGCCTCGTAGCCCCTGCGCCGGAGCCTGCGGTCTAGAACCTTCATGAACGCACCATGACTGACAATTAGGACACAGCCTTCTTGCGCAGCCGCCTCATTATCAACAAGCAGAGAATCAATTACTCTATCCGCTCGCCGCAGAACAGCGGCTTGGCTCTCAGGTTGAGAAGAATGACCTACCGACCAGAACAAACGTCCAAGTATAAGCCAAAAAGATACAGGCAGACGTAGTCTGCTAAGCCTAATTCTCCCGAGCCGCAGTGCCGTCACGCTAATCTCCCTCAACAGCTCTGTATATACAAACCTCTGAGCCTCAAAATAACTTGCCGTATGTACCGCCCTCGCCTGATCACTACACAGACAGAGGGTCCAGCGCTGCCCGCCAAGCTCATGCTCAGGAGCCTGAATAGGTGCTAATTCATACTCTTGGAGCCACTGGTTGAATTCTTCCCCTGTCAGCCAAGTCCGCTGCGGTTTCAGGTCTACTTTGAAATGTCTAATCAATCCCAGCTTCAATCTCCTAATCCCCTACTTCTCATTCTTGAGTTCAAACTCCTCACTCTTTCCGTCCCACTCGACAGTGACTTTAATGGCGGAGTCCTCTTTCTCAACAGATCCATTTCCAGAAGCACTCATTTTCAGCATTGCCACTGCCACAGGTCCTTCAATTGTCTGGCTGCCGCTGCTATGCTTAGCTTTAAACGTATATCTCATCTGTTTAATCTCTTCGAGATCAGACTGGTCGCCTTTGTAGCGCAGTACTAAGTTATACCGCTTAGAGCTTTCACTGCTTACTTTGTTCTTTTTGGTAATCAGCTTCTGGCTGGCCTCCTGCTTATAGACACCCGTCCAGGTGTCCCCCTCGCCCTTGAAGGTATAGTTGAAATAGGTCGTTTCCGTATTGCAGGACGTTAGTAGGAGTAGCAGAATTGCCGGAAGCAGCAGCGCACGCAGTATTTTCTTCATAGTCAGCCCCCTTTTCCCATTAAATACATTAGCTTGAACGGGATAGGTTTTGCAGTACTGCCTCCACCCGTTCCTCCACCGTAAGATCCCCTTCCAGCCGCAGCAGATCACCGCTTAGCCCGGCCATCCATTCCTCATGCAGCGTCCGGCTGCGGACCTCCGGTCCTGCCGTATCATACAGTGCCGCCCAAGCCATAAACTCTTGTACATCCTTATATTTATCTCCGCCCGGCAGACCCTCATCACCGTATCGTTCATACTCCCGCGCCCGCAGACGTTCCAGACGAACCTGCTCAGGAATCCATAGGAAAACCACCAGGTCAAAGGTATCCCGCAGCGAATCCCCCCAGCCGCAGACCGCACCGGACAGAATCCATGGCTCATTCTGCGCCATATCTGCCTGCAATTTGTTCAGACGCTCTGCCACAACACTTTGCTTCGTATACTTCTGCTCCCAGAAATAATCGTCACTATCCAGATGTACATGCGGAAGCCTCGCCGCCAGCGCCTTGCCCAAAGTAGTTGTTCCCGCCCCGGAAGCTCCCATAATATGAATTCTGCGGTACATAAGCCCTCCTGAATGATGAATCATTGTATCCATTTGTATATTTTACCATGCTGCTCCTTATATATAAACAGCGTAGCCTGCCACTGAAGAGCTCGCCGCCCCCCCAGCTGGAAGCAAGTGGATAAACGCATCTTAATTTCTCGAATTTCGGGAATTCCCAGGAAACAAGTGGAAAAAGCACAACTGTTAACTCAGATTTTGAACACTTTACTTGAATCACGATATTTAAGTGTTGTTTATCCAATTGTTGCCCTGCCATGCCCCCAATGGCCAGCAGCAAGTGTACAAAATCCATCTAATTCCTGCCAGACGTATCTCACACCTCTCCCTTAAGCACCGGCGTAAGCCGTAGTCCAGAACCTATCACTCCCTGACCCTGGCATCCTGGCTTCTATATTTGCCAACTATATACTTTTTCGCAAAAGCAGACGCAAACCAAGCCGCAGCCCCAAGGCCGCAGCTTGTTCACCTTGCCCTTATCCAGAGCTGTTCCGGTTAATGATTCCCGTTCAGCTCACATCCGGCGGAATGCGCCGGGCGATGCCGGTCGCTATGGCGGCCTTAATTACAGCCAGACGTACCTGCTCCACGACCTTCTCGTTGAAAATGCTCGGAATAATATATTGCTCATTCCGCTCATCCGGGTGGACCACTGCTGCAATGGCCTGCGCCGCTGCCAGCTTCATCTCCAGATTCACCGTCTTCGCCCGGCAGTCCAGCGCCCCGCGGAAAATCCCCGGAAAACACAGCACGTTATTAATCTGGTTAGGGTAATCACTTCTGCCGGTTGCCAGCACCCGGACGTAAGGCTCCGCCAGATCCGGTTCAATCTCCGGGGTCGGATTAGCCATAGCGAACACGATGCTGTCCTTGGCCATGCTCTGCAGATGGCTAACCTGCAAAATCCCTCCTCTGGATACACCGATGAAGACATCTGCTCCGCGCACCGCCTCATCCAGTCCTCCGCTCAGATTCTCAGGATTCGTGGCTTCGGCCAGCCAGCTCCATTCAGCATTGGTGTAGGATTCGTTCCGGTTCAGTATCCCCTCCTTGTCTACCGCATAGAGATGCTTGGCACCTGCCGCCAGCAGCAGACGGCATATCGATACGCCTGCCGCACCGATGCCGACGACTACGATTCTGGAGTCTGCAATCTTCTTCTCCACGACCTGGAGCGCGTTCAGTAATCCGGCCAGAGCAACTACTGCTGTTCCGTGCTGGTCATCATGGAAAACCGGAATATCCAGTTCCGCCGACAGCCGCCGTTCAATCTCGAAGCAGCGCGGAGAGCTGATGTCCTCCAGATTAATCCCACCGAAGCCGGGAGCAACCGCTTTCACAATCTGAATGATTTCTTCCGTGTCCTTAGTGTTCAGACATAGCGGGAACCCGTCAATATCCGCCAGCTGCTTGAACAGCATGGCCTTGCCCTCCATCACCGGCATCGCCGCCTCCGGTCCGATATCGCCAAGCCCCAGTACAGCGGTGCCGTCGGTGACGACTGCTACCGTATTTCTTTTCATCGTCAGGGAATATGCCTTGGACGGATCTTCGGCAATCGCCGTACAGACACGGGCCACACCTGGGGTATACACCAGCGACAGATCCTCGCGGTTCTTGATCGGCATCTTCGGGGTGACCTCGATTTTGCCGCCGAGATGAGCCAGGAAGGTGCGGTCGGAGACATTGATAACTTTGATTCCAGGCATATTCTTCAGCACGCTGATAATCTCTTCATTCGCCGCATCCTGCACATTCACGGTCAGGTCACGGGTCGTCACATCCTTGCCGCCACGTATAACGTCAATCGCTACAATATCGCCGCCGGCTGCTGCCAGCCTGGACGCCACATCGCCAAAAGAAGCTTCGGCCTTACGGATTTCTAGCCGGATAATCATCGTTGTTGCAATGGACATAGAGTATGCCTCCCTCATCAGACGAATGAATTCTATCCTCAATATACTACAGTTCACATGTTGTTCACAATTAAATCCGGGTTATCCGGGAATTTCCCAATCCTTAGCAAGCTTTAACAGCTCATCCTCGGCCGCTTCTTCATCTTGCCCCAATACTTTCGCTTCTATATAGTAGGTGACCGTATCATCGCTGTCACTCTTGCCGGGACGCTGATAACACAGCCAATAATAAGTAACTTCAGGAGCAGGATAGACCGCACTCCCCTCCTGTATGAACTTGATCAGCTCCCCTTCACCAGCCGGAGTGGGCACTGGCTTCCTCCATAGCAGCTCTGTATGATTAGGGATACTGATATAATTACCCGGACGGCTCTGATCACCCAGCGTCAGCTCCAGCTGATCCAGAGTCACAGCCGCAAGCCCTTGCAGATACCGCGCAGGCTCATCCTCACTTAGCCGCAACCGGTGTACTGCCGGGCCGGGATCGGATGAAGCAGATACGTACAGTGCTCCCCCGCCCAGAACGAGACAAATTGCTGCGGTAAGCACGGTTTTATGCAATTTCACTCTCATATGAACGCTCCTTTGTAACCATTTAGTGTTGGATATCATTGTGTTTCCTTAGTTGACAGGGCACAATAGTAATGGCACGAAGCCTATGAATTCTTATTTAAGAACAATACAGCATGGATTAGGAGCGAGAAGTTATGACGAACTCTTTTCAAGCATTGGTAGTGGACAAGACAGAACCATTCTCCGTAGAGGTTAGACCGGTATCCCTGGAGGAACTGCCTGCCGGTGAAGTGTTAATTAAAGTAGCTTATTCCAGTGTAAACTATAAAGACGGGCTGGCAAGCATCCCGAATGGGAATATTGTGCGAAATTATCCGTTCATTCCGGGGATTGACCTGTCAGGGACGGTAGTCTCATCGAAGGACAGCCGGTTCCGCGAAGGCCAGTCTGTCATTGCTACCAGCTATGGGATCGGCGTCTCCCATTTCGGCGGCTTCAGCGAATACGCCCGTATCCCTGCGGACTGGGTTATTGAACTGCCAGAGGGCTTGACGCTGCGGGAAGCGATGATCTATGGCACGGCCGGATTCACGGCGGCGCTGTCTGTGCAGGCACTGGAAGCTCAAGGCATGACGCCTGACCAGGGAAAAGTGCTCGTCACCGGTGCCACCGGCGGTGTCGGAGGTGCAGCAACCGCCATTCTGGCTAAGCTGGGCTATCAGGTTACTGCCAGTACCGGCAGAACGGATGAAGCCGGGTATCTGCAGGAGCTGGGTGCTGCCGAGGTCATCTCCCGCGAAGAGGTCGCGGGCAGTGCGGTGAAGCCGCTGGACAAGCAGCTCTGGCAGGCAGCAGTAGATTCAGTCGGGGGCGCCCCGCTGGCTGCTGTCCTGAGCAAAATCGCCTACGGCGGTGCAGTGGCCGCAAGCGGCTTAACCGCAGGCACGGCTGTCCCGACCACCGTCCTGCCGTTTATCCTGCGCGGAGTCAGTCTGCTCGGCATCGATTCCGTAGCTTGCCCTATGGAGAAACGGGCCAAGCTCTGGCAGCGCATGGCAGGCGACATGAAGCCTGCGGTGCTGGATACGCTGGTGGACCGTGAGATTTCGCTGACTGAGCTGCCTGCTGCGCTTCAGGATATTCTCCAGTCAGGCACCCGTGGCCGCGTGCTTGTCCGCTTATCTTAGTCTCACATGACGAGTGTCAGCAGTTGGGATGGCAGTTCGCTTCCGAATCCGGAACGGGCTGCCGTCTTTTTTTGCATATGTGCCCGGCATATTAAATCAAGCCTTGACCTTGAAGTATACTTCAACCTTTATACTCTAATTGTTCCAGATGAATAGAGTATGGAGGTAGTACAAATGAGAATATTTGAGATTGTAGTCATTGTGGTGATTCTGGCTGTTACAGCAGGAAGGATAGGGACCAAGAAAAACCGGAGGCTGGATACCTTCATGCTGCTGGCTGTCGTTATAGCTTTGATGCTGCATGGGGTGCTGGAGAATTACCGGATCCAGATGGCTCCAGCCTACGCCGCAGCGCTCGGGCTGTTGACCATACTCGGATTCAGACTTGTGAGGCATCCCCGGACGGGCCCGCCTAAGCGGTATCCGAAGCTATGGAAGAGTCTGCTGCTGATATTCATCCTCCTTCTTACAGGAGTATCCGTCTATGCGTCCAGACTGCTCCCGATGTTCACGCAACCCGAGCCAACTGGGCAATATGCCATCGGAACGATCGCACGCGAGCTTATCGATGAGCAGCGTAACGAGACGCTGAGCGCTGAGGAAGGCGGCAAACGGAAGCTGATGGTTAATGTATGGTATCCAGCCGATCCTGATCAGACTGAGGGCAAGCCTAAGGAGCATTACCCCTCTGCACTGGGCGAAGCGATTAGCCTTGTATTCGGATTGCCGAAGCAGCTATTCAGCCATGTCACCTATATTCCGACTCATGTTGCAAACGGAGTGAAGCTCTCGGCACACGAAGCCAGCTATCCGGTCCTGCTGTTCTCGCCAGGTATCCGCTCCACCAGATTTCAGAGTATGTCGATTATCGAAGAATTAGTCAGCCACGGCTATATTGTCGTAGGGATGGATCATCCTTATACCTCAGCCAAGGTCACTTACCCGGATGGCGCTTCGGTCTACTACGTGCCTGATCCGAAGTTCGATACTTCCGCAGCGCTCTACAACTACAATGTGAGCGGAATTGCCATTCGTGCAGCAGACGCCAGCTTTGTACTCGACACCCTGACCGCATGGAATGTACAGGACCCGAATGGATTGTTCCAGGGCAGGCTGGATCTTAGCCGTACGGGGATCTTCGGCCATTCCTATGGCGGGGCAACAACGGCCGAAGCTTTAGCCCAAGACAAACGGTTCAAGGCAGGTGTCAGTCTGGAAGGCGGGTTCTGGGGCAAGGTTGCCCATGAAGGGCTGACGCAGCCTTTTATGTACGTGATGTCCGGCACGACTGCGCAGAATCTTGCACATCCCGAAGCGAACACAGATCCCCTGATCTATGAAGAGTTCACACCGGATCTGAAGTCGGTTATGAGCCGCAGCACCAGGGATACCTATTATCTGACAGTGGATCATTTCATTCACCAGAGTTTTACGGATATAGCCCTGCTGTCGCCCTCCTTATTCGCCAACGGCCTTGATCCGGTGCATACTGTAGATATAAACAGAACCTATGTCCGGTCATTCTTCGATCAGTATCTGCTAAATGAGCCGCAGGTGCTGCTGAACGGTCCTTCGGCCGAATACCCGGAAGTAACCTTTGACCCGGCCTTCACGCACAAGCGACCATAGGAGGTAGATAGATATCGAATACAGGAGGAATGCCAAATGAAGGGAATGACCCGTGGGGAGCTGGCGCGGCAGGCGGGGCTGAGTGCGGCAACCATCCGTTACTATGAAGACAGCGGGATCCTGCCAGTGCCGGAGCGGACCGCTAAGGGATACCGGATCTACTCTGCAGATGTTCTGGTGAAGCTGAAGTTCATCAAGGATGCCAAAGTACTGGGTTATTCACTGAAAGAAATCCAGGCGGCGCTTGCCCTGCTCGGCTCGAAGATGGATGAAGAGACCTTGAAGGAACTCGTCCGCGACAAAATCACCGAAATCGACGAAAAGGTTGCGGCCCTGTATGCTATTCAAAGCATGCTGGCCGGTCTGCTCGAGACCCCGCAGGAGGATATTCAGAATTATCTGCATTCCTTCCAGGTTCCAGATAAGAATCACTGAAGACAAGCTAAGTTATAATGTGAAACATATAAGTTCTTATATTCGCAAAAAAACGGCAGCGTCATTCTGTATTCACAGAATACGCTGCCGTTGGTGCTGTTTGGATTCTGTTATTCGGTTCCAGCCTCATGTACAGCTTGCGGAGTAGCCTGGACGTATTGCTGCTGGCGGTAGGGCTGGGCATATGGCTGCGCATAATAACCATGTACCGCCATCGGCTGGTATCCGAAGGATTGCGGAGCCTGCTGCTGGTGCATGTAAGGCTGCATGTTCGCATTAGCCATCATCGGCGCCATATTGGCAGGAGCGATGTGGGTTCCCTTCATATTCTCGGCTGCCGCCTTCGCAGTGGGACAGCAATCCGCAGGCGGACCAATGAAGGTCTGAGGCTTCACCGGAGCGAGTGCTTCCTTAACCAGCGCTTCATTAAGGCAATAGGTATGTGCCAACACATTAGCCGGGGTTAGGCTCAGAAGATCCGAACCGAGGATGACCTCCGGTGTAGGGGCATCGAAGATCGCCAGCAGATGGGTGCAATCCATCGTGGCCACTTCATAATGCCACCAGCCCTGCGGCACATTGGCAACCTGACCCGGAGTGATCGGAAAATGCAGCAGCTCGTTCGTAAACGGGTTGATCAGTGACACCACTGCCGCGCCCGAGATACAATAGACCAGCTCAGCGGCATTTTGATGATAATGCGGCTCGACCACATTGGATCTGCTGAGATAGATATCGAGCAGCGAAGTATTCTCCAGGGTGTTCAGATTTTTGATGCCCAGTACGTTGATATAATTGCAGTCATCCTTCTTGAATAAGGTGTTGCCATTCATATCAAACGTAAACTGTGTATTGGGCGACGTATAGTCCATATAAGAGGTCACACATATCCGTCCTTTCCTCGGGGCCGTTTTTTTATCGTTCTGGTTATAGGATATGTATCCGCCCATGCCCAGGTGACAGGTTCATTCGATAATAGATTAGGCGGACGGGCCGGGCTGGGCTGGATGGGGCTGCAACCCTAAAAGGAGCAACGTCTCGTAGGGCCCGGTTCCGCCCTGTGCTATTGTATGCCGTTTTCCGCATACATTTTAACCAGAGGCCCCGTATCCGCCCGAATGTATGCTGTTTTCCGCATACATCCCAGACTCCTCGTATACTCGTCGGGCCTCCACACCCTTTTCCGGCGGACAAAATAAAAAGACGTAGGGTACACAACCCCTCCGTCTTTTTATGCTAAAACAAAGTTATCATTTACCAGCCGCTTCGCTGGATCAATGCTGTAATCTGCGCGATATGATGACGGCTGTGCCAGATGTACCTCTCCACTGCAGTATCCAGTGTCATCTCACCAAGACCGCCGCTTACGAAGGTCCGGTCATAATCCTCAGGCTGCAAGGACTCCAGTAAGGTCGCGAATCTGCGGTTAAGCAGTCCGATGAGCTGGAGTGAGGATTCCACCGGTTCGTTGGAAGAATCGCTCAATTCCGCCCACAGATCCTGTCTGTAGCTTGGAACCAGCGGCGCTTCCTCCGTCAGTCCACGCTTGAAGCGGAGGTACGCGTACATGCCCGTATCGGTGAGATGATGCACGACCTGAATCACGGTCCAGCCGCCCGGCCGGTAAGGGGTATGCTGCTGTTCCGCCGTTAGCGGCTGGACTGCTGCCCGCAGCTCCTCTGCCAACTGCCTAAAGACCGCAACCGATTCTTCCCGCACCTCTGCTGTCCGGTTCCCCTTAGCGGCGAATCTTCCAATCGGGTATTTTAACAATTCCAGCTCCTGCTCTTCCACATTGTCGTTCATTTCGCTCACGGCTCCTTTGTTATTGTTCTCTGGATATCAGCTCATAGGCCTCTTCCAGTGTTCCCGCTGTAACATCCGGCTTGACTTCAAGCTCCCAGGGCTGACCGTTCCGGTTGAGCCAGCAGGATTTGATTCCGGCTCTGGCTGCTCCGAGAATATCTGACGCAGAGTCTCCAATGTGGATAATTTGCTCCGGCTCCACCCCATAATGGGTTATCACCTCAGTAAACATACGGTTATGCGTGTCATTCTTATATGACTGATACGTCTCAGAGGTGAACAGCGCGATGGGATAATTCCGGTAGAACTCAGGAAGCATTAGATCATCTGTATCACTTACAATGCACACTTGATAATCCCGGCATATGCGCTGTAAGAAGGCCTCTGTGTCTTCGTACATTTCAGACAGCCGGTGTTGGGCAAAGAGGTTATCCACTGCCTGCTCACAATCGCAATCCAAACCGGACTCCTGGAATACGCTCTGAAACCCTCTGTAATAAATCTCTCTGCTACTGATAAAAGTACCCGCCTCCCGGGCTTCGCAGGCTGCGGCATAATAACGGCTCAGCAATTGCTTGCCGAGCTGCAGTGCCCTTGCTTCACTGAACTTCTGCTGGAGAATCGGCCTCCAGACCTCTGCCCGCCTGCTCTCAATATTCACCAGGGTCTGGAACATATCCAGACTAATCACTTTGAATGACTGTATGGGTCCGTCTCCTTATCTGATCAGCAATTGAATCTCGCCGTCACGAACAATGCCGGTGAATTCCAGTAGATCGTTACCTCGTTCGTAGAATAACTGTCCTCGTGATCCGCGTAACACTGGGCTGCGGGTTTGCGCCGCAAATGCTCCTTCACATATTCATCATGCAGTCCCCGGTCCGGACCGCCAACCACCAAGCCCGGAACCGGCTCAACCACATGATCGCCCACAGACGGGCGGTGATGGGGATGCATGACCGCATGTTCGCCGAAGCCGCTCACATAGCTGATCCCCAGCACATTGCGGCCCAGCAGGTAATGCAGATGATCCAGAGCACAAGCAGCATATTCCTGTTCCCCGCTGAAATGTTCCGCTGCCAGCAGCAGCATGGCATGGTTCATGACCAGCATATTGCTGCCCCAGATATAGTCCTGCTCCAGCAGCGAGATTCTGTAGCCGTCGTCATGGCTCTGCCGCAGCAGGCGGTCTGCTTCTGCCAGCAAGCCCTCCCTTAGCTCAGCATAGAGAGATGGCTCCGTGCCTGCCTCCCCTATGAGCAGATATGCCAGTGTGCCATAGCCGCCCATATCCCCCCAGCCGAAGCTGTATTTGGAGAACGGCAGCTTGGCAAGCTCAAGCGCCGCACTGTGGAATTGTTCATCTCCTGTCGTGCGGAATAGCTCCGCCGCTGCCCAGAAGCGCTCGTCGCTGTCAACCTTATCGCCATATTCCCCCGTGGTAATCCCTCGCGGATTGGTGAAGCCTGGTACATGCGGATGCGCAGTCAGCCAGCTCCAGGCAGCCCGCGCGGCTTCCAGACACCGCGCCGCATATGCCTCATCGAACGGCTTGTAGATCCGCGCCGCCATAGCCATCACCCCGGCGAAGTCCCCGGTAGCAGCCGCAGAGACCGGCGAGAAATACAGCTCCGCAGTATCCTCCTCCGGCATCACATCAAGGCCGGGGAAATGCGCCGTGGTCAGCTTGTGGTAGACCCCGCCGCTGCCGGACTCCTGCATTTTGAATAGCCAGTCCAGCTCCACTGTGCATTCCAGCAGGACATCCGGCAGGCTGCCGTCACTCTCTGGAAGCGTATGTACACCAGCAAATGCCGCAGGATACAGCTCCCAAGCCAGAAGAAGATCTGCTACGGCCTTCGCTCCCGGCCCGGAGTATTTTCCGTAGTCTCCCGCATCGTGCCACCCTCCGCTGCTGTCCAGACTCAGCCCAGGCTGGCCGATGACTGTACCCTCTGCCAGATGGCAGGCCTTATGCCCCCAGGCTCCCGCATACTCTCCGTCAAGTTCCACGCCGCAGCGGTAGTAATAGAAGGCCTTCAGCAATCCCTGCTGCAGCTCCTGATACGGCTTGTCTGCAATAACAAATGCAGCGGACTGCTCGCCCTCCGCCCCTTCGATCCGGTACTTCCCGGGTGAGGTAAGCGCCGAGAAATCTCCGCTGCGTACACGGCAGCCGCTGGGCTTATCCTCAATATAAGCCCCGGTCTGTCCGGTGAATACCACATTCTCACTTGCTATGTCAATTATATGATAACGTGGGTTATCACCGGAGAACAGAGCCAGCTTATCTCCTCCGCTTGAATAACCCGCCTGGTTCACTGCAATGGTACGAAGACGCTTGTCACTCATCCTGTAATCGCTCCCTTGTTCATAGTCTCCGCGAGAAACACTGCTACACCATCATCATTATTGGATGCTGTAATTACATGTGCAATTACTTTGAGCTCCTCTTGAGCGTTCTCAACCGCAACACTCGTCCCGGCCGCAGCGAACAGGCCCAGATCATTCAAGTGATCGCCGAACACCACAATATCCGTGGCAAGAAGGTCCATATGCTGTGCCCATAGCTTAAGCCCTTGACTTTTATTCGCATTCGGATGGCTAAATTCCAAAAAATAATGATCCTCTATGTATATATCCTTCATAAAATGAATATGAACTTCTGCGCCAAAGCGCTCAAGCACCTTCTGGTGAAGCGGCTCCAGGTCCTCCAACTTGCCTATAAAAGTCATTACAACGGTCCGGTACCCGGCAGGACATTCAAGCATCTCTACCTGACGGAAACGCACATCATTCTTCCGGGAATTACAGAACTCCACATCACCAGTCCGGGTAGGAGCTTCATACAACACCCGCTCACTGCCTGTTGCATCCAGCAAAAAATGAAAAGGGGTGATTCCATAAGCCCGCCCCAGCGTTATAATTCCCCCGGAAATAGCGGGATCCAGCCAGTAGCCGTCAATCACCCTACGTGCTACGCTGTCATAGATAAGCGCACCATTATAAAGAATCACCGGATACCTCCAAGGGATATCTGCCACTACGCTGTCAGCACTGATAAATCCTCTTGCAGTTGCAAAGCTGATAATCATTCCCTGTTCCATCGCTTCTGTAATCACCTGTACAGTGTATGCCGACAGCTTTTGTTCCGAGTTCAGCAGAGTTCCATCCAGATCAGTAACGTAGGCTTTTCTATGCATGCGTCTTCTAACAGCCACCCTCCATATTCTATTCCTTCAACAACTTAACAAAGTTGTCCGGCAGACTGAACTGCTGATTGCCCAGAATCATATCCCGCAACTCGGAGAATGGATCTTCGTCCTCCTGCGAATCCTTGATTTCCTTAATTTCACGGTGCAGCCGCTCCATCTGCACATCGAGTTCGTACGCCTTGTCAGCCGCATTCTTAAGTTCACGGGTCAGATGCTCAGGAACCGCCTGGCTGTATTTATAGAAAATTTTATGCTCCAGACTGGCCCAGAAATCCATAGCTATCGTGCGGATCTGTACCTCAACACAGACATGCTCCTGACAGTCCGACATGAATACGGGAACCTCGATAAGCAGATGCAGACTCTGATAACCGTTCGGCTTCGGGTTTTTAATATAATCTTTCACCTCAAGCACTTTGAGATCGTCCTGCTTCTGCAGCATGGCGCTAACCTGATAAATATCCGAAATGAACGAACATGTGATCCGCAGCCCGGCGATGTCCTTAATACTGGCTCTGATCTGTGGGAGGGACAACTCACTGTTCTTACGCAGCATTTTCTTCATAATGCTCTCCGGGGATTTGATCCGGGACTTGGTATGCTCAATCGGGCTATAGTCGTGAAGGAGCTGGAATTCCTCTTTGAGGATATCAATCTTGGTCTCCATCTCGGCAAGAGCGAACTTGTAAATCATCATAAAGCGGGTAAGCTCATATTTGAGCTGCTTCAATTTCTCTAACTGGTTGTCGGTATGCATCTTCATTTCTCCTTTATGCTGCTGCACAGACTGACTAGAATCTCTATCTCTATGCAACTCTTCCATCTCTCATTAATCATAGCCAATCTATGGCTTGAACACAAACCTTCCTCCGGTCACCGGGACTCCTGCGTGCTAGCTCCTTTCATCTTTCTGCACATAAAAAAAAGCCAAACCGTCCAAAAGGACAGTCTGGCCGTTCATTAGAAGAGGACGCTGCGGACAGTGCCTCTTCATCCGGTTATTCAGTTCACCACTTCGTCGATGGACAGGCTGCGTTCACGCGACAAATCCCGGAAGCTCTCGCCCACTTTTACCAGCGGCTTAAAGAGGTCCAGCGGGTTATTCATGACGATCATGCCCACTTCGCCGTTGCTAAGCTGTACATTCTTGCCCACGAAGCTCGGCAGTAAATGTCCGGTCAATGCCTGCACCACCGTCTCGTTCAGCTTGCCGAAGCCCATCTCATGTACCTTGCGCAGCACCGTGACCAGCCCCTGCTTGGGACGGTTCGCAGTAGAGGTGGTGAGCGACATATAGATGTTGGCTACGGAAACAATCTGGGCGTATGGATGGATCTCTTTTTTGAGCAAGTGATTCGGATAGCCTGAACCATCCTCATATTCATGATGCTGGAGGGCTACCAGCGCGGTAACCTCGTCCATTTTGGAGCCGCGGATCAGATCATAGCCATAGAAGGTGTGCCGTGCCAGCTCATCCTTCTCGGAATCCGTCAGCAGACCCTGCTTGTTCAGGATCGACAGGGGCACCTGGCTTTTGCCGATATCATGCAGGTAGCCTGCACGGCTGATCAAGAAGCGCTCCTCCTTGGAGTAACCCATCCACGCAGCAATATAATAGGATAATAAGCCCACCTGTAACGAGTGGTGATATGTATCGATGTCATCCCGGTCCAACAGGAGCAGCAGGGAGACAACATCCTTTTGCCCTTCCAACGTCTCCAGCAGCGGCTTCAGCGTATCATCGACTGCCGACTGCGAGAAGCTGCCCTTCGTCAAGGCTTCCAGAAAAATCGCTTCATAATTCAAAATAGCGAGATCAAAATCATCGTGCAGCCCGTGGCTGGGCGCAGCTTCTTCATCCGTATTCAGCCCGCTGCGCTGCTCGATATCGACATAATCAATTTTGTGCCGGATCAGGATACTAATCTCTTCCCGTTCCACACGCGTCCCCTTGGGGAGAACGTGCAGCCCTACACCATTGAAAGTGTCTGCCATGAGACAATCACCGTGCTTCAGATCCGTGACATGTACTTTCAAGTACCAGCACCCCTTTTGTATTAAATATATGAACTTACAGGTTTCACACGGTAACTTATCCTTCTATTTCTCGCTGAGACGGATGCCGCCCTTGAAAGGACGGCAAAGCTGTTTCCGCTTGATAGGAATATTCCGTTATGCTCCACTTGATCATAGTCAACAGACGGTAAAGTAACAATCCGGTGAAAGTCACAAACTCCAAGCAATCTAGTTCTATAGAATCCCTGTCTTTAGACGCCTTTCCATATTCTGTTCAGAGCCATTTGACAAATCTCTTGTATTTCAGCCTAATTTCGTTCTCTTCCGCCCAGTTCATTAGTCTCTTCCTCACCGCTGCCGTGTCTTCTGTGAACCTGAAACAGAGATTAACCGGGACAATCCGTTTGCCTGCAGGTAATATTCCTACTAACGGACCATCTATGTAAATGACCTTAATCCCTGACGCGGAGATGTGCTCGTTGCGAATAATAAGCGAATCCGTCCCCCACTGAAGCCGGCCTTCCTTCCGCAGCGCGTTAACGAGAATGAAGAGGAAGGCTACGCAGCAGACACCTATCCACCCCAGTCTGAAGTAGTATAAAAAGAAATGCCTATCCGGATCGAGGCCGGGGGATAGCGAAAGAAAAATAATGGGGATCAGAATAGCTATCAAGGTTTGAATAGACTTAGGAGCCTTGATAGGGTCGGTTATGGCTAGTGAATCTCTGGTCAACTTGTTCAACCTCCATCCGTCCAATTTGTAGTATAATCGCTAATGCAGTCCAACACTTTGCCCAAGGGGGATCAATCCATTATGTATGAGCATCTCGTCGTCTTCCGCTTCAAAGAGCAATTCGAACCAATCCAGGAGCAAGACCTGTTACAAGCACTGCTGGCGCTAAAAAAGCAAATCCCCGGCATCATCGACCTTACAGCAGGCGTTAATGTGACCGAGGAGCAGGAGAATGTCCACGGCTATACGTTGGGGCTCCGCGTGACCTTTGAGAGTCAGGAAGCCCTGCGTGCCTACGGGCCTCATCCGGCCCATCAGAAGTTCGTATCCATGCTGGAGGGAATCCTGGAGAACGTTGTGGTGGTCGACTACCCGATTTAGAACAACTGGTTCACATCGAACAGTACTTTGCCGATCAGCGCATCCTTGTCTACGAACGGAGTCTCCCATAAGTGAGCATCATAGCTGACGTTACGGTTGTCGCCCAGGAAAAAATAATGGTCTGCGGGAACGGTGACCGGCCCGAAGGTATAGGTCATCGCTTCCTGGAGATACGGCTCAGCAATGGCCTCTTGGTTACGGTACAGCTTGCCTTCCTTGATCTCAATCACATCGCCCGGCAGACCGATCAGCCGTTTTACATATCTTTTATGCGCATCTTCGGCAACCGGCGGATGGAACACCACGATATCGCCATGCTTCAGCGAGGTATTCCAGAGCATTTTGTCCACCACAAGCCGGTCGTTAATCGCTATAGTCGGAATCATCGAGCCGGTAGGCACACGCATTGCTTCCGCTACGTAGGTACGGATAAATAAGGATAGAATAATGCCAATGGCAATGCTCGGCACCCACTGTTTCAAGAATTTCTTCAATTCCCTTCACCTCAGATTCGTATAATTAGCCTTCAAAATGCTCAATAATCCGCGACATTTCCTGCTCCGCGTCTACAGCAGAGTGCTTAGGCAAATAAATCACCAGCAGTCCCCCGAAGATCTGCTCCCATCTGCCCCCATGCTCTGTAACCCGCTCCGTGAAGCTGCGGATCTCGCCGGAAGCCGCCGTTTCTTTGCTCAGCAGCCAGGCATACCGGACAAGCCCGGACTTCTTCACCGTCTCAATGTAATACGCGATCCCCTCACGCTCACTCACCCGGATAATGTCGCCAAGCGCAATCCCCGGGTTAAAAATCGGCGTCTCCTCAATCCGGTAGGTGTCCTTGTCGACCCGGGTCACATCCAGCACCTCAATCTCCCGGCCTTGCTCATCAAAGCATATATGTAATCCAACCGTTCCCGGCAAAAGCATCCCCCCCTATTCTGTTCTGTCATGCTATCATTTCATTGCCCGCAGTGATTTGGAGATAATCCCCTCCAGCACCTTCCAGGGAAGCAGGGCCTTGCCGATCATGAGCACCCGCGAGCCCCGGCCTACAGGATAGCGCAGCTTCGGTGCACGTTTGGCAGTGATCCGTCCAATCAGATCAGCTACCTCCTGCGGATCGGGAGCCGTCTCGGACGCGCGCCGGGAGTACCGCAGCACTTCCTCAAGCCTGGTGTGATACGGGGAGCCTTCATTTCTGTGCATACCTGTAATCCCTTTGTCCCAGATGGGGGTACGGAAGGAGCCCGGTTCAACCAGTACAACGCGGACGCCAAAAGAGAGCATCTCCTGCCGCAGACTCTCGCTGAACCCTTCCACCGCAAACTTCGAGGCGGCATACGGACCATAGCCCGGGAATCCGCTCAGTCCGCTGACACTGCTCACGTTAATGATTAGGCCGCTGCGCTGGACCCGCATTAGAGGAAGCACCGCCTTCGTTACGGCAATCAGGCCAAAAAAGTTAGTCTCCATCTGCCCTCGCCAAGCCTCCATGCTGACCTCCTCCACGAATCCGCCTACGGCGAAGCCGGCGTTGTTCACCAGCACATCAATTCTGCCGGCGAGCTCAAGACTAGCCTGAACAGCAGACGCAATCGAAGCTTCGTCCGTGACATCCAGTGCCAGCAGATGAATGCGCTCCCGCACCCCCGCTTGCTCAGCCTGCTGAACCAGCTCCTTGCTGCGGCCAAGATCCCGCATGGTGGCAATGACCCGGTACCCTCTGCGAGCCAGCGTAATTGCCGTCAGCAGCCCGAATCCGCTGGAGGTCCCGGTAATCAGCGCAACCGGTTCATGCCCCAGGGGCTGGCTTGGATTAGTGTTCATGGGGCACCTCCTTTTTTAATGATGTGATTTATGAGTCTCCAATTGCAGCAGCTGATAATTGTTCTTAATGTAGTTGTAACCCGAGTATACGGTAATGATTAATGCACCATACATCAGGGTTAGGTCAACAGGGAAGGAAGTAAACAGGCTGAAGGGCGCATTGTTCAAAAGAATTGCCGAGATTGCAGCAACTTGTAGGACCATCTTCCATTTGCCGTATTTATCGGCTGCCAGAGCTACCTTCTGCGCTGAAGCGGCGATACGGACACCCATCATTATAA
Organism: Paenibacillus sp. FSL R7-269; assembly: GCF_000517865.1. Lineage (NCBI taxonomy): Bacteria > Bacillati > Bacillota > Bacilli > Caryophanales > Paenibacillaceae > Paenibacillus > Paenibacillus sp. FSL R7-269. The sequence continues at coordinate 135,913 of NZ_ASPS01000027.1, forward strand.
CTTCCCTCGCCAATATTAAAAAAGCAATCCAAGAAGGAATCATGTGCAAACTCACCATTAGAATCAGCGCGGCAGCAACAAGCAGCTTATCTGCCAACGGATCAAGCAGCTTTCCTAAATTGGTAATCTGGTTATATTTTCTCGCCACGTACCCGTCCAGCTTGTCTGTTATAGAAGCCATAATAAAAACTATAGCTGCATAAAAAACACCATGCACCTCTAAATAGGCCAGGATCGGGAATTGGTTGACCCATCCGTCCGGGTAAATGGGGAAAAGCGCAATGAACAGGGGAATCAGCAATATCCTGAACAAGGTAATACGGTTAGCTAAGTTCATCTTCTGCCTCCTGGCTCACATTCATTGTTCCGGCCTACAGCTTCAGCTTCTGAATAAGCGGAATGCCGATCCGGCGGAGCAGCAGCTCCAGGATGGACCAGCCGCAGCGGTTCAGCAGAGTGGTCCCCCGGTCATACACCGCAGAATATTCAGTGGCACCAGTCGCTCCCCGGTTGCGCTTGAACTGGCCGACGCCGGAGCTCTCGTGCAGTAGTAGCCCCCTGCTGCCTGCAAGCCCGATCAGCACAGCGGACAGCATACGGTAGAGTCCTAGGGACTGAGGCAGACTTGTGTCATAACCGAACAATGGCGCCGTCATCGCGCCCTCCCGCTCATAGAAGCCCAGCACCGCATCCAGCCTTCCTTCCTTACGCAGACCGTAGATCTGCAAGGTTCGCCGTTCCAGCGCCATGGCAATATAGGCTTCGGTGAACTGCGGATTATAAGCCGAATATTTATCGATATACAGCAGTCTGTACAGCTCCACAATGCGGGGAATATCTTCCCGTGTGATCTCCTCCGGACCAACCTCAGTATAGCCATGCTTCGCCAGCAGCTTCATGTCACGTTTGACTAGCCATCTAGCCTTGGAGTCAGCGGTATCCGGGTGCAGCAGGTAGATCTGCCGGCTTGGAACGAGCTTGCAGCCATACCCCTGCAGTCTGCCGATGATTTCTCCCGAGGTCTCCCGGCTAAGCGAACGATAGATTAAGGTATGACCCGGATAAGTCTGGCGGAGGTAATCAAGTATCGCCGTCAGCTGTTCCGCACTTAAGGCAGGATACAGATTGGTGGACAGCAGCCAGTTATTCACCTGAACCACCCGGTTGAACCGTGCTTGCCGCAGCATCCAGCCCATTCCTGTGAGCATTAGCGACAATAGGCCCTCTAGCATCCGGTTATTGAGCAAGGCCAGCTCCTCACGTGCATAACTGACATAATGGGTATAGGGTGAGCACACATAGGAATTGTCATTGTCTGCTTCGTTGACGGTAATCGGAACCGGCAGCCCATCGATGGTCAGCACCTTAACAGTTGTACTCACATTATCGATAAAAGGTTGCGCTCCCCGCTCCAGCAGCGGTGTAAGATACTCCCGGGCATACCGCCCATACTCCGTATCCGGCCAGACCAGCCCCGTAACAGAATCGCGTTCATACTGCGTTATCCTGTCCTTCACGGCTTCCAGCCCCTCTCCACACGGCGCAGCTTCACAGTTCCGGGCACGAAGTTGTAGTCGGTAAAAGTCAGCTGCGGAGGGATACAGGACAGCCTCGCGAACAAGCGCATCAGTGATGCTGTAATCTCCTGCTCCGTGCCTTGATTGGTGCCTGTCTGTGTACGATAGGAGATCTCTAGCTCAAGCAGGCTGTGCTGGATGACCCTGTAATGCTCAATGTCTGCGGAAGCCGCCAGTACAGCCCGGGTAACGAAATCAGGGAATACCGTGACCATAGTATCTTCTGCGGCATGCGGCAAATACAGAATATCATCGCAGCGTCCTTCGATTCGCTCAATGGCCGTGAACAGTGAACCGCAGGGACATGGCTCTGCCGCTTCGGTCAGAATATCATTCAGCCGGTAGCGGACGATGGGCTGCACACTTCTGGAGAAATCGGTCACGATGGGCACGAACCGGCGTGATTGTTCATCCAGCATTTCTTTGCCGATATGTACAATATCTTCGTTCAGATGCAGCGTCCCGTGACTGCAGGTAGCTCCGAGGAAGCCCTCGGTACACTGATAAGCCTGATGCACCTTCTGCCCGAAAGTCTGCTCAATCTGCTGCCGGTCAAGCGGGTCCAGCACTTCCGCAACCGCAATGATCCGGCGGGGATACAGATTCATCTCACCTGATTGCTGTGCCTCAGCCAGCAGACGCAGCATGGACGGCGGTGCAATCCAGATATCCGGCTGGTACTCCTTCATACGGTTCAAGAGCCGGGGAAGCGGCTCCAGCAGATCGAAATACCGGAACTGCAGCCGTCCCTGCTTCACAGATTCATACAAATTACTGTTTGCCCGTAGAAAAAAAGCAATTCTCGCCCGCTTCCACAGTCCACCCGGCAAAAGCTTCGCCAGTACCGTACCGGTCCAGGCCGCCTGCTCCTCTTCTCCCACGAGAAAAATCCCCCGGTTGCCGGAGGTTCCCGAGGATAACCCGACGGTGACGCCTTGCAGCGTAGGCTTGAAGTTCCTGCTGTTCTCCGCTTCATAGGCCTCGGCAAAGGCCTGCTCCTTCGTAATGCCGACTGTGTTGAGCTGATCGAAATTCTCCATCATCTCCGGCTTCCCGATTACGGGGAAGCTCCGCCAATCCTTGGACGGAATGCCTGCCCACAGCTCCCTGTAGAACTTCGAGTGCTGCCTCACCTTATCTGCATGGAGCCGGATACGCTTCTCCTGCCATTGCTCAAGTGCTGCCCGGTTCTTCCAGCGTCTCCCCCACTTGGTGAGAATGTAATGGGTAATCACCAGCCTGATCCGCTTCATGTCACACTTCCCGTTCCCCAGTGCGCAAGCGCCTCGCGGCAATGACTGGGCACAATCCGAAGCAGGGGAAATTGTTCATGCAGCTGACGCAGCCGCTCGAAATTGCGGTGGTATTCTGTCCGGCTGGACATGATCAGGCCTGCTGCCGGGTGCGGCTTGCGGTTCTCCCGGAACGCCCGGCTCGACCAGACCGTATCTGCGCAGAGCAGATAATCATGCTCACCGGTGGAGACGAATACGCCGATCATCCCGGCGGCGTGGCCTGACAGCTCAACCGCCAGCAGGCTGCCGTCTCCGAGCAGATCATAGGCTTCCGTGAACGGAAGGCCTTGCGGCAGTGCACGCTTCGCCGAAGCTTCATCCACAGGAATGGAGCGGAGTCTGAAATCCTCCGGCAGCAATCCGGGCAGGAATCCCGCCTTCGTAGCCCGCACAGGACCCAGCCCGATTACGGCATCGTAAGATTTCTGCAAATAAATATACTGCGCCTGCGGAAAATCCCGTACCCCACCGATATGGTCGGCATGAAAATGCGACAGCACCACATACCGCACCTCTTCCGGCGAGATCCCGCCTGCCTGCAACCGCCGCACTGCACTCTCTTCCTCCTTGTAGACAACCGGAGTGATCTTGCGGTATAGAGAGGCTGGCAGACTTGCTGTCTCTTGGAAGAAACGCGCGCTGTAGCCTGTATCGAACAGGATGGGTCCGTATTCCGGATGCCGGATCAGGGCATAACCTGCCGGGAAGGCAACCGGCTTCAGTGTGCCTCCGCGCAGCGTCAGCCGCTCGGGATGCAGGCAATAGCCCGCAGACAATATAGATAATCCAACTGGAATTTCTGTAATCATTGCTGTTCCCTCCACCATTCTGCAAAGGCGCGAAGTCCCTCGTCTGTTGTTATACGCGGTTGATAACCCAGCTGCTCACGGGCCAGTGTAATATCCAGTGTCTGGGAGATGCCGAGTGCGGCTGCAGAATAACGGGTCAGCAGCGGCTCACCCGGGATAGGCAGTACCTTGTAGATCCCCTCCATCAGGGCCGCTGCGGAATAAGCTACCGGGTAGGGCAATCGACGGGTGTGCAGCGGCAGCCCGAGCAGTGAGAATAGCCGGGTAACCAGCTCTTCGAACCTTAGCGGCTCACCATTGGTAATATTATAGACGCTGCCGGTTGCAGAGACCGGGGCTTCACAGCAGAGCAGCATGGCATCGACTACATTATCTACGCATGTGAGGTCAAGCCTCGCCTGTCCGCCATTCATCAGCGGCACCCCCTTACTCTCATTCGCTGCCAGCAGCCGGGGGAACAAAGCGTTGTCCATAGGGCCGAATATGGCTCTGGGCCGGAGCATGAAGGCGGCAAGCCCTTCTCGAGCTGCCTGACGGACAACCTGCTCGGCAATCCGCTTCGTTGCGGCATAAGCATTGGCCGGACGGCCGGGAAGCGGATCACTTTCCCGGATGCCGAAGCGGGACCGCTGGCTGGAATACACACTGGGCGTGGAGATATGAACCAGCCTTCCTACGTCATGCCGTTTGCACCCCTCAACTATATGGCTTGTCGCCTCCACATTGCACGTATAGAACTCCTTATATTTGCCCCAGGGTGACGACAAGGCTGCACAATGGAACACCACATCCATTTCCCGGCAAAAGCTATAGGCAGTCTCCGGGTCACGCAGATCCCCGGCCAGGAACACTGCACCTTCCTGCTCCAGCTGCTTCCCCTGCTCCGGGTTGCGTCCCTGCGCGTAGACCTCCCAGCCCATCCGGGCCAGCCTCCGGGCGGTATGCCGTCCAAGAAATCCGGTTGCACCTGTTACCAGCGCTTTGGTCATGCCTCACCATTCCATTCTATATCTTCTGTTAACGCCTCTGTGATTGAGATGCGGTGCCGCCTGGCTGTCTTCCAGGCGGCGTATACTATGCGGAACTGCTCGCGGGCAGGGCCGCGGTCATCCTTGCGGTAGACCACGTCTGCTGCTCCAAGCAGCGCCCGCCTCCAGCTGCGGAGACCCCCGGGTCCCGGCTTAAATCCGCAGCCCAGCATGAGCAGTGTCAGCATCGCTGTACGGGCTGAACGCGGAACAATCACTGTTCCGCTCTGCACGAGCAGACCGGGATTCAGCAGCGCCTCCGTCAGCCCTTCCTCTGGCGTGAACAGATGAATACCGCTTGTTGCGCGCGGATTGCATTCAATCGGATACAGCATCCCGTTCTCCGGTTCGATGAAATCGAATCCGATCTGGCCGCTGAAGCCGGTTGCTGCGGCGAACCGCTGGACCCATTCCAGAGCCGCAGGATGCTCCAGCGGTTCAAAATACACACTGGCCCCGCTGCGCCCCGTCCTGTACCTGCTGTCATACGCAGCATGCGCCACTACTGTGCCTTCGTGCAGTATGCTGTACGTACAAACCGCTCTGCCCTGAATGTACTCCTGGGACACCCAGGGAGCCTCGGCCGATAGTCCGGCTGGAGTCTCTATTTCTCCCGGAACGCGGCTATGCGGATTAGTTGAAGCGGAGCTTTTATCCGGGAGAATGACCTTCGACGCAAAGCGGGAATATGCAGGCTTATAGACCCGCTGCTCCCCCCTCTGCGCTGCCTGCTTCACAGCTCTCCGCCATTCTTCCGTACTGCTGATCAGCACCGTGTCCGGGACCTTGAATCCAAGCGAACGGAGCAGGACCATGAACTCCCCTTTATGGTGCAGCCCGGCCAGAATTCTCCGGTCTGATGTAAGTACACGGCACCCCGTCAGATGCTCAAGACCGGCAGAGACATAGAAAATCTCCTCACAGGTCGGAATCAGGCAGTGAATGCCTAGCTCTTCCGTTAACGCAGCCAGCCGCTGGACATAGGCCTGCGGCTGATGCCTTGGGGCAGGCACCCGGAAGCTGGCCTCGACGGCAGAGGATACCCGGCACAGATGATACTCAGCACTTTCTGCCACGTATACCCGGTGGCCCGCCGCCTTGAACAGCCTTGCCAGCTCCAGGGCCACCGGAGCGCGTCCGCCGGTAATCAGAATACGACGGGCCTCAGTACTCAATAATCATGCCTCCCAGAGACAGCCCTGCCGCCGTGCCGATCAGCATGATCCGGTCTCCGCGCGATATACGGCCCTGACGGACCGCTTCATGCAGCCCCATCGGGATGGATGCTGCAATCGTATTGCCATGGCCTGCGGTATTGTCGAGGAAGCGGTCCTCGGCAATACCCAGCTTTTTACGCAGGAGACGCATAGCCATTGCACTGCCCTGATGGGGAATGACCAGCGCGAAGTCGTCCATCTTATTGCCTGTGGCGCCCAGCATGTCAGCAATGAAATCCGGAAGCAGCTTGGACGCTTTGCGGAATATAGCCTGTCCATCCATATGGAACAGATAAGGCAGCGCATCCTCGGCTGTATAATTCTGGGGATGCAGTCTGGTCCCGCCTCCGGCAATCTCCGAATAACGCGCCCCGCTGCTGTAGGTCTTGAGGGAGGCATGGAGAATCTGCGAGGAATCTCCGGCCTCCGCAGGCCCGATCACCACTGCCGCCGCTCCGTCACCGAACAAGGCTGAGCTCTCCTTATCCTGCCAGTTCAGCCCTACGGATGCAATCTCAGTAGCCACCAGCAGCACATTCTTATATCTGCCCGCTTCCACCATGTAGGACATCACATCAAGCCCTACCAGAAAGCTGAGACAAGTCGCATCGATATCAAAAGCCGGGACACCCGAATCCGCCTGACCCATGGCCTGCTGAATGAACACGGCGGTACTCGGCAGCGGTTGCTCCTTGGTTCCGCTCGTACACACCAGACAATCAACCTCACTGAAGCTGAGGCCTGCGTCGGCGAGGGCTGCTTCAGCGGCTCTTGCACCCATGTAGGAGGCGGTTTCATCGTTGCCGGCATAATGGCGGGTGCCGACGCCAGTGATTTTGTTCACCCAGCCCGGTGTTGTGCCGAGGATCTTATCAAGCTCTGCATCACTAACTACACGCTCCGGCAAATATTTGCCTGTTCCTTTTATTTTCACATGTCTAAGCTGCATAATGCATCTCCCATTCCTGTGAGTACCAAGATGTCGAACTTTATATATTATTGTAAACTACAGATATATTCTACTAGATTTTCCGGCAGAGTCATATACAAAAAAGAAGATAAAATTCCCATTCCGCGAACTAACGTTCCTAAAAATGCTTGACTATGCAGGTTCACCGGGGTTATAGTAAATGCACAGGTAACACACATTAAGCGGGAGAAGCACCTCGCAGGACAGGCAGTTCATGCCTTTCTTGGAGGTGCTTCTTTGTGTCTATTGCCAAAATGAACAATCAGAGGAGCTGAAGTCAATGTTTAGATTCACGAGCTTCACGAATTGGAGAAGTGAGGGAGTTGTTACACCTTTGTCGGGGAGAACTGTACGAAGAATGGCTGTGCTGGTGATCATACTGTCATTGTGGACCTATCCCTTGTCCGGTGTCTCTGCCGATTCCGGGTGGGATGCTGCGCTGGACGAGATTCATAATCTGTACACAGACTATACGGGTCTACAAGCATCGCTGAAGTCTGACCTCCAGCGGAATCAGGAATTGCGCAAGCAGAATAACACTGCCCTTGCCGCCGTGAACAAGCAGCTTCAAGCTACTAACGCCGCTCAGCTCGCCAAGCTTAAGTCTGCCTCGGAAGCCGTGCAGAAGAAGCATGCTCCGCTCCTGGACCAGTACACTGCTCTCAGTAAACAGATTACCACTGCCCGTAAGGCAAACAATCTGAAGAGTGCCACCGTGCTTGAGCTGAAGCGCAATAAGCTGAAGGCTGCCGCTGCCGCAGCACGGGCTGAAGTGAAGAAGGCCGCCTCAGCCTTGGCAGAAGCCAAAGCGTTAACTGCTGCGAAGAACAAGCCGGCTAAGGATGCCCTTGCCCCGATCCCCCTGCTCAAGAAGCAGATTGCCGCCCAAAACAAGCTTTTCTCAGCCGCACAATCAGAGAGAACCGAAGCCGACAAGCGCAACAAAGCCGCTGTCCAGGCGGGAGACGCCACCCAGGCTGCGGCTGCGATGAAGCTGTCTTATAGCCGGATGAAGGAGATCCGTGCTATGGCCGGGCAGTTGTACGGCTGGGAACAACAGATCAGCACGGCGCTCCATGCGGCAGAGCTGAAGCTGCCGAAGTAGCTTATTTCTGAAGCTTAGAGCAGCTTCACCAGCCAGGTGATGATGAAGGCTCCCGGTACCAGCAGGGCTTGGCCCAGCAGCGACCCAAGGAAGCGCGAGCCCATCAGGAGTACATAGATCTTCCCGAGCTGGTCACGGTACTGCGCATTCTCGGTTGCCTTATGAGTGATAATTCCCAGCTGCGGATCGATGAACACCGTCAGCAGTATCGTTGCTATCCCGTTAATCAGGCCCGACGCCTGGGAAGCAGTGGTGCTGAACGCCGGCAACAGCTTGGCCGCATACATTGAGGATAACACGCCTACCGTGTAGAAGGCCGTCACGAAGACATTCATCACAATGAAGCGCTTGGGAATTCCAAGATACCGGAAGCTGCTCAGCCTGACCTTCGGTCTGCGGATATATTTGCGCGTATTCTTGAGCTGGCTGACCGTTACACTTGTCAGAAGCCTGGGAATGGAGCCTTCAATCTCCAGCTTGGAGATCACTCTTGCGAATAGTCCTACGAACGTCGGAAACAACGCAATGGCGATCAATGTACCCAGTGAAGATGCCAGCATAATAATCCGCAGATAGTTGAGCAGCGGGAAGCTGTCGTCAGCTTTGGCATAATCTACGAACTTCGCCGTTAAGGGGCCTTGTACCATATTTGCGGTTCTGGAGACCAGCACGATAATTCCGGTCAGGGATAAGGCGATAGCGATCTTGTTCAGCTTTACTCCGGCAAAACGCACCGAATACGACAAGGTTTCCGCCGTATGAATAATCAGAGTCAACAGACATACCACCAATAAACTATTCGTCATTTACGGTTACTCATCTCCAAATCAGGCAGCATTCGGCAGATGACCGGCATTCTTGTTCCAGATTATTACAGACCGGATCGCCTCACTTAATATATATTCTTCTTCCTATATAATCCAGAATCAATTTTGTAAGATTTGATCAACCATCCAGCAGAACAGGATTCCGGCTGTATACCGGACCAGATCAACCCAGAGGAAGCCGTGGCCGAGAATCAAGCTGCCCAGGGTTGTAGCACGCACATGCAGAATCCACTCTGCCTGATAGAGCTGGCTGAACTCAATTCCGAAGCTGAAGCCCAGGCTAAGGGCAAGCGACATCCATAGCGGATGCCGGACCAGCAGCACCCGGGAAGCAAGATAGATCATCCCTGCCCAGATCGCATCCCCAAAGTGTTCGCTGACAAAGTGCGGCAGCGAGTTCCCGTATGCCCTGGTTCCAAGACCCAGCACAATGGCTAGCAGTACTGCGCCGCAGTAGATCATTCTGGATCGTATTAATGAATTCCGCACTGGAAACTACTCCTTTATTTCTCTCAATCAAATATAACCTTCCTGGGCGCAGCATCATCCCGCACGAACAGCTTCGGGGGATACGGGATGGTTAGCCCGGGCAACTCATCTTCCTTGAAGAACTTCAGCTCCTCCGCCTCCCCGTCCAGGCTTCTGAGCTGGCCTTTAACAATGATACATTCAAATACAATAACCGTGTACTCTACCTGATCTCCATTGCTATATTCATATCTGAATTTCTCACCGCCGAATACACCGATAATCTGTTCAGGCGTCACCATTAAGCCGGTCTCTTCGAACACCTCTCTGCGCAGCGCTCTGGACAGTGTCTCTCCGGGTTCGATAGCTCCGGCCGGAAGGCCCCATAACGTCTCATCCTTTTTACGGATCAGCAGAATTCTGTCCTGTTCATCCCTTACTACTGCCGCTACAGACGGCATCATTAGCAGCCCGTTGCCCGCCTTCCCCCTCAGCTCCCGGTAATACTCAGACATTGACATGAAGCTTCCTCCTGACTTGAATCCAATTAGACCCTATATCCTTCTTAATTCCAGCCTATAGCTCATCCTTGCGGAAAGAAACCGGATGAACCACGAAATCATCCGATTGATTCTCACAGTCCGTCAGCTCTACCCTATAGTATTCCTTAGTCTCGGCAAGCCGGATCGCTCTGCATACATACTCAATCTTCCCGCCGTCTCCTGCCCAGTCCCGGCTGTTGTCCACCGTCCAGTGCAGTACCCTGCCATCGTTGTAGAAATCATGAATATACGGCCCGCTGTCAACACCCCACTGAAGCATGGTGAAGTTATCTCCCTTGCCTTCCTTAAATCTATGTATCATTTCTGTAATTCTGTCCAAATCCAGCTGATCAAAATGTGTAATCAAGTTCCGCTGATCCCTAACCAGAGGGACAGGCTTGTTGACTTCCCGTATCAGCAATAGTGAGAGTACCGCAATAAGTAGCGTTTCAAGAATTATAATAGCCCGGCTGTATTTGCTGAAAAAGTTGTTCATGTTCCCTCCCGCTCCAAGGTTTATGGATAAACCGGGTTAGCACTATATTTGACATGGTTGTATGATATTCCTTGTCTGACGTACAATTGTGATAGCAAAAGGTTATATAACGCAAAAATATCTCCAGCCATAAGGCGGAGATATCTGTGGGTTCTTTGTAATTTTCATGTTTCCACTCTTCACTAACTCTTCAACCTTCGCCAAGCTCTGGTGGTTCCAACAGATGATCCAACAATTGCAGCCCGCGGCGGCGGGTGCGGAAGGTCCACAGCAGATCCGCTGTGAATAGCAGCAGGGCGATGGGCAGCACTGGTATCCATACCCGTTCCAAATACAGGTAGAGGAAGTTTACCAGCGGTTGCAGGCCATAGAGGCAAAGTAGTGACAGTCCCCACCAATAAAGCGAGAATTTCAGGCAGATATGCCCTTGCAGCTGAAACGGCATCCCTGAATAATCCCACCACTGTCTGCGAAAGATCCCCTTAAGCAGCCAGCCGCTGACAAACTCAACCGCCGAAGGGACAATCAGCGCAAGCAGCAGGAGTAACGGAAAGGGAAGCGAAATTTCATGTGCTGCAAGCAGTAGTAAAGGGGCGCAGCCATACATCGGCTTGAATGGCCCTTTGAGGAAGCCTTCTTTCCGAAAGGTCCCAGTGCTGTAGAGGTTATAGCTGCCTTCAAGGACCCATCCCAAGAACGAATATACAGTGAAATAGAACAGATAGGGGCTTGCCGCAGCCACCATACTGTAACTTTGCTGTAAAAGTAAAGGTGTCATCGTAGTTATTCCCGCCTCCGGTCCCAATTATTTTCCAATTGGAGCTAGTATGTCTCCAAGAACCGGACATTATGACGGGAATATCTGGCGGACCTGCACATGGCTGACCCTGTTAAGATGCTGCTGTTTTATTCAATTTTCAGGCGGTTCCTCATGTTTCTCCATCAGCATGCTAATAAAACTTCCTGCCTTTGGGCCAGCACATTGTGTTCGGTTTTTCGCATACATTTTAGGCTTCTCATTAGAAAAAGACTGTCCCCGGAGGAACAGTCTGCTACGTGCACATGCTTTATACCCTATGCCTTAGCCTTATACCCACTCCCCTAATTCTTAGGAAGCGGGTCAGGATGGGCGGTTTCTGCCGGTTTGGCTTCCCAATCATCGGCTTCCGGTTCAATATCCACACCGTTTTCTATCTTTTTTCGTTCTGCGAGTGAATCCCCGTCTTTATTCTCCTTGTTGCGGATGTCTGCTTCGTTACCTGAATGATCTGACATGTGAATTCCTCCTTGTATGCAAGTTGTGCGCGATTTGGATTACTTAGTTATAGTTACCCGCGGACCCCTTTTGCAAACATCCCATCCGAACAAAGCTCATTTTCCTTGTCTTTTCCATATCGCTTGCCATTCGGCAGACAGGTCCCTCTTACTCATAATATACACGAAACACAATGTCCTGCTCATAATTCCCGAAGCCGCGCCCGAATAACGTTAAGCCGCCCCGCCTTCGGGTGGTGTCTTCTGCCGTGAACCTGAAGCTCCACTGGTCCTCCTGCCAGCCCACCTGATCAATGGTAACTGCCGATATCTGCTGGCCGTCTATATAAGTGCCCCCTGTATTAATTCTGAGCACCTTCAGCAGCCCGTACTGGTTCACATCCGATTTCCACCAGGCAGGAGTCAGCCGGCCTCTCATTACGCCGAAGTCACCGGGGCTGGTCCATTTGCCAAGCGAAATGCCATTCATCATAAAAGAGATATCCGAAGGCCACTTCTCGTTCACACTCGGCGCCTCCGAACCGATCTCCATTGAAAGCTCAATCTCCTGCACCGTCTGATCCATGAACAGATAATTCGGAACTTTATATTCCGCATATCCCTTGGCGAACCAGAGAATGCCGGCATCCACCCGTTGCGGGTCCAGGAAATAACGCGGGTCGTCATAATACCCGATCAGCTTCTCAGTGGTGGCAATGCCGCAGGTCGGAGAGGCTTCAAGATCGGTGTAATGCCCGACAGGGACAGAGACCTCGACCACCTTACGGGCGATTCCTTTGGCCCCGGATAATTTAATCTGCAAGAAATTCGCAGAAAGTGAGCAGAATTTATAAGTCCCCCCATCGATCCGCTTCATCTGGGAGCTGACGATGCCCGCCTTCTGCAGCTTCGCTACATGCGAGCTTACAATGGCGCTGCTGAGATACAGCCTGGCTGCAATCTCCTTGATATGCATCTCCTCGTTGCTAAGCAGATCGATGATCCGCAGCCGCACTTCGCTGGCAAGTGCTTCATAGACCTTCAGCGATTCGGAATCTGTGGTTAAATACATCGGTGGCCCTCCGCGCTCTTTGAATTAGTTATTATGTTAATCCTGAAATTAGTTATTGCTTAGTATACCCTGTAATTCGTATCATGTAATCATAAACGGGCTTGTACGATTAGCTATTTCATTAATCTAACACAAAGGAGATTCTAACTATGAGCATTCAATCCAAGATGATTATCGACAAAGACTTTAAGCTGGCCGAGGTAGATCCAAGGCTGTATGGTTCCTTCATTGAACATTTGGGCCGGGCCGTATATGGCGGAATCTATGAGCCGGGACATCCTACCGCTGATGCGAACGGATTCCGCGGTGATGCCCTTCAGGCTATTAAGGCACTACGTGTACCAATCATCCGTTATCCGGGAGGCAACTTCGTATCCGGCTATAACTGGGAAGACGGCGTTGGTCCCAAGGAGGAACGGAAGCGCTCTCTTGAACTTGCCTGGTGGGTTACAGAGACTAATCAGGTAGGCACGAATGAATTCGCTGATTGGGCCAAGCTGGCCGGTTCCGAAGTGATGATGGCAGTGAACCTCGGCACACGCGGGATCGATGCTGCAAGGAATCTGGTCGAGTACTGCAACCATCCCTCCGGCTCTTACTGGAGTGACCTGCGGATCTCCCATGGTTACAAGGCTCCGCACAATTTCCGCACCTGGTGTCTGGGTAATGAAATGGACGGTCCTTGGCAGATTGGAGCCAAGACTGCCGTCGAATACGGAAGGCTCGCCAATGAGACCGCCAAAGCGATGCGCTGGGTTGATCCTTCCCTGGAGCTTGTCGCCTGCGGCAGCTCGGGCAGCAATATGAGTACTTTTGCCGAATGGGAAGCTACAGTTCTGGATCTCACCTACGATAATGTCGATTTCCTCTCGCTGCACACTTACTACAATAACAATGATGGAGACACAGCGAACTTCCTGGCCCAATCGCTCGATATGGATCAGTTCATCGACAGCGTAGCAGCAGTATGTGATTATATCAAGGCTAAGAAGAAAAGCAAGAAAAAGATTTACCTCTCCCTCGATGAATGGAATGTGTGGAAGTCGCAGGGTTCTAGCCGTGCTGAGCAGCACTGGCAGATTGCACCGCCTGAATTCGAGGATGTCTATACACTGGAGGATGCGCTGGTGGTGGGCTGCTGCCTGATCAGCCTGCTCAAGCATGCAGACCGGGTCAAGATGGCTTGTATCGCCCAGCTCATTAATGTCATTGCACCGATTATGACGGAGGACGGCGGACCGCTCTGGCTGCAGACTACTTATTATCCTTACATGCATGCCTCCATCTACGGCCGGGGAACGGTGCTTCACCCGCTGATTACAAGCTCGAAATATGATTCCAAGGATTTCACCGACGTTCCATATCTGGAAGCGGTCAGTGTATATAACGAGGAGCTGAACGAGGTTACTGTGTTTGCAGTGAACCGCCATCTGAGCGAAGGCATGGAGCTGGCGGTTGATCTGCGGAGCTTCGGCGCTGTAGAGGTTATTCAGCACACGATTCTTGAGAATGAGGATCTTCAGGCGGCCAATACCCGCTCCAACCCGTCGAATGTGCTTCCGCACAACCGGGGAACGGCAGCCGCAGACGGCGGCCGGGTAAGTGCAATGCTTCCAGCGGCTTCCTGGAATGTGATCCGGCTGCGTGTCAACGGCTGATTACTGAAGGCCTGCAAGCTTAATGGTACATGATCCAGGCGACTAGCGGTCCGGCAATGGAGCCGACAATAGCGCATACGGTCATGGCTACAGAGCTCATGGACACTGACTCCTCGCCGTATTCCAGCGCTTTGGCTGTGCCGAGGGCATGGGAAGCTGTGCCCAGGCCAATGCCGATCCCCGACTCGCTGCGGATTCTGAACAGCTTGATAATATAGGGGCCGCCAATCGCTCCGGTGAAGCCGGCAACCATCACGAAGACGGAGGTCAGCGATGAATCTCCGCCGAGATTACTGGAGATCTGGATCGCTACAGCGGTGGTAATCGACTTAGGCAGAATAGACAGCACATACAGCTTAGAGAAGCCGAGTCCGGCTGCCATCAGCAGTCCGCTGAACATTCCGACCATAAGTCCGGTGACCGTTCCGCCGAGAATGGCAGGGAGATTCTTCCACAGCACATGCCGCTGTTTGTATAAGGGATAAGCAAGCGATACTACCGCTGGTCCCAGCAGCCGGTTAATCCAGTCGCCGCCGATCATATAAGTCTCATAAGAGATATGGAAGCCCATGAGCAGCACAACAACCGTGAACGTTGCCGTCAGTGCAGGCAGCAGAACCGGAAGACGGTAGCGTTTGTACAGTATGGACATGACCAGATAGATCACTACGTTCATCAGCACGAAGCCAACGGCCAGAAGAATTCTCATGCTTCCTTCCCCTTCCCGTGGAGATTACGGGCACGGTACGTCCGGCGTGTTAGACGTTTGACGCTGCGGGCGGCAATCCACTGGCTGGAATGTGCCGTAACAACCATGGTCAGCACACTGCTGATGACGAGAATGCCGATCAGGAGCAGCCCTCTTCCGCTGAAGATATCGAGATGGTTCATAATGCCCGCGGTGGCGGGGATGAAGAACATGGGCAGATACGCCAGTATAAAGGACGAGCCGTTCTCAATCAGCTTCACGGGCACAATCTTAAGCAGCAGCAGGACGAACAGCAGCAACAGTCCCACGATACTGCCTGGAATCGGCAAATGCAGCAGCTCTTGCAGATAGTCTCCGGCCAGGAAGAACACATACAGCAAGCAGACTTCGGCGATAATACGGATGATTTTCATAATGCAGGAATCCCTTCAGTCTTGAAATGACGATCTTAAGCAGCCGCTCACCGGCAGCAAGTTGACCTCCTAAGAGTAGCAGAATTTTCAGTAAATTTTCAATAAGTTTTCGACTCTTCTATGTACTTTCATAACGGTAATCAAAGAAACGGATGACGCCCTGAGGGGCAGCATCCGTTTTGTATTAGGTTCTCATGATTTAGATTCCTATATCCACTCTACCACCTGAGCAGCGGTCCGCCGGGTCTTGGGACGCGGCTCGCCGGTGCGGTAGCCGAAGGCTACCATGCAGGCCAGCCCGAAATGTTCAGGGTCCATAATCCCCTCGTGGGCCAGAAGCTTCTCCATCTTCAGCTTATCGAAGCCTTCAATTGGACAGGAATCGATGCCAATCAGCGCGGCTGCGGTCATCATATTGCCAAGGGGCAGATACGTCTGACGTGCCCCCCACTCGAAGATCGCCCGCTCATTACCAGCCAGGCCGAAATCGTTTTTCAGGAATGCATCGAAGACCCGCTGCTTGCCCTCTGCAATCTCAACCGGCAGCTTCTGTACCTCCGACATCATACTCTGAATATATTCTGAGTCAGCTGCCAGATCACGCGGCTGTCTGGCCAGAATAAGCACGAAATGGCTTGCGGTCGGAAGCTGCTTCTGGGCGCCCCAGGCGTATGGCAGCAGCTTTTGCCGGAGCTCCGGGTTCTGAACAACTACAAACTTCCAGGGCTCGAACCCGAACGAACTCGGTGACAGGCGTCCCGTCTCCAGAATGAAGCCGAAATCCTCCCCGCTGATCTTCCTGCTGCTGTCGAATTCTTTGGTCGCATGTCTGTACTCGTAGGCTGCCAAAATCTGCTCTTTCGTCATTTCACTTACTGTGCTTGTGTTCTCCATCCTCCATACTCCCTTTCTGTGTACCATTCATGATAAGGAATTGACGTTTTCCTGTTCCCATGCCTATAGTAATGGATATACAATACATTTAGAAGTACGCACATTTTTGTGATGTAGTATACAAAATGATACTAAGGAGCGTGTTCGTGATGCGCGACCGTAAAGGCGGTTTCGGCACCTGCCCTGATGGCAATGCCTTTGCTTGTCCTGTAGAATTCACCCTCGATGTCATCGGCGGCAAATGGAAAGGTGTACTCTTGTACCATATGATGGATTCTACAGTCCGGTTCAATGAATTCCGCCGCATCTGCCCCGCCATCACCCAGCGCATGCTAACACTGCAGCTCCGCGAGCTGGAGGAGGATGGCGTCGTTCACCGTGAGGTCTATCATCAGGTGCCGCCAAAGGTCGAATACTCCTTGACCGAATTCGGCCGCTCTCTGATTCCGATCATCAAGCTGATGAGAGATTGGGGTCTGGAGTACCAGGCGAAGCAGCAGAGTTCTGAGAGTCCGGCTATAGACACCGGAGTGTAGCAGGGCATAGCAAAATAGGGATGCAGCCACCCGCTGCATCCCTTCGCTGTCTTCCAGCCTATTACGAATCCTCGAAGAACTCCTCCGCCTTCTGTTTATGCTCCTCCTTGACCTGTCCGGCAATAGCCCGGATGCCCGCCGCCATGACGGCAGCATCGTCTGTGAAGCCCAAGCCGATCAGCGCATCGGGAATGGCATCGATCGGGGAAATGAAATAAGCCAGCGCTCCAAAGGCAATCCCTTTCGCCCATAGCGGTGTTTTGGCATCCATAGCACAGTAGTACATGGCTATCGCTTCTCTGGTGAAGGGGATTTTACCAGCGGCTTTCCTGGTTTTGCTCCAGAAGCTCTTTTTCACAAGCTCCTCATTCTTCTTGTCATACTCAAAGCTCTCCACCAATACTCCCGCCGGCAGCTTACCTGTCTGATTGTCCATCCGTAGTTCCCTCCCGGTGATTAGACTGCCTACCTATGACCTCGTGCCAACCCTTACTATATCTTCACACCATTCCCTTGCGGCTAATCACTGTGGCCTGTACCACTTCACTTAGGAGCCCAGATGCTCCTGGAAGAACAGTGCCGTCTGTCTGTTCTGGAATTCGCTCACCTCATGCCCGGAGAACGGATAATCCTTAATCTCCTTAGGCGACTCTATCCGGTTATAAGCGGCATAGATCGTCTCCGGCATACATACCGTATCCTTCCAGCCTACAGACATCAGGACAGGGACAGTGAAGCGGTGAGCCAGATTGACGATGTCGAAAAAGGCCAGGTTCTGAAGCGTACGCTCCAGATGCTCCGGATAGCGCTTCAGGTAATCCGCAATCTCTGTGAGTGAGCTGGTGGAATTCAGCACTCCGAAATCCAGACGGCACAGATTAGGAATGTCTGCGGCTACCGCCGCCACGCGGTGGCTGAGCGCCCCTGCCAACAGAGCGATCCCCCCGCCCTGGCTGGCTCCTGTAATCGCAATGCGCGCCGGATCAACCCCGGGCAGCTGCGCTGCCGTCTCAATGGCCCGCACTGTATCTATGGCTAATGCCAGATAATAGGATTGCTCCTTCTCCAGCAGCCCCTGGCTGATCCAGCCTCTCACTATACCGTGCTCCTGCGGCAGCAGATTGCCTGTCTCGCCAAGCTGTCCCCGTACATCTACGGCCAGGACAGTGTATCCAAGCAGCACGAAATGTGCGTAGCGTTCAGGATATCCCCGGTCTCCGGTGTAACCTGGAAAGGTGACGATACACGGCCGGTCTCCCGTGCCCTCTGTATCACCAGCAGGCTGGATATACCAGGCATTGATCGTAGTCTCCCCATAGCTCATGTAGCTGACCTTGCTCACCTTCATGCCCGGATACGGGGTCTTCTCAGGGGTAATCGTCACCTCCAGCGGCTGTTCCTCATCTTCTGCGAGCAGATCATTCCAGAATTCATCAATCGTCTCCCGGTCCAGTGTCGGCTCCGGCCGGCAGTTCTCAAGCTCTTGCTTACGCACTTCTATTGCGTTCATCTCAATTCCTCCTGTATCGCTTGCATTCTTTAACCTTGCATGTCTATGTAAGCGTCATTAATATTATAGATATAAATTCATTGAATTCCAAAGGAGTTGTTTATTATTCGTTACGGAACGTTAGCACATACTGCCGGCTGCCTGCCGCTTAAGGAATTGACTTCCACTCTTCAGACCTACAATATTGATTTCGTACAGCTCGCTCTGTCCAAAGCCATACAGGATATCGACCTCTCCCCGGGCAAGCTGAGTCCTGGACTAGCTTCCTATATCGCTGAGCAATTCGACAAGGCCGGTATCCGCATCGGTGTGCTTGGCTGCTACATCAATCCGATTCACCCTGATCCTGCGGTCCGCCGGGCGGAGATTGACCGCTTCAAGGAGCATCTGCGCTATGCCCGCCTGTTCGGTGCCCCTATGGTCGCCACGGAGACTGGAGCACTTACGACCTTCCAGGAGCTCGACCCTTACCGCTATGAGGAGCTCGGCTGGGATGCCCTTAAGGCAACGGTCGAGGAACTGGCAGAGGAGGCGGAGAAGTGGGGCATATTCTTAGGGCTTGAAGGCGTCAGCACCCATACCCTGTCCTCTCCAGCCAAAATGCGGCGCATCCTCGATGAGGTGCCCTCCAGCTCCATCGGTGTTGTATTCGATCCGTGCAACCTGATCGGTGAAGAGATTCATCTCCAGGATGAGATCGTCGATCAATCCTTCAGTCTGTTCGGCGACCGGATCATCCTCGCCCATCTCAAAGGAATCTATGAGGACGGCGGACGCATTCGTCACGGCGCTCCCGGAGCCGGGCTGTTCCACACCGCTGAGTTCCTGGACAAGCTTGAGGCGCAGAAGCCGATGATCGATGTCTCGCTTGAGGATGTCACTAGCCTGGAGATCCAAGATTGCGTGAACCTGCTGCGCAACCTGCGCAATTCGTGATCATCCGGCCATAACCCCATTTCCTCCAAAAGTACCGCATAGCGGTACTTTTCGCTTTTCACTGAATAAAATAGTATACCTATCGCATTGTTGCAGGGCGATTGTGCAGAAAGGAAGGGATCAAAGATGCGGTTCACTTTCCCCATTCTTACCTTATGCCATGGCGGGGCACAACGCATGCTCGTGGAGCTTACGAACGGTCTTACGGCCCGGGGCCACCAGGTTGTGATTGTCATGCCGCTGGGAGGGGATGTTTCTTATGACGTCCGTTCCACTCTGCTGATTACCGACTACACACTGCTCCGTGAATCCGATTTTCCGGTCAGTGATATCATCGTCTCTAACTTCTACACCACGGTTCCGGTCTCACAGGCAGCCAGCCTGAACGGCAAAGGCATGCATATCCGCCTCTCCCTGTGCTATGAACCTCTTTTTTTGCCGCAGAGCGAGATATCCTTCCCCTCCTACCATATTACCGATAAACTAATTGTCCTCTCCAGATGGCAGCAGGAGTTGATTAGACTGGGCCACGGAATCAGCGGAAGCATTGTGCCGGTAGGGATCAGCGCTTCATTCCGAAACATGAATATCCGCAAGGAGCTTCAGGAGCCGCTGAACATAACAGCGATCCTGCGCAAGGTGGAGAACGGGTTCTCCTGGCACCGCGAGCAGGATTATCTGGTGAATCAGCTGGATATCGTGAAGCAGCACTTCCCGTGGGTCAATATCAATTTCATCAGTCCGCCGGATGAATGCTTCAGTTCCGAATCCCTGAGAAGAATGATGGACAGCGGCAAATACCGCTTCTTCACCCCGCTCAATGACGAGGAGCTATGCTATCACTATAACGGTGCTGATATTTTTGTCAGCTCTAGTATTTTCGACACCGGTTCATTGCCAGGACTTGAAGCGATGCGCTGCGGGGCGGCGTTAGTCTCCGTCTATTCGGGAGGAAATCTGGAGTATGCCCGCCATGAGGAGAACTGCCTGTTGTCCTACCGGTATGAGAACCGGCTTGCGGCGGGTGTGATGCGGCTTATTCAAGATCCCGTACTCAAGAGCCGGATCGCCGCA
>NZ_ASPS01000028.1:0-124318 GCF_000517865.1 Paenibacillus sp. FSL R7-269
CGCACGCGGTGAGACCGATTCAAGATCATGGACCTGGGAGAACAGTGTCAAAATCCTGGAGCGGACGGCTGCCGCCTTTTTAAGCGGGAACAGTGCGGGGAAAACACGCTTCAAACGCCCTTTTGCAGAGAACGGTTAGGCAGTTCCGAAGAACGAAGATGATAGACAAAGTAGAATAGCAAGGCAAAACAGGCCCGGCTTGGAGGAACCAGCTGGACCTGTTTTTATGAATATAAACCGCTCCCTTCCCTCTCAATTGCCGAAAATAACATCCTGTTTGTTCAGCCGCGTATCATTCCATACCGCAGCCAGCGTATCCGGGAAAATAGTAGCCGCCGTAATATAGTCCCCAATCAGCTCAGTCGGAATCGGAGAATTGCCGTTCGGATTCGTGGATACATCCGAGACTCTCCGGTTCGCGAAGGACAAGCCGCTGTTGATAGACTCCGCTACAAACACATCCAGCAGGAAGCCGTCCAGCCGGTTCGTATAGTAGATTACACGCACCGTTCCCGTGGAAGGCGATACCGTGATCGAAGGTGAGAAATTCTGTGATCCGGGCGGAGCCCCTGTAATGCTCACCGGCTGGGACCACAGCAAGCCGTCCGGGGAACGCGAGAAGAAAATATCAGCATAACCAAGCCGGAAATCGTTCCACACCGCATAGACAAAACCCGCAAGAGGGCCGTCCGAGATATCTGCTCCAAGCGCTAAATTCGTCTGTACGCGGAAGTTATAATTCGGAACAGGCAGCGGACTGGGCACGGGAACAGTACTCGCAAGAAAAGTCGCTCCCCGGGTGACCGGGGGACTGAAGCTGACTCCCCCGTCCTGGGAGACACGGATATAGGCATACTTTGGCCCAGGACCAAGCTGGATATATCCCACATAGACCTCGCCCGCCAGTCCGACAATGAGTGCCGCCCGTTCCAGATCTCCCCGGGGATCAGAGATACGCTGCGGCGGCTCCCAACTAAGCCCCTGATCCACAGAACGCTGGAAAAAGATCGCAGCATTCGTTCCCAAATAGAACAGCGGGGTATAGCCTATATATGCATTGCCTCGGTAAGGGCTCGACGGTGAACGGTCTACAGCAAGAAAGGGTTCATCATTATGGACGTACAGGCCATAACCCCGCTGAACGATAACAGGGGGATTGAACGTCAATCCGTTGTCAAAGGTGGTGTACGTTGCAATCGTCCCGTCTTCAAATTCATTGAAAAAGTGGACAGCAACGATAAAGGTATTGGGAAAGGTATAGTCAATGGTCGGCGCTTCCGCGCTCATGAAGCCCGGTGCCTGCGGCAAAATCGTGGAAGACCAAGTGGCCCCTCCGTCCACCGACCGGTAGAATCCGGTCAGAGCCGTTCCGGTACTGGAATCCACCGCTACCGCACACAGAATGTTGGGGTCCAGCTCATTTACCGCAACAGACGGCTCGATATGGTTCCCTGGCAATCCGGCTGTAATGTTGACGTTCGCCAACAGACATCACCCCGTTTCAAGTATTAGTAATGGTCAAGCGGTCAATGTAGGTAAGTTCTGGCTGAAGAATTTGCCCGATATTGTTGCCTGCGGCGTCTAGTAGAAATACATTTACAATAGTGTTCACCGCACTGTAAAAGTTAATCTGGGCTTCATAGTAGTTCGCAGCGTTTACCGAATACGTCTGGACCAACAACTGTTGGGGGTTCACTTGAAATAAAGCTTCTCCTACGGCTACCCGCGTGAAATTGCTGCCGAGAAAATGAAAAATCTGCAAATTAATATTAATCGCTACGATAATAGAATCATTCAGGCAGGAAATTTGAATCCGGTCGATATGTGACGTTCCGGCAGGCGGATTATAGACCGCTCCCGTTGTATAGGGCATAAATTCTGTGCTCCCTCCATTTTCCTACTTAATCGGTGCCTTCTCCTCCTTCCAAGCCGCGGACTCACTCCTCCATGTATATGTATCGCTTTATTTGTCCCATGAGCGAATAATAATTCTAGAGGAAGCGCCAAAAAAACCGGGGAGTGCCGCTCCCCGGTGTCAGGTTAAGATACAGATATGCCCGAGAATACCAGCGGACCGATGATCACCGGCGGATTCCCGGTACCGATAGCGGACACAACGAGAGCATAGCCGTAATAGCCTTCCGGAATACCGCTATCTGTAAAGGATAAATGAACGGCTTCATAGCTATCCCCGCTCCAGGGACTGGATCTTGCCGTAAAGATCTGCACCGCATTCCGTACAATGGTAAAAATCAGATTGGAGGCGCTGGCCGTGTTGTTCTGGAGGCCAATTGTCGCCTCAAGCAGAACCAGACCGTTCGCCCCTACAGACACCCCGAACTGTCCCAGAATCGTACTGTTAGGCAGCCTCCTTACGGGGAGTGAAGCGGATTGGCTGAAGCTGGACGGGACACTTTTACCGAAATCAATGATAGCCGCCATCGCTTACACCAGGGAGAGTCCCGAGAAATCTACGGGCCCTATCAGATTGGCAGAGTTCAGTGTAGAGGAATTCACTTGTGAAATCGTCAACGTATAAGCGAAATATCCTGCCGGGAAGTTAAAATCCACATAAGAGAAACTGAGCGGAGCATATTGGCTCCCGCCGGGTGCCGTTGCCAGCAGGGTAAACACAGGGGTTCCCGAACGCAGAATGGTGAGCAGCAGATTGGGATTGCCCAGCGTAGTCTGAACACCGACCGTGGCATTGAGCAGGACACTCCCGCCCAGTAAGGTGGCAAGCCCGAATTCGGTCAGCGTATAGCTGGAGGGGGACAGGGGAACAGGTATCGTGATCGATTGACTGAAGCTGGTAATTGCACTTTTGCTGAAATCAATGATTTGCGTCATCAAAGTGGCCTCCTGGTAACAAATTCCTTCTCCATTATTCTATGATGAATTCAGTCTGCTGACTGGACTAAGAAACCATGACATCTATACATAGGCACGGCTGCATGTATGGTTTACACTGATTGTATATACACTAGGGTTATCGGAGGCGGGAGCATGAACAGGAATGAGGAGCAGCAAGAGCCCATTGGGTCTCAGTTCAAATATATGGTCAGCGGCGATTCTATCTCCAAAGGCGTTGTGTATGACGAGACCAGAAGCAAGTATGTCATTCTGGAGGATAATTATGTATCTATGCTTCAGGGCAAGCTCAAGGGAGCTATGCGCAATACTGCCAGATTCGGCAATACGCTGATGAAGGGCTTCGGCAATCTGAAGCGGGATGTACTGAAGGAGAAGCCGGATGTGGTGCTGATTGAATACGGCGGCAATGACTGTGACTACCACTGGGGAGAGATTGCAAGCAACCCTGAGGCAGAGCATAGTCCTAAGACAGATTTTCCGGCCTTCGAGCGGATGCTGGTTGATATGATTCATTTCTTGAAGAACCAGGGCATCACGCCTATCCTGATGAGTCTGCCTCCGCTGAATGCGGACAACTACTTCAAGTGGGTCAGCGGCAACAATCCCGATTCCGAAGTGAACATTATGAAATTCCTCGGCAGCGTCACCAAGATCTACTGGTGGCAGGAGCGTTACAACTCCGCTATCATCAAGGTCGCTGAGAGCACCAAGACCAAGATTATCGATGTCCGTGGCGCCTTCCTGCAACAGCCGGATTACACCAAGTTCATCTGCCGGGATGGCATCCACCCTAACCGGGACGGCCACCGGATTATCTACGACAAGGTGCTGGAATTCATCCGCACGAGTGAACCTCAGCTCCTGCTGGAGCCGGCGGCAATGCCTGGACATCCTTAGACAATAATAAGCGCTCCCCAGCCTCGGCGGGGGAGCGCTTATTATTGCTCAGAGCTGCTGCAAGGAGACATACTTGTCGCCCAGAAGCTTCTGGAAGTAATTCCGGTTATACAGCATGCTGGGATGGCTGGGGGAATGAAGCAGCGCAGTCTCATTATACCGGTTGGCACGTTCATGCTGCCCCAGCCGGTCATAGCAGAGCGCAAGCTGCAGATTCGGAATCCAGGTGAAGAAGGCTTCATTCTTCATCGCCATGGATTCCGCCTGTCCGGGCAGCTGAAGCGCAAGCTCAAACCAGTAGATTGCCGGGTGAAGCTGGCCCTTCTCCAGATGCCAGGTCCCCAGCCGGCAGCAGCCCTCGGCACGCGGGGCATCATATTGCAGCGTACGGGTGACCGCAGTGAAGGCCGCTTCCTTGTCCCCCAGCGCTTCCAGGCATTCGGCCAGCCGCAGGCAGGCCTGAATATTGTCTTCAATCCAGCCCTGCCCGCCGCTGAGGAACAGCTCGTAATACCGGCAGGCCTCCCTGTGAATTCCGTGGTCACGCAGCTCATTGGCGTAATAATATTGATCGCGTGCAGAGAAGCTCTCCCCTTCCGCTTCCCTTTTGCGGTAGATCCGCAGATTACGGTCTGTGTACGCTTTATCCTTCTCATGGGTAACACAGACGGCACTTGCCAGCGACGGGCCGTAGACCTCCAGATATTCATGCACCGGACCGATCCAGCGGAACCCGCACGCCCGGCGGACCAGCCGGTTGCGCCGCAAGGAGGTCGTCACCCTCCCCTCCCCGTCAAAAGCGAGATTATACTGCATATTCACACTGTCCACGTGTTCCGGCAGCGAAGACTTCAGCTCCCTGAACAGCGCCTGATCCTCTTCTCTCAGATAGTCGTCCGCATCCAGCCAGAAGATATAATCCCGGGTCGCCTTGCTGAAGGCGTAATTACGGGCAGCGGAGAAATCCTCGATCCAGGTAAAATCGTAAATTGCAGCTCCGAAGGCACCGGCAATCTCCTTGGTGCGGTCTGCCGATCCCGTATCGACAAGGACGATCTCATCGACCAGCCCTTCCACAGAAGCCAGGCAGCGGGGCAGGCTCTTCTCCTCATTGCGGACAATCATGCATAAACTGATCTCAATCATGGCAGCCTCCTGAATAAAGAATCCACTAGACTACCATGATATGCAGTGCAGCAACCGGCAAACCCTTGCTCTCACCCAAGGGCTGCGGTGCGTTTTTGGAGCTTATACTTTTTTTGCGGACTAAGCCGATGATTTTTGTTATAATAAGCAGCATACTATTCATATACAAGAAGGGGACGTTACCTTTGTCAAAAATCATTAAGACATTAACCATTGCCGGCAGTGACTCCAGCGGAGGCGCAGGCATTCAGGCAGACCTCAAAACCTTTGAGGAATACGGCACTTACGGCCTTAGTGCCCTGACTACGATTGTAACGATGGACCCTGACCGGGGCTGGCATCATAATGTATACCCTGTCGATGCTGCCATCGTTGCCGAACAGCTCAAGACGATCTTCGCCGGCGGTCCTGTGGATGCCATGAAGACCGGGATGCTCGGCAGTGTGGAGATTGTTAAGGTTGCTGAACAGGCCCTGAAGAGCAACAAGCAGACCAATGTCGTGATCGATCCGGTTATGGTATGCAAAGGCGAGGACGAAGTACTGAACCCGGAGAGTGCGGATGCCATCCGCGATCTGCTGCTGCCGCTGGCTACGGTGGCTACTCCGAATTTGTTCGAAGCCGGAGTGCTCTCCGGTCTCGGCAAGCTGACTACGCTTGATCAGATGAAGGAAGCTGCCCGCCTGATCCATCAGCTGGGCACCCAGAATGTTGTCGTTAAGGGCGGCAAGGCGCTGGGCGGCGACAAGGCGATTGATATCTTCTTCGACGGCAGCGAATACCTGGTCCTTGAGACTGCGAAGATCGAGCCTGCCCATAACCATGGCGCCGGCTGCACCTTCGCCGCAGCGATTACCGGCGGACTGGCTAACGGCTTGTCGGTGAAGGATGCTGTGGTGAAGGCGAAGGATTTCGTATCCGCCGCCATCCGTAACGGATATGCGTTCAATGAATATGTCGGTCCTGTATTCCACGGGGGCTACCGTCTGGAGCAGTAAGGCCGAACGGGTAAGGCCGAACGGATAATCAAACAAGCTAACAACCAGCAGACAAAAACCTCTCTTCCAGGTGGCTGTAACCAGCCATGGAAGAGAGGTTTTTGTTATTTTTTCAAAAAGAATTTAGATCCAATTCCCGCTTAAACAACGGTCCGTTCGCGGAGCGTCCATCCAAGTGAACACGTACATCCTTCTCCAAACCAAAGGGGCGTCCCTAGCAGCCTTTTCATGGCTTTTGGGACACCCCCTTCTTTTTACTGCGTATCCTGCTTACTTAACGGGCGGCTCCTCCGCAATATGCTTCACGAACTCCAGCATCTTATCCTTGTCCTTGTCATTCAGGACACCGATAATGATCGATTTCGCATTATAATTGATTGGCAGCTCCGAGATGAAAGGGGACTTGAGAATATCCACACCGTACAGTTCATTCTTGCCCGTGTCCTCATTGACTCCCCACTGCATGCGGGTATCGTCTGCGGCAAGCTTCCCGTCCGCTGTGATCGGCTCCAGATTCTGGAATCCGGTCTGTCCGCCGATCCACTTGACGGTAGCCTCATCCAGCACGAGGATATCCGGCCGGTTCGCCGCCAGCTCCACGACTGCCTTTTGCATATAATTCATGTCCAGCGAGTCAGAGCCGTCGCCCGTTCTGGGCAGATAAGTCATCACCGTCTCCACCCGCTTCCACTGCGGGTAAGCCGCGATGATCGCCTTCTCCAGCTCCTCGGTCTTGCCGCTCGTATCCGTGACACCGAAGCTGCCGATGAACATAATCTTCGCATCCACGGGCGGCAGGGAAGCTAGATATTGTCGATGCTGGTAATTGTCATAGAGGGCCTTCCCGCCAAAAATCACCACCAGCAGCCCGATTATGCCGAGAATCACATGTGTTTTGTATAGCCGCATGAAGGTCTCCCACTTGCTCGCCGTACCGGAGAAACGTCCATACTTGGCAAGCCGGTCGTCTTCGGCCTCCTGGATCTCCTGCTCATCCCAGGTATCGAGAATCAGCTTGTACGCCCGGAAATCCGCTTCGTAAGCTGCTATCTCTTCCTCTGTGGTCAGTCCGCGTCTTCGCTTCAGGAGCAGGTCAAACCGCTTGTTCAGTTCCTCTCTGGTTACGGTTTCAGGTAATCCTAACTGCACATACGCTTGCTTCAGGTTCTCGTTCACATTGAATTCTCCTTTGATATGGATGATGCCATAATTCTATATTAACAGACTTCACCGTGTATTCTCCACTCGCGCTATAGGCGGGCAGCCGTGTCCGGTGTCTCCATCAGCAGGAACTCCATTTCGCTCTCCCCGTGCTGATGCACGAAGCTATGTAAAAGGACGAAGCCTGCCTTCTTATACAAGCGGACTGCCCTCAGGTTAAAAGCTGCCACCGACAATCTGAATCGCTTCGCGTCATACGTCTGCTCAGCAAACCTCATCCCCGCCTGCAGGAAAGCCAGTCCATGGCCCTGCCCCGTCAGATCCGGTCTTATCCCCAAGCCGATATCGAGGGCCGTTCCATCGAGGTAGAGTCCGCTCTCTATCCCTTCCCCCACCTGCGCGTTCTGCCCGTAACAGAAGAACCCGATCAACGCTCCGTCCGCAGCAGCTACGCTGAAATAAGAGCCATCCAGCAGCTCCTCGATATCCTCTGCGGCATCAGCCGCATCCAGCATGTTGTACAGGGTATATGGCGGCTCATATCTCCAGTTGACGATCTCTCTGGCCGCCGGCTCATCCATTAACCGGATCTGATAAGCTCTGTTCTGTCCTAGGATCACTATAATATCCCTCCGCTCTCTTGTTTTTTGAATTTGGTGGGCGTAAGCCCGGATGATAATCCAGATGTATAAATGCGCTGTCTCTAATTATAGCAGTCTCTAGTCCAATCCGTGCAGTCCTCTCCACTCTTCCGGCTGCATGCCGGTAATGCGTTTGAAGACAGCGCAGAAATAGCTGACATTCTCGAAGCCTGCCCGCTGGGCGATTTCATAGATCCGCTGCCCCCGGCTGCTGAACATCAGCTGCTTGCTCCGGTTGACGCGCTGCTTGTTAATGTAGGCCACCGGCCGTTCACGGACGGTCCGCTGGAACAGCCGGCACAGATACTGCGGCGAGACAGACGCCACCTCGGCCAGCTCCTTCAGCAGCAGCGGGCGGTGCAGGTGAAGCTCGATATATTGCAGCACCGGCTTCATCCGTGCAAGCTCGTTGTCCTCATTCGAGGCCGGAAGCAGGCTGCGCTTCAGATCCAGCAGCAGAGCATACAGCAGCTTGGAACGCTCCAGATTGTCCTGCAGCCCGCTTGCGGAGGAGAGGGTCAGCATCTCTTCCAGCGGTGCAAGAATGGGCTCAGCCCGCAGACGCCCGACCCCGGACTCGCGGATTCCGGCGTAGAGCAGCATCTGGGCCGCTTCCCTCCCGTTGAAGGAGATGAAGGCCAGCTCCCATTCCCGGCTAAGCGGAGTATAGGAATGAGGAACATCCGGGTAGAGGCAGAATAGATCACCAGCCTCCGCCGTATAGGTCTTGCCCCTGATATTCACTTCACCCTTGCCGCCTAGAACCTGGTGCAGCTGATAATCTGGAAAGCCCGCAGGCCGGATCATCTCCACCTGATGCTCCCAATACCCGATGGTCGTGGCATACAGCGGCAGCAGAAGCATATCTTCCATCTCGCAAAAGATCATCGTGCTATCCATAGCGGTCTCCTTCCAGATGCAATCTCGATTTGATCTGTTGTTTCATATTTTATTATATATGAAGAAAATCATTATATATACCCAGAACATTTTCCATCCTATAATATGAATATAACAATATAAGGAGATGTTAACTTGCGCAACAAACTCTCATATCAGCAGCCTGCCAACGGATATCCCGAATGGAACAATAATCCTGAGATTTTTCAATTGAACCGTATAGACGCCCATGCCTCCATGATGTCCTTCCCGGCAGCGGCCGACGCCCTGCAAGGGGATAAAGTCTCCTCATCCCGTTACCAGACGCTGAACGGTACGTGGAAATTCGCTTTTGCCGAGACACCGGATGCACGGATCAAGGACTTCTATAAGACCGGATACGACGCTGCCGGCTGGGCAGATATCGCCGTTCCTTCCCACTGGCAGTTCCAGGGATATGATTATCCCCAATACACCAATGTACGCTACCCTTGGGAAGTGTCCGAGCCGGATCTGAAGCCTCCTTTCGCTCCGACGGTATACAATCCGGTAGGCTCCTATATCCGTTCCTTCAGCGTTCCGCAGGATTGGGACGGACAACCTGTATTCCTCAGCTTCCAGGGTGTGGAATCGGCCTTCTATGTATGGGTGAACGGAGAACTCGCCGGATACTGTGAGGATACTTTCACACCGTCAGAATTCGATATCACTGCCTACCTGCTTCCCGGCGAGAACAAGCTGGCCGTCGAAGTCTACCGCTGGTGTGATGCGAGCTGGCTGGAAGATCAGGACTTCTGGCGTCTGAGCGGAATTTTCCGCGATGTCTATCTTTACACTGCGCCTCCAGTACGGGTAGCCGACTTCTTCGTCCGCACCGAGCTGGACAAGAGCTTCACCGATGCGGAGCTGCAAGTCGACCTTACCCTGGAGAACTATTATAACCGGGTCACTTCCGCACACTCCGTAGAAGTACAGCTCTACGACAGCAAGCAGCAGCCGGTATGGGCAGCGCCCGTATCAGCCGGATTTGCTTTTGAACAAGAGGGAACTCAGCTGCTTAAGCTGTCTGCAGCCGTGAAGAACCCGCTGAAATGGAGCGCAGAGAAGCCTAACCTCTACACCCTGCTGATTTCGGTGAAGGACGATCAGGGACAACTGCTGGAAGCGCTCAGCTGCAAGACGGGCTTCCGGACCTTCGAGATCCAGGACGGCCTGATGAAGATCAACGGCAAACGGATCGTATTCAAGGGAACGAACCGCCATGAATTCTCCTGCGATACCGGCCGTGCGCTCTCCAAGGAAGATATGATCACCGACATCAAGCTGATGAAGCTGCATAATATCAATGCCGTGCGTACCTCCCACTATCCGAATCAATCGGTATGGTACGAGCTGTGCGACGAATACGGTCTATATGTGATCGACGAGACGAACCTGGAGACTCATGGCTCCTGGCAATACGGGCAGAAAGAACTGCATGAGGGCAACGTTCCCGGCAGCCGCCCGGAATGGCGCGCGAACGTCATTGACCGCTGTAACTCCATGATGCAGCGCGACAAGAACCACACGTCAGTCATCATCTGGTCGCTTGGCAACGAATCCTTCGGCGGCGATAACTTCCTGGCCATGTATGACCACTTGAAGCATGCAGACCCGACCCGTCCGGTGCATTACGAAGGTACTTATCATTACAGACCTTCGGACGCGGCCAGCGATATTGAATCAACGATGTACATCAAGCCGGATGAAGTCGTGGAGTACGCACTCAGCAATCCGAAGAAGCCGTACATTCTGTGCGAATACAGCCATGCCATGGGCAACTCCTGCGGCGGCCTGCATCTGTACACCGAGCTGTTCGACAAATATGACAGCATCCAGGGCGGATTCATCTGGGACTGGGTGGATCAGGCCATCCGCACAACCACTCCTGAAGGTGTGTCTTATCTGGCTTACGGCGGAGATTTCGGGGAAAAGCCGCATGACGGCAACTTCAGCGGCAACGGCCTGCTGTTCGCGGACCGCAGCGTGACGCCTAAGCTCTACGAGGTGAAGAAATGCTATCAGAATATCACCATCACTGCCCTTGATCTGAAGAACGGAAGCTTCGAAGCCCGTAACAACTTCCTGTTCACAGATCTGGCAGACTATCAGCTGAGATGGTCGCTGGCTCTGAACGGCAAGGCGGCCCAGGAAGGACAATTGCCGCTCTCCGCAGCGCCTGGCGAAGCAGCCAGCTTCACGGTTCCTCTGGATTCAGCGCTGCTTGAATCGGACAAGGAAGCAGTGCTAACGGTGTCATTTGTTCAAGAGAACGCAACCGCCTGGTCTGAGGCCGCGCATGAAATTGCCTGGGAACAGTTCGTGTTAACCCCGTACATTCCATCCGGCAACCCGGATAGTTCAGGCAATACGCTACAGGTCAACGAGCAGGATGGCTTCCTGACCTTTGAGGGCAACGGCTTTGCGCTCTCCTTCGAGACTGCAACCGGCGCGCTTACTTCTCTGAAGTCCTCCGGGAAGGAGTATCTGCTGACATCGGCCAGACCTAACTTCTGGCGGGCCGTAACCGACAACGATCTCGGCAACAAGCATCCCGAGCGCTGCGCCGTCTGGAAGGAAGCCTCCTATGAGCGTCAGCTGGCCCGGTTCAGCTGCCGTGTGGAAGGCAATCTCGGCTTCGTAACCGCCGACTATCTGCTGGGTGCGCAGCCGCAGTCCACTCTGCGTGTGCATTACGAGATTCGCACAGATGGTTCTGTCGAGATTGTCCAGGAGCTGAACCCGGGCAGCAGCAGCCTGCCGGAGATCCCGGAATTCGGAATGGTCTTCGAACTGGACAGCAGTCTGGACACGATCTCCTGGTATGGCCGCGGGCCGCATGAGAACTATTGGGACCGCCAGACCGGAGCTCCGCTGGGACTCTACACAGGCAAGGTCAGTGAGCAGTTCACGGATTACCTCCGCCCTCAGGAATGCGGCAACAAGACGGATGTCCGGTTCGCTTCCGTTACCGCTGGTCGTGAAGGACACGGATTGTCTGTAGAAGGCGCAGTGCCGCTCGAAGTCAATGCACTACCTTGGTCTCCGGCCGAGCTTGAAGCCAGCGACCACGGCTACAAGCTGCCAGCCTCTGACAAGACCGTGCTGCGTGTCAATTACAAGCAAATGGGCGTCGGCGGCGACGACAGCTGGGGTGCACCAACCCATGAACAGTTCACGCTGCTTGCGGGCCGTCCGTATACCTTCAAGTTCAAGCTGACACTTGTGTAAGCAAGCATAAGATTTTCTGTATAGAGGGCAGTCCCGCAAGCCGTAAATTGGCTGGCGGGACTGCCCTCTTTTGGGCGAACAGGCTGGTGCAGATTTATCTTGATAATCCCCCCAAATCCGGCGAGAATGGAGTCATAATCAGTCTCTTATTCGGTCAGGTAAGGAGATATAGGTATGTCAGATACAGCCGCAAGAATCCGGGAGGAGATCCTGGACTCCATGACAGAACATTTCGGGATGCATGTCACTGAAGCGGTCCAGATTGATCAGGGCTTCCTGAATCTGAAGTGGAGGCTGGAGAGTGATCAGGGCCGTCTGTTCGTGAAGCAATACAGCAAGATCCGTTACCCTGAAGCGCTTACCCGCGGACTGGAGGTCTCCTTAAGCCATCAGGACCATCTATACCTGGAAGGCCTTCCTGTTCCGAAATTATTTTCACACGCGGGGAATTATGTCTTGAGAACGCCTTCACAGGAACGGTATGTGCTGATGACCCTGTGTGACGGGCACAATATTGCCCCCGGCTCGGCCACAGAGCGGCAGATGTATGCGCTGGGCAGAGTAGTCGGTCAGATGCACAAGCTGCTTAATACGCAGCCTGCTTCGTTGCAGCTGTACTGGGAGGTCCGCAGCCAAGCCTCTATGGTGAGAAACTGGGAGGCACGCTATCTTCAGGCAACCGCCCGGCAGAGCGAGGATACGATATCGGCGCTTGAGCTGCAGCGGAAGATCATCGACCGGATGGACACCGGCATTTTCGCGGATTGCGAACGGGGCTGGGGTCACCGGGATCTGTTCGTAGATAATATACTGTTCAGCACGGATCAGGTGGCGGCGATCCTGGATTTCGACAGGCTGCATTTCGTCTACCCCGAGTACGATGTAGCCCGGCCAATCCTATCCTGTGCGTTGTCTGAGGGAGGGATCAGGTTGGATCGGGTAAGAGCCTTTGTGACGGGCTACCGTGAATATACCCCCTTACCTGCAAGTACACTCATCCGGTCGCTGAAATTAACCTGGTGGAAGGAAGCCGAATGGATTGCGGTACCCGGGCAGGATGAATTCCCGCCGCTCGTCCGCTTCCGTCAGGAGAATCAGTGGGTCGCGGCTAACTGGGACCGCTTGAATGATATGTTCGCCGGGATCTGAGGAATCTAAAGAATTGGGATAGGGCCATTAATCATGGCCTTTTTTTTGCTGTATCAGGATGATTATCGCAGGCAGCATAAATTCCCGGAAACAAAATGTGACCGGATGCCGTCCTAAAGGGTGTTATAGATAAAGGAGGGCATAACCTCATGCAGCAACCCATGACCCGGCCGGGCCATCCTGTGATGAAGAGCTACGAACAATATGCAGATATGCTGTACCGGATTGCCCTGGTTCATCTGGGCAGCCGCCAGGATGCCGAAGAGGCTACGCAGGACACCTTCATCAAGCTGATGGAGAAGGCTCCCTTATTCAAGGATGACGAGCACCAGAAGGCCTGGCTGATCCGGGTCATCACCAATCATTGCAAGAATCTGCTGGGCAGAGGCTGGCGCAAGCGCGAGGTCAAGCTCGAAGGGGTGGAGCCGGTTACGGCCGATAACCCCGAGGAGCTGGCGGTCTTGCAGCTTGTGCTTGCCCTGCCGGTGAAGTATAAGGCTGTGATTCATCTGTACTATTACGAGGATTATCCCGTCCAGGAGATCAGCAGAATTCTGCAGATCAGCGAGTCGGCCGTGAAGATGAGACTTCAGCGCGGCCGTCAGCTGTTAAGACTGGAACTGGAAGGAGCAGAAGCGGAATGAAGGAAGATCAGTTTCGAACCCAATATAAGAAAGCGGTGGATACTATGAGTTCAAGCAGCGAAATGAAGCAAGGCTTAGAAGGTAAAATGGAACAAAAACGCCGTCCGCGCAAAATAGTCTATATTGCAGCAAGCGTGCTGGTTGCTGCCGGAATCGGGCTGGCTGGACCAAGCATGATGAAGCAGCTGGGTGGAACGGCTTCCCCGAATCAAGTAGCCCAGGTAGATCCGGGCACACCGGCGGCAGGGAATTCTGCCGGAGTCGTTATTCCCAAGATCGAGCTGCCGGATAAAAGCTCCGGTGCTGCGGCCGATATGATCGGCCTGGTCATCTACCAGGGCAATATCTATACCCAGGCGGCGATCCGCATGGAAGCGGCCGATGCGGCTGCACTGCGCGGAGAGAAGCTGGGACGCACGACCAGCGGGATTGATGAATGGAGCGGCAAGGATGCTTATACGGAACTGGCCTCGAATATCGGGGAGACGGATATCTATGCGGTCAAAGGATATGATTCCGGCTTCCTGGTCATGTCCTATACAGTGGTGGACGGCCAGGTGTTCGCAGAGCTGTACGAACACACGAACGGAATTACGGTCCATAGCGGTGCCGATCTCATTGGCAAGCTGAACCTGGACGGGCGCATCGCCTCCGCCCAGTGGGAGAGCTTCGACAGCTGGAATAACGGCAAGCAGCAATACCTGCCGCTGCCCGAAGGCGCAGCGCTTGACGGCTTCCTGAGCGCCCTCATGACCGCCAAGCCCCTAGCCGCTGATCCGCTCATGGAACAAGGCATCTATGACCAAGGAGACCGCAAGCTGGTCTACCTCCAGCTGGAGGACAAAACCCGGGTGGAGCTGACCCTGTTCGGCCAGGGACTCGTGCGTTACAGCAACGCTCCTGTATTCTTCGAGGTTGAGCCCGGTGCCTTCAAGGCACTGTGGGATAACCTAAAATAGTTCAAAGGCCATCCCTGCCGGGATGGCCTCAAGCTTTTACATACCCTTCCATTTCGACCCGATATACACCTTAATCTGTTCTGCCAGCGCTGGCGGAGGTGTAGAAGTGGAGTCATAAGTAGGCATAGGCGGATCATACTCCGTATCGGCATGGTCCAGCAGCCACTGCGCGAATTCCTCGTGCTGCCTGAGCATATCCTCGGTCCAGATCGCTCTATCCTCCCGGCCCCGCAGGCGGGCATTTCGGGTGGAATCGTCACAATGCAGGTTAATAAAGTGTACTTCACTAAACGCATCATAAACATCACATTTTTTGGCGTCCCAAGGCATCATCGTCCCGCAAATAACCGTTCCTCTCCCGGATAACGCAACCGCACGCGCGCAATGCAGCAGCACATTATACCGGTCCTGATACTCCAGCTTCTTCCCTGTCGTCCCGAAATTATCGTCATCTGTACTGAACAGCACAAATTCCGGCATCTG
The DNA here is from genome assembly GCF_000517865.1 of Paenibacillus sp. FSL R7-269. NCBI lineage: Bacteria > Bacillati > Bacillota > Bacilli > Caryophanales > Paenibacillaceae > Paenibacillus > Paenibacillus sp. FSL R7-269. The sequence goes on from NZ_ASPS01000028.1 coordinate 15,102, forward strand.
CTCCCTCAACTCGTGCATGACCGTGGTTTTACCTACTCCGCTTGCTCCGGTGATAATGAATAATGGCAACTTGGTAGTCATATGTCCTCCATCCCCTCTTCACTCAAATATTCCGATATGTACCGCTGATCAGCCTCCGAGCTTGTCCAGAACACCACGGGTGCATGTGTAATGTTCATCCGGCGCAAGGCCACATTCCTGTGGCGTCCGTCATTGATAGCAAACTTCCCGTCAGCATAATTTACAATTAACGGAGGCATATCCCACTTGCTGTAATAGGCTGTCATCGTCTCTACAATACTGAAGAAACGGGCTTTTTCATCTAATTCAGTCAGATACGAGGGTGCGCCTTCCTCTATTCCGAACCTCGTGATATCCACAGCCACCGGACCTGTGTAGACTCGAGGTTCCAGCAATAATCCGTCTGCCAACACTACATTCTTCCCGTCATTCCGCAAAAAAAACTGCAGCCACTCGTGGATAGCCCCCCGCCGGGCATACTCCATTGCACAACCAGCCGTTCCGTATATCATCCTGAATGTCTGCCTTTCCTTGTGGGATGTCTTCATTATAGCCGTGAGAGCAGCAGTCCTCCTATATCGAGAATAATTTAAGCTATTCCCGCCATAGCCGCTCAGTACGGTGTGTACATCGCATACTGCTTCAGATATTGCTCGTCACCGGCTAATTCCGTCATCCAGACAATGACAGGATATTCGCTTACACCAGCACGATGGAGCGCTTCCAGTAACGGATTACCGCAGTTCAGTTCCATTCTCCCTTGCGCAACCTTCGCGATGAGGGGCGGAGTGGCTTCACCCGCTTGAATCTGTTTGGTCCAGTGCATCACCGTTTGCTCAAAATCCTCCCGGTCCACCCTCCACTTCATCCCGCTCTCCGGTCCGCTCGTTCTGTCCAGCAAGGAGAGCGGGATCCACAGCGGACCCTCATACGTTCTGTTCATCAGTGCAAGGCCTTCCGAGAAATTCTTGTTGCGGCGGCCGAACAGCACATAGGTATGCACCCACTCCTCCAGCATCCCTGCTTCTGCGTATGCAGCGGCGGATGGTGCTGTGGGATCGTAATCCAGTTTGTTGGTGTCCTTTTTGGAGTATACAATACGTTTAATGGTCTCCTGGGACAGATAGTATTCCTTCGACAGCTCAGCGATTGGGGTTCCGTGAAGATACTTATTGTAGATCAGCTGGTTGCGTCTGACGAGAACCTGGCGGTAGCCCGAAGCCTCACCCCACGCCTTCTTCTCATCGTCCTGCGGAATATACAGCAGCTTGCCCGCCGCATATTTCTTCACTTCCTTAAGCAGCTTCTCCGGTAAAAGCTCCCCGGCATTCTCGTAGTTCATAGGTTCACCTGCCTGTAGATCAATTACAATTCTAGTGCGCCTTCCACGCGGTATTTCTTCTCCCATTCCGATATATGGCTGGAGTCCAAGCGAATCAACTTTGCCGGAGTATATTCGATAGACGTAGACGAATTGGCTCCGCCGCCGTCCGGCAGGAAGCGCAGCTCTTTAATTCTGCGTACAACCTCTTCATCCGTACGGATCTGAGCCGCTTCTTCCTCGGACACCACTAGCAGCGGAATGTCCTCCCTCTCAGTAGTGAACACGCCATTGTCGTACGTGTAAGACAATTCAGCCGCCAGGCTATACTCACCGCAGGGGATCGGCTCCCGTGTGAAGATTTCAATGTACAGGTCAGTTACTGACTGCGTATGGTTAATCCATATTCTCCCGCTGCTGTCTTCAACAGCACCATTCAGATTAGGGGACCGGTGAAGTCCTGCCGGAAGAATTAATTGTAAGCTGATATTCTGTGCAACGCCGGGCGGCACGATCTGAAGCCAGAGATGATTCATCCCTTCTTCGTTCTCCAGTGCAGATTTGGCTGGACGGACCTGAATCATTCCTGTTCCTCCTCTTGAAGCAACCGGGTAACGGCTGCGATCATCTTCTCTTTCAATGATGGTGAGATCCTTGGACTTACCGAGAGAATTACTTCTTCACTGATGACATGCAGCTCACTGTGGAGCATCTGATCCGACTGGTACAGCCGCAGATTATCCCCGAGCTTGATCACATCATCCAGTGGCAGCCCCGCCAATTTCTCCTGTGCCGAAGCCAGTGTCTCCCCGCTCTTGGATAATACAAGAATGGCTCGCAGATAGTGCAGATGATTGTCGGTGTACACCCTTTTATTCCCGGCCAGCGCAAGCGGCGGCAGCATCCCGATCTGCGTATAGTACCTGACCGTCCGCAGATTCATCTGCGGATCTTCACGTTGCAGCACCTCAGCCACTTGCTTCGCAGTGTAGGTATTCATGTGACTCTCCTTCCTTGCGGAATATAGTTACAGTTTGCTGTATTGGTTACAGTTTAGTGTAACAAAAGTCAAAAGTCAACATTACTCCGCGTATTGGGGCGCGTCTGGGCGTTTCAATCTTAAGCGCTTCAGCTAATTGCTTCGCAGTATACATGCCGATCCTACCCCTTATGCTATACTACCTTTATCTGCAGGAAAAGAGGGCCACAACAATGGATATCCGAAAATTACAATACTTCATTGCGGTTGCGGAAGAGCTTCATTTAAGCGTAACAAATCACTATTAATAGGTGAAATATCTTTAAGTAAGCCTTTTGATACGAAATAAATATCACAGAGCCATTCGCTTCGTTCTCATAGTTGAACCAGGCTCAACATGCAAAGGCCCCTCCAGCACCTGGAGAGGCTCTCTTAGATCTATAGCGTAACTACTGTCTGCTCATACAACTCCTCGTCCACCCCACCCACAAACGGCGTCCACTCCCCCGAAGTATACAACTGCAGCCGGTGCATAGCCCGAGTACATGCCGTATAAAAAAGCTTCCGCTCGCTCTCTCTATGGTACGTCTGCGCAGAAGCATCGTAGATTAGCACCGCGTCGAATTCGACGCCTTTGGCGAGATAGGCGGGGATCACCTGTATTCCTTTTTCAAAAGTTGGCGTGTTCTTCGTGATCAGCTTCAGCTCATGCGCCCCTCTACTAGCAGCCAGACTCTCATACGCTTCTCTGCTCTCGGCGGCCGTCTTCGTAATGATAGCGATAGAGCTATAGCCTTCAGCCTGAAGCCCAGCAAGATCCTCCAGGATGCGCTCTGCCTTCATTTCCTTACTTGCCAGCTTAGATAATACAGGCTTACTGCCCCTCCGCTCAAAAGCCACAATCCCTTCACTTCCAGGCAGCAACGGCTTGGTGAACTCCACAATCTCGAAGGTCGAGCGGTAGCTGCGGACCAGCAGGAACTGGCTAGTCTCCTCTTCCCCGTACAGATGAAGCAGCGGTGAATGGTCCCCATACAGATTCGTTGCCTGTGTGAAGATCGCCTGGCTGAAGTCTCCCAGAACGGTCATGCGGGCGCGGGGGAAGAGCTTGCGGAGGAACTCGTATTGGAACATCGAATAATCCTGGCCTTCATCCACGAAAATATGCCGCACCTGCGTATTCGTCCGCACGCCTTCAATCAGCTCCTGCATGTACAAGTGCGGGGTCGCATCTTCATAATAGAGTGTCCCGCTGTCCAGCATCTCCCGGGTCTGCGCACAGATCTCCGTCCATAGCTCCGGAACCTCCGCTTCACCTGTCATCTTCCTGTAAGCCGTTTCATCGCTGAACAATTGGCGGTAGAGCCCGGCCATGTCGATGAAGGTGAACTTCCTGATCCCCCGTCTCAGCGGTCTGAACTGCTCCTTCACGATCATTTCGCTTAGCAATCCCTCTTCCCGCTCGGCATAATCGAAGTCCCCTTCATCCTGCTCCCGCTTATGCACCAGCAGCTCCTGCAGGCGGAGGTATTTCTCCGCGAAGTCGAACACGCCCTTCTCTCTGTGCAGCTTACGGTGGATTGCAGCGTATTGCTCATTGTCGAGGTAATTCATCTCCTCCTCTACCCACGCCGCCCCCTGCTCCTCCTTCTGTAGTGCCGCCAGCTCGGTGAGCAGCCATTTCTGCACCAGCTCCACCCGGTTCGGCAGACGAATGGAAGGATCGTAGCTATATAACTTGGTCCGGATCTGTTCACCCGATATGAGTATACGATCCCGAAAGCAAATATCCTTGAACAGCATCCCCTCCTGCTTCAGGAAGTAGGCATACCCTTGAAGCGCATGGAGGAACGATTCCGATGCTTTGTACTCCATAGCCTTAAGGCGGGCGTCATAACCCAACTGCTGCTGGGCGGTGAGCACATATTCCATCTGATCGAACGGATCCTCAAGACGGAACGCCGCTCCCAGCCATTTGTCCAGATACTCCTGAAAGGTGGTCTGCTGCATATTCTCTTCCCCCAGCTCCGGGAGCACAGTGGATACATAACTGTTGAACATCGGATTGGGCGAAAAGAGTACAATCTGATCGGCCGTCAGCCGCACGCGGTGTTTGTACAGCAGATAGGCTACGCGCTGGAGCGCTGCCGAGGTTTTGCCGCTGCCCGCCGCTCCCTGTACAATCAGCATCCGGCTCGTATCGTTACGGATAATGGCATTCTGCTCCGCCTGAATCGTAGCTACGATGCTCTTCATTTGGGAGTCAGCGCCCTGACCCAGCACCTGCTGCAGCAGCTCATCTCCGATCGTCACGCTCGAATCGAACAGATGCTGGAGCCGGCCTCCGCGGATCTGGTACTGCCGCTTCAGCTCCATCGTGCCGGTGATTACTCCTCCCGGTGTGTCGAAGGCCGCCTGGCCCGGCGGATAGTCGTAGTACAAGCTCGCAATCGGGGTACGCCAGTCATAGATGATGAAGCTCAGACCGTCCGCACCTACGAAGGAGGAGACCCCGATATAGACCTGTTCTACTGTCTGCTGTCCCTCCTCCCGAAAATCAATCCGCCCGAAATAAGGTGACGGCAGCAGCCGCTGCATGTTTTTCCATTGCCGGAGCTTGCGCGCATGACTGCGTTCCCGTTCAGACAAAACCGCTTCTTGCTGGGTAATGGTGAAGAAGCTCTCCTCGAAATCCTCCTGCGAGTTCGTATCGACCGTGACCTCTTCCCAGAATCCCCGGCGGATATCCGTGGCCTGTTCCTTCAGCTGCCCGACCTCAGGCATAAGCTCCGCGATCCCCGCGATCAGCTTCTCCTTCACCTGCTCCAGCCACTCCTGCTCCTGCTTCCAGACCTTTGTCTCTTCCATCCTCTGAACACTCCTTTTTCTTGCTGAAATAGTCCCACACTGGCGGCTTGACAAACTGGATGTCCATTTGCTATACTTAAGATATAAATAAGATGTATTAATTCTGACCATTTATAATAAAATGGCCGACAGTTTATTAACATTAACATATTCCCTGACACGATGCAATCCTTTTATATGACACAGATAACCCTGGCGCTTCCGCCAGGGTTTTATTGTGTGTATTAGAGACTATAGTAGCTCACTGACTTAAGTGTTCAGATGTCCTAGCCGGATTAGAATGGCTGGGTACAGTTACACCGGCCGCTCAATCTCAAAAATCTCCCCAATCCCCGCATAGCTATTCCCGGCCAGACGGCTGACCGCCCCTAATGCCACCGGATTAATTCTCCCCTGCTCGTAGATCGCCTCGTCCAGATGAAACTGCACGATCCTGCCAATCATCAGATCATTGTTAGGCAATTCAAGACTATGCTCAAGGACACATTCCATCCGTACCTTCGCTTCCTGAACGCCGGGAACCTTAATGCGCAGACTATCTACAGGCGTCATTCCGGCTAAGGTGACCTCACTCTGATCAGGCGGCAACGGCGTAGCAGTCATATTCACTTGTCCGACATTCTGTTGATCCACAATATGAACTACAAACTCCTTCATTTGCTTGATGTTGCGTGCAGTATCCTTGGACTGACCCCCGGCATGCTGAATAGAAACGGAGATCATTGGCGGGTTGGAGGATACGATATTGAAGTAACTGAATGGCGCACCGTTCAAGATCCCATCCTCCGACAAGGTGGTTACAAAGGCAATCGGACGCGGAATAATCGTCCCGACCAAAAGCTTATAATTATCCCGTTCGGTGCCCTGCTGCGGATCTATAGTGATCATGCTCGTGCCTCCTTTGTATTGTCAGATCAGATTAGTTAAGCTCTCTTACAGTAACCGGCAGCAGAACTTGTTCAATCTGTGCTCTGTGCGGCTCGTATTGTGCAGGCAGCATCAGGCTGCTTCCCATCGTCTCCGGTGTCTCGTCATGAGCGAAGCCCGGAGGATCGGTAGCGATCTCGAACAGAATCTCCCCATGCTCTCTGAAATAGATGGCGTTGAAATAATTCCGGTCCTGCACCGGCGTTACCCCATATCCATTATCATGCACAACTTCCTGCCATTCAAGCTGATCCTGATCATCCTTTGCTCTCCAGGCGATATGATGGACAGTGCCGACCCCCATTTCACCGCGCGGTACAGCCGTTACCTTCAGCTCAACCACATTGCCCAGATCCGCAGACGAACGGTAGCGGGCGATATCGTCTTCCTGCCCCTCGAATGTAAGTCCCATCACCTTCTCCAGCAGCTCAGCCGTTTGTTCAGGATGCGTGGACAGCAATGTTGCGCCGCCGAAGCCCTTGATTGCCACCTCCGGTGTTACTCCGCTGAAGGTCCATTCATTACGCTCACCCGCCTCCCGTTCCACCAGCTCCAGATGCAGGCCGTGCGGATCATCGAATTCCAGGTACTGCTCCCCGAACCGCTCCATCTCTGTGTAAGCCACCTTGAACGCCGTGAGCCGCGTTCTCCAGAACGCCAGCGCCCCGACCGGAATCACATACGAGGTAACGCCAACCTGGCCCCCGCCGATCTTACCTTGATACGCATCCGCCCACGGGAAGAAGGTAATAATCGTCCCCGGCTTCCCGCCATCATTGCCGAAGTAGAAGTGATACGTTCCCGGATCATCGAAATTAACCGTTTGCTTCACCAGCCGCAGCCCCAGTACTCCTGCATAAAAGTCCATATTCTCCTGCGGATGCTGGGCAATAGCGGTGATATGATGAATACCCATGGTTTGCTTGTTCATTTGAATTGCCTCCTAAGTTGATTCATTCAGATTATATCTTTACTTTAAGATATTTGGCTAAATATTATCTTTAAGTTAAGATATTTTATATCCTCACTCTACTTTTTAATGTTTCAGTTGTCAAGCACTTGTTGAAATCAGCATCTTAGTTACACACGATGCCATCAGGAGGGCAAGTACATGTAGCTGACCCGGAGTTTCACCGATACGCTGGGCGAAGCGCTCAATGTGCCCGGTCTGCCAAAGCCGGGGCGGATGTAGACAATAATAGTGTGTTATGGGGACACAGAGGACCTTATTCGCCGAAAAAGCCTGATTTTCTTCACGCTGCGGACTCAGAGGACCTTATCCCACCCTTGGGAGCTGAAATCAGGCCAATTCTGGTTACTTAACGGATTCTCTGTCCGCATCATCTGCGGAATTGCTGTAATCCGCCGAAATAACGGATTTCCAGTCCGTGAGGTTCGTGCTTAGTCGCTGACGCGCAGGGTTCTCATCCCCCGGACATCCCAGATTACCATTCACAATCCTGCACATATTGCAACTTTCATCTCTTTGTAAAGTCCGAAAACCAAAATTGTTGTACAAAAGGCAGTTTTCCCGCATCTACCAAGCTTCTGAGCGGATTATTCCTGCTTTTTATACAACAATCCTCGCAAAACCTACTATATCAATGAATCGGAGTTGCAATTTATGCAGCATTTCATAGCTCTGGAGCGCTAACCTTTATTTAACCTTTTTTCATAAAAGCACAAGGTCATCTTATCATTGATTTCCCGGGTTTCATGGGTCCTTCTATAGCCCAACTTCTCATACAAATAGCAGTTACGCTCCTCCTGCACGACGGTAGCCAGCCCCCAGGTTTTCGCATCCGCATAGATCTTTTCAATTAGGGAGAAGGCCTGCTGGGCTATGCCCAGGCCTTGACTTTGCGGCAATACGCATATCTGACCGAGCCAGTAATGATGCTCATCTATCTTCTTGACTCTCATGCTGCCTACAGCATTTCCGGCGTTTCGGATGATATAGTAATCAACAAATTCCTGATTCATCCGTTCTATAGTTCTCTCCAGCGTCTCATTAGCCGGATTTGTCTCATAATCCTGATATTTCTCCAAGAGCGGAAGAAAGGCCTGAAGCTGCATAGCATGAATATCCGCCGCATCCTCCACCGTAGCTTTACTTAGTGTAACCTCTGACTTTTTCAAAGTATGTACCTCCTGACGTTATACCTTATAGACGTAATCCCAATGTTCACCCTTAAGCACTGACTCAGGCCCCATGTCCCGCTTCTGCTGCAAAATAAACCCGACGCGCTCATACATCCGTTGGGCAGGGATCAGGTCATCATTCGTGGTCACCCGAATCTGCCCGACTTCATTCCGCAGGATACGCTTGACCGCTTCTTGCAGCTGCATGGTACTGTAGCCTTTGCCTTTGTGGGCAGCCGCAATACAGTTATGTCCGATTTCAGCGTATCGGGGCATCTGCCTCGGGTCCCAGGATACAAAACCAATCGCCTTACCATGCAGCGTAGTCATGAACCCATAGTTATCCGCAATTTGCAGATTGTCAAAGAAAAAGTTGTCGAACTCCTGCCAATCCTCCAGACAGCTCTGCTCATACCTGCCGTCAAAGGAATAGGCATCTTGTAACAGCTCCAGGAGTGTTCCACGTTCAAACAGGCTGATCTTACTGAACTCAATGCTCATTTACTTCCCTTCTTTTACTGGATTTGGCTACAATGATTTCAACACTACAGGTTCCAGCAGACTCAAATCGTATAGATTGCCACTGCCCGCAGGGCTGTCATTGCGGATATGCTCTTCCAGACAGAGTCTGCTGCGGTCAGAGCGGTACTTTTGACTATGCTCTAACTGATCCATCAGTATTTCCCAGGAGCCTCCAATGTCGTCACTGCTATCCAATCGGGCATAGAGTCCGCCGGGCAGGAGCATTTCCTTGAAAGGCTCAGGGACGCTGATTCCTTCAGGAATTGTCGCACACATTCCATAGCCATAGGGTTTACCTGCACTGCTTGGCATAGGCTTCATATTCCCGCCGAATAACCGGGCCGTACCCAGAAGATTAGCAGATTCCAGCCAATCCATGATAGGACCCATCGCTTTGTCTTCCGGAGATTGGTCCACCACGATATGATAAGCTACTCTCATCGCCGGCAATGTAATCACTTTGAAAGTTGACTGTCCCGTTACATTACTCATAAATACCCTCTCCATTTCGCTAAGCAGTTCCTCCTGAATGGAGGTCCTCTTATTGGAAGTATTCAGGTAATCGAGTACCTGATGTAATTGCTGTCCCATCCGTCCGAGTTCTTCCTGGTGTACCTGTAGAGCCATTATCCTGTTCTGTATAACCTGCTTAAGTGCAGATACAGAATCCTTATCTAGAATAGGCTGTATTTCTCTGATCGGAATATCCATTCTCCGCAGCAGCGCTGTGATCCTGATACACTTAAGCGCATGTTCATCATATGTACGCCAGCCGGAAGATACCTCTCTCTTACTCTGAAACAATCCTACCGCTTCCCAATGCCGCAAGGTGCGGCTCGTCAGCCCCAGTTGCTCCGACAATTGCTGTATGCTAACAACAGTCCTGTTCATTTATGCCTCCTTCCTGTGATCTCATCCCTATCCTATCACTTGACGCCGCGGTAACTTCAAGGGGCAAATCGTGCATATCCGAGAAAAATTTTCTCCCCCTGCGCATTCTCAGTGATCCTGTAGGGCTGGAGCTGGTCATAATGGCGCTGGACAAATTCTCCCTCGCCTACCGGGTAGAGCTCGATATGAACGTTGCCGGTGAATCTGGTGAAGTACAGCTTCCCGCCGGTCAGCTCGATCTCAATTTTGTCTGCGAGATAGGTTCCGCAGTACGCCCTTAAACATTCCTCACTGAGCTGAAGCTCAGGATGCCGGGCCGGAGCCTCCACCTCCACATCATGCATAATATCCGCGAGCGCATTACCCAGTCTGTACTGATTGATGCCCTCATTGTTCGAGAGAATGATAATGCACAGATCTTCCGCGAAAAAATTCTGCATATACGTGCAGATCCCCAGCTGATCGCCCCCATGGGAATACCGGTCTTGCCCGCATATTAGGTGATGCTCGAGGCCGTAGCAGTAGTTGTTCTCGTTCTCATGGAAGAATCGTTCATAGGCCGCAGGCGACAAGAGCTGCCGATCACGAAGACAGACATACCACTTGTACAAATCCCCGCAGTCCGAAACAACCGCAGCAGCACCGATGCTGAACTTCTCGTTATAATACGGGCATTTTACGGTTTCCGCGAAGTCTTTGATGTAATTGCTGGACCTATTCTCAATCACGGCGCAGCCGTCATCCACTGTGCTTCTGCTCATCCCTAGAGGCAAAAAAATATGATGATGCAGAAACTCCCCGTACCTCTCCCCCGAGACATGCTCGATGATCCAGGCCAGAAGATTGTAGTTGGAGTTATTATAATCGTACGCTGCTCCAGCTGGCTTGGTTGGCTTCTTGTTAATGTATTGCCGGAAGAACCTTGTCCGGGAATAGTCCAGCCGGTAGTCTCCGCCGAAGAAATCGTTCTCAAAATTATAAAAGTTATATAGACCGGAGGTATGTGACAGCAAATGATGGACAGTGATGGACTCGTCAATGGCCAACTCTGCCGGGAGATACAGGCGTGCAGGCTGGTCAACATCCAGCAGGCCCTTGTCATGCAGCAGCATGACAGCAAAGGCCGTAAACTGCTTCGACATAGAGGCGAGCGAGAAGCGTGACGCCAGCGTATTTTTAATTCGAAACTCCATGCTTGCATATCCGCAGGCCCGCTCGAAGAGCACCTCGCCCTTCCTGATGACCTGAATCACGCCGAACATATCCCACAGCTTCAAGTACTCATTCACATAATGCTCCAGCTTCTCACGTTGGGTCTGCACATTTTCATCTCCTAACTTAATTGGGACTACTTGATGCGCTCACAACAACCAGGACTACAGCTTCTGAAACAACCGTTCCCCGTTAATCTGGATATATCTGTACATTCCGGCGCAGACCGCTACTAGAAGCACGCCGTATCCCAGCAGGATGAGGTTTCCGCCCACCCCAGGAAGAAGCATGAACAGTACGGCGGGAACAGCCAGCGTTAGGACACCGATTAGCATCGATACCAGCACCGACGCACTCTGCTTGATCGCCGCAACTTCACTTGTCCAGTCGAGCTTAGGCAGCTTCAGGTTCACAAGAACGCCCAGCAGGGCTGAATAGCAGGCATAGATTACCGGAACGGCCAGCATGAATAGACTCTCCATCCACCCGGCATGCAGGGTATACGTCAGTAGCACCCAGCTTATGGCAATCAGCGGTAACGTAATGGTGAGATTCACCGCCACCTTGCTGAATATAATCGCCGGTTTGGGCACGGGGGAGCTGGTCAAGATCCACAGATGATTGCCTTCCAGCGAAATAGAGCAGGCTGTCGTACAGCTCAGAACAACGAATAGAGAAATAACCAGCGGACTCAGCGTACTGAGGGAGTCTGACAACTGCGGGATGTCTAGTATAGTTCCCAGCTGCTCTGAGCTGACGAATAATAAGGAAATGGACATCATCAGGAGCAGCACCATCCCGATCCCTGTGTTCAGCACATAATTGACCGAGCTGAAATAACGCCGCAGCTCCTTAAGATACAAGGCCTTGAATGCTGAATTAGACTGTAACGGCTTCATCTTATATCCACGGCTAGCGCGGCTGGTCATAAGCCCTGTATGAATCGCCTTGTACCGGGTCGCCAGCAGGACCGAGAACAGCATGAAGACCAACACAGACACCGCGATGAAGAAGAGCAAGGCGCTTACCCGGTACGAGCAGACCGCTGCAACATACACAGAAGCCGGAGGATACACCTTGAAGATCATATCACCTAAGGCGGCTCCAACATCTGCAATCGCCTGCTGCCCTTGATTGAGCGTGAACGAGCCCAGCATCAGTACAATGATGAAGGCGAACGTGAGGATCATATTCAGGATTTTGCTCGCCCGGAACCGTGAAGAGACCCAGCTAATGAGGGAGCCCACCAGCGTAGCCGCTATAATCGGCAGCAGGGTAATGAAGAAGAGCGTCATTAGAAAAAACAGATAATAGAGCACACCCGGCTTCACATGTATCGCATACACCGCTCCCGCTGGAAGCATGATCAGCAGCGTGAAGAACAGATTCATCACATAGAGCTGAAGCACCCGGCTTGCCACAACATGGCTGGTCTTCACCGGGAGGGACATGATCATATCGTAATCCTTATAACTGAATAATACCCCGCTTGCCTTATAGACCGTAGTGAAGAAGCTTACCAGCGAAGTAACCGCCATCATCACGGCCAGCAATAGCTCCATCCGCCCGAGCTGCTCGAATGACTGTGCCATCATGAAGCTGTAGCCGAATGACACGGCCCCGATCATGAGTATACCGGCTATCACCAAGAGGCTGATCAGCAGCGCCTTGCGCCTCTGTGCAGGGTCTTTCGTATGGAGCGCCTGATTGAGGCCGAAGGAGGACAACAGCTGCAGCTTCGTTAATCTCCAGACATTAATCATTATCGATCAGCTCCATGAATACGTCCTCCAGGCTGTTCTCGCCCCTTACCGCTTCCGTTAAGCCGTGGGCAATCAGCCGTCCGCCCTTGATGATCGCAATCTTGTTGCAGAGCTTCTCTGCCGTGTCCAGTACATGTGTGGAGAAAAAGATGGCGCTGCCCTTGCTGCACAGATCCGTCATGATGGTCTTCAGCGTATGCGCTGCCTTCGGATCAAGGCCCACAAAAGGCTCATCCAGCACTAAAAGCTTCGGCTCATGAATAAGCGCAGAGATAATGGCCAGCTTCTGCTTCATACCGTGGGAATACGAGGAGATCAGATCGCCCAGACTCGCTGTGAGCTGAAAGGCATCGCCGTATTGCCCGATCAGCCGCTCCCGGGTGGACCCCGGTACACTAAAGAGATCGCCGATGAAGTTCAGGTACTGAATCCCCGTCAGGTGATCGTACAGGTCCGGATTATCCGGGATGTAGGCAATACTCGCCTTGCAGGCTACCGGATTCTTGCGGATCGAGATGCCGTCAATCTCAATCTCCCCTTGTTCAAAATCAAGCACGCCCACCACAGCGCGGATGGTCGTGGTCTTGCCTGCGCCGTTATGGCCGATGAAGCCGTAGATGTCACCCCGTTCAACCTCAAGGCTGAGATCATCTACCGCCTTAGCCCCGCCTTTATAGCTCTTCGTAAAATTCTTGATGGTCAGCATTTCCTTTCACCTCTTCCTTGGTGTTAGCAAATAACTATAATACGAACCATCCGGGCAGATCGTTCATTTCTATTAAATCCCATTCTCCCGCATTTTTGCCGTGATTAATTTCATGCGGGGCTCAAGCGTCCCTCCGCTGTATCTAGGCAGGCGTATCTCATCGACGATCCGGCCGTCACACATGAACATAATCCGCTGCGTCCTGGCCGCCACAGTGGCATCATGGGTGACCAGCATGATGGCCGTCCCTTCTTCATTGATCCCGGACAGCAGGTCCATGATCTCCCCGGCAGCCTTCAGATTCAGCGCACCGGTCGGCTCATCCCCAAAAATAATCCGCGGACTGCCCATCAGCGCCCGGCAGATGCCGGCCCGCTGCAGCTGCCCGCCCGAAGCCTCCGTAATATCACGCTTCGCCAGCTCAGCGATGCCCACTTTCTGCATAAGCTGCTGCGCCTTATCCGTAATCGCCGCAACCTTCCGCCGGTTGCCGCGCATCGATGGCAGAATGATATTATCCAGAATGTTCAGATTCTTCATCAGCGTCGGCTGCTGGAATACGAAGCCCATTCCCGTTCTGCGGAGATCCGCAAGCTCATCCTCGGCAAGTATCCCCAGATCCCTGCCCTCAAAGGTAACCAGACCCCAGTCGATCCGGTCCATTCCGCTCAGTGCAAACAGCAGCGTGGATTTCCCGGAGCCTGAAGGTCCCATCACCGAGACGAATTCACCTTCGTGAATATCTACGGATACTTCATCCAGCACCTTGCGGCGCTCATCGCCGGTACCGTATTGTTTGGTTATATTTTCACCCGAAATAATCTTCTTCATCTTCTTGATCTACTCCTTAATATTGCCGGATATTTGAATTCGGCCGATGCCCGATGTGCCGATAACCGCCCCTATCAGCACAGAACCGGTCATAATCAGCGGGCACAGCAGATACGCGGAGAGCGGATGGACCACGAACTTGAAGGACGAAGCCCCGAAGGAGGAGATCACGGCCCCGGCAAGAGTCTGCCCCAGGGTGTTCGCCAGCAGGGTGCCCAGAACCATCCCGGCCACCAGTACAAATATAGAACGCGCATAATACTGTACAGTCAGATCGGAATTCCGGAAGCCCAGCGATTTCATCACGGCAATAGGGTAACGGTCCTTAGCTACCAGCATCCGCATGAACAAGAGTGTAATCAGTACATTCAGGACCAGCATCACGGCTAGAGCAGCCCATGCGGCCTTACCGACTGAGCGAATGGTGGAGCCAAAGGTCTGCGTCACATATTCCCCGATATCGGACACCTTCGCATAACTGAACCGCTCTGCATATTCGCTCACCTTGCTGCTGATTAGCATGGAATCTGCAAGCTCCGCATAAATCACGGCCCACATGGCCTGATCAGAAGTCGTGGTGAAGGTGGCCTTGGCTGTTTTCCCGCCGTTGGTCACATCCGAATAAATCCCGGACACCGTAAGCTCCTTCGCTTCTCCGTCTACGAGCAAGGTCAGGGAATCACCGGCTTGCTTGCCCAACTCCTTGGCATTCGCGGCGGAGAGGGCAATCTCATTCGCTGCAACCGGGCCATGTCCTTCATCATAGGCAACCGGAAAAATGGAATGGTCGCCCAGCTCAACCTTTATCCGCTCAACGACACCATTGTCCAGCTTCACGTTCAGCGCCTGAGTGGTCAGCACGGCAAAACGGAAGATCATCACATCCTGCTCCATCACCCGCGCAATATCTGCGGCCTTCTCTGCAATATGGTCTGTCTGCTGGATATCCAGGCGCAGATCACTCTCACCGATACCCATGTATGTAATGAAGCTCGGAGAGGAGATCGTATGATAGAGATTCTGGGGCACAATCATCAGGAAGGAAGAGATGACGAGTACCGCAAGCATGGTTGCGTATAGACTTTTTCTGGACAAGACATCCTTAACGCCCAGGTAGACATTCGTGTTCAGCAGCCGGTTGCCGCTCAAGGTAAAACGTCTGGAGCTCCTCCGGCTCTCCTGAGCTGTCCCGAACCGGATGGCTTCGACAGCTGAAATCTTCCGGAAACGCTTCAGCACCCTGTTCACATAGGCAACAATAATGAGGAATACGAGCAGTACGCCAAGGATGCCGCAGGCCAGAGCAAGCGCCGGATGCGCACTTTCACCCATATACAGCCTGATATTCTCAAGCAGCAGACCCCGGAAGCTGAACGCTAACGTGAGACCGAGTATGCTGCCCATAGCCGCTATTGCTGCGTATTTGGCCAGATAGATTCTTTTGAGATCCGAGACACGCAGACCGATGGCCTTCATGACGCCGATCTCCCGGTAATCGCTCTCGATGGTAGCCATGAGGGTGAACCGTATACATAGAAAAGCAATAATAACGACCAGCACGCTCGCCAGCAGGATCACCGCAATCATCAGCCCGTCGGAGATCGCATTAAGCACTCTGAACAGGGGATATGTAATCACCGGGCCGTTGCCTTCAAGTCCTGCTGCGGTATAGTCGGTCTCAAAGGCCCCCAGCATCGACAGGTCCTTCAGTCTGAATTCGATCAGATATTCCGTGGTTCCGTAGTCCGCCAGCTCCGCATAATCCGCCGGGCTGACGAGGAACCGCTTCGACGAAGCAAGCAGCGAGTTCATCTGTGAATCCCGCAGGAACCCCGCTACAGTGAGAGTGGTGTCCCCCACTGTAACCGTCCCTCCAGCTTTGACGGAGCCATCCTTCATATAACTGATCGGGACATACACCTCGCCGCCCCGTACATCAATCACCTTCCCGTCCAGATCAAGCAGATAATCAAACTTCCCGCTCTGTGTGCTGAAGCCGTTATCCTGAACACTGTCCGCAAGCGTATGGCCGTCCATGACAATTCTCGCGCCCTCTACATTCAGGAAGTCAAGCACCTGATGATCTTCAACCTTATTGTTCTGCTCTGCAAAGGCCTTGAGCCGGGCTTGATCCAGCTGGCCGGAATGCATCTGCAGGAAATGCGGCGTCTTCGCCTGTGTCATCAGATGACCGATGGCCCCGCTCAGATTGACGACCAGAATGGCTGACAAAGAGACTAGCATGGCTGCAGCAGCTACGAACAGCATAGTCGTGAGTGTAATTCCCTTACTTGCGCGGATATCTCTGCGGATGATTCGGTAAAACATAAGTTACCCCCTGCTCTCAAGACTTGTAATGGATTTGAGCCGATAGATCATGACCGAAGCGGCGCTTAACAGCAGCCCGGCAATAATAATGAGAAGTCCCATCCCCCGCCCGCTGCCCGTGCCGATAATCCGTCCCACACTATCCGCCAGAACTCCGCCGCTCACCAGCAAGGGAGTAAATACGTAATCTGCCAGCACACCCGCCAGCATATAGGCCGCGACGAATCCGAGCTGTGAGAGCAGTCCGATCAATGACCAGGCTCTCCCTTGAACGGAATTGTCGATGTTGGTGCGGACCAGATAATCCAGGGCAGTGTTCGTAAAGGGCAGCATGGCAAAAAACATAAAGCCCGCAGCGCCGATCAGCAAGATGTTCTCACGCAGTCCGAAGACGGCGATACTGATCCCTGAGCAAAAAAGTGACACTGCCAGCATGCGCACAAAATTCTTTTGTATATGCAGCATCCCTATAATGACACTCGACACCAGCATTCCCGAGGCCATGACCGTCTCCAGCGTCCCCAAGACCGCACTGCTGGAGAACGCCAGAATCATCGGCATGGACAAGGTCTCAATGAACCCGATGAAGAAGGTCATGACCGAGGTCATAATCACTAGCACCAGCACACCCCGGTTCCCGGAGACTGCTCTCCAGCCTTCTTTGAATTCCCGGATAAAGGCCTGTGCCTGTTCCGCCTGCTTGGAGGCTAGACCGCTGCGGACGGCAAGGGTAGTCGGTACGGTTAAGAAAAATGTACAGATATCGATGATCAGCAGCAGCTTCACATCAGACACTGTAAGCAGCAGTCCGGCAATGAGCGGCGAAATCAGATATTTGGCGGAGCCGGCAATCTGCACAAACCCGCTGGCCTTCGTATACTGCTCTTCGGTGAGCAGATCCGTTACCGTAGCCTTATAGGCGGGATCAAGCAGAGAGGAGAACACCGAGCTGACGGTCACGCCTAAGCAGATCTGCCACAGCTGCGCTTCTCCATTCAGCAGGCAGACCAGAATATAGATCAGACCTAAGGCAGAGAGACTGTCCCCAATTACCATCAGCAGCCTGCGGTCATAGCGGTCCGCCAGCACGCCTGCGACAGGACTTAGCAGCAGGGAAGGCATGAATGCCAGCAGGGTCACCAGCGCCATAGCCGATGCCTGCCCGGTCTGCTGTAAGGTATAGATCCCCAGCCCGAACGCGGTAAGCCCGCTGCCGATGGCTGAGATCAGTTGCCCTGACCAGAGAAACAGAAATCTGCCGAATCCTGTCCCGGCTCTATTCACCTCCATTGCCTTCTTCCGCTCCACCCCCGCCGAACATCTGCATCACGCTCATCAGACTTCCGTCCGCAGCACCAAGCAGCCGCTCCACATTGGCAATGAAGGCCAGAATGCGTGACATCCGCTCTTCCTCCGTCATGTCAACCATGTCATTATCAAAAATGGTGGTGGCATAGACTACAACCATCTCCATACATTCATACGGATAGGGAGTACTGAATATCCCCTGCTCTATTCCCTCGCTGATGATGGAGGCCAGAATGGGCGGAACGCTGCGGATGACCGCCTTCTGAACCTTTTGATGCATCAGCGCATTCTGCGGCTTATGGATATGCTCCATAATCTCCGTGCTGCTGCCGACTCCGCTGCTGATGTTCAGTGCCATAACTGCACGGAGAATCCGTTCAATGACGGGTATGCTCTTATCTTCAGCAACCTGCTGCGCGGCATGAAGGATCGTGGCATTCGTCCGCTCAATCAGCGCGTCCATAATATCCTCCTTCGACTTGAAGTGATAATATAACGTCCCGCGTGCAATACCAACCTTGCCCAGAATATCGCCGGTGCTCGTACCGTCGAAGCCCTTCTGTCCGAACAGCTCCCCGGCTGCATCCAGAATCTCATTTCTGCGGGCTTCCGCTTCTTTGACAACTCTCATGGTCATGTCTCCTTATGGTGAAGCTGGGATGATACTAACTTTGGGTGTAACCGTAACTCTATTTGTAATAGATCATTTCACCGACCGACTGTCTGTCGGTGGGTGATTATAGCATAGCATGCTTTACTGGAACAAGGTAGCTTAAATATTCCGCATACGTTTGGCCCTCCCGCCCCCACAGCAGTAAATGTATTCGGTTTTTCGCATACCACAAAGCAGGGATTCTCCATGATCAGAGAATCCCTGCTTCGGGCTCGCATTGTGCCAGAACCTTCTCCAGCCCGTTCACCAAGCTTTTGAGCACCATCAGCTTGCTTCCAGAGTCCAGCCGGTAATAGTTGCGGGTGCCGTCTTTGCGGACGCTAACGATTCCGGCCTCTATCAAGATTCTAAGATGATGGGACACGACCGGACGGGAAAAGTGGGTGGCCCCTCTTATCTCGCCTACACGCATACCCGGATCTTGCGGCCCTTGCAGCAAGGCCATCAGGATGGCTTGCCGGGTCTCAGCACCGACCGCGTTCAGCACCTTCAGCGAATTCCTGAATTGAGACGCCAGTTCATCCATCAGTTCCTGGTCCATGGAAATCCCTCCTATGTGCTTCATCGTCACGAACCCTACCGTTTGTCAGCGGCTCACCCCTGGAGCAGTGACCAGAATCTTGCTGGCCAGGGCAATCATCTGCGCCTGCTCCTCCCCGGTAAGACCATCGGTTATCGCCGTAATCTGACGCTCGATCTGCTCCCCGACCTCGTGAATGATCTTCCAGCCTGCCGGAGTAGCCCTAACATTGAATGCCCGCCGGTCACTCTGTGATACGGTACGTTCTACCAGTCCGCGGCGCTGTGCCCGGTCAACGAGCCCTGTAATGCTGGATTTATCGAGGCCCAGATGCTTGGCCAGCTGCAGCATACCCGGCTCCCGGTCGCGCAGTATCCCCAGCAGACGGATCTGGATAATCGACAGATCATGCTCCGTTCCTATTCGGGCAAGGATATTTTGCACCAGGAAGGATAGCTGCACAAGGCTGTCTACCATCGACAGATCATCCAGCTTATCAAAAGAATTATCATAACTGCTCATTGATTTCACTCCGCACTTTTGTATATTTCAGACCTGTTTGCTCCTATTGTACCACAACAGCCGTTGACTTTGTACGTAATACAAACTATATTGTTTGTATTGCAAACTTTTTAGTTTGTTTCACAAACAAAAATTACTCACCTGGATAAATATCCTGGTAAATTGGAGGCCTATTTATGTACGCTGCTATTGTAAGATCATTCGATTCAGGTCCGAAATACGAAAAGATTGCTGCTCCCGTACCTTCAGGAGAACACGAAGCTTTGGTGGATGTGCTCGCTGCCGGATTGCATCTCAGGGTCCGGGCACAAGCCAATGGATCTCACTACACAAGTACGGATGAACTTCCGCTAATCCCAGGTATCGACGGGGTGGGACGGCTCCCGGATGGCAAGCTGGTCTATTTTGTAGCCACCGATAATGCCCTGGGGTCGTTCGCAGACCAGACCCTCATCGATCTTCGCCGCGCTGTCCCGCTACCCGCAGATGCTGATCCCGTGCTCATCGCCGCCGCAATGAATCCGGCCATGTCCTCCTGGGTGACTCTCCGCCGCCGGATTCAGGCTAAGTCCGGGTTCAAGGTCCTCATTCTTGGCGCTACCGGCAACTCCGGGCAAATGGCCGTTCAGATCGCCAAGCTTATGGGAGCCAGTCAGATCATCGCTGCCGGGCGGAACCCCGAACTTCTCCGTTCGCTTGCACAGCAGGGTGCGGACGTAGTCATATCGCTTGCCGGAGATCCCGGGACAGTGGCCCGGAGCCTCGGCGAAGCCTCAGCCGAAGTTGATATCGTTCTCGACTATCTGTGGGGTGAGCCTGCTGCACTCGCTATGCTCCCGATATTAACCCGCCGTTCCGACCGCAGCCGGCTGTTAACCTGGATTCAGATCGGTTCCATGGCTGGCGCGGACGCTGCAATTCCTTCCGCTGCACTCCGCTCTGCCAACTTCCAGATCATCGGCAGCGGCCAGGGGTCCGTCACGCCAGCCGGATATCTGGCGGAATTCCCGGCGTTGATCCATGCCATTGCAGAGGGCCAGCTCACAGCGAACCCTATCGCTTACCCGCTATCTCAGATTGAAGAAGTATGGAAGACTCCGCCGGGCAGTCAGCAGCGTGTTGTCTTCGTGCCGCACCGCAAGTAGTTTCCGAACCTTCCAAGCAAGCTATGTCCGGGTATTGTCAAGCTGCGTTGCTTCGGTTGTAACTTCTGTTCTTGAACATTCTGGAAAGTAAGTGATAGACTTAGCAGGATATCCTTCTTGAAGGAATCTTCAAAGGAATTATACTAACGCATCATAGAACAGGAGGCCGAGGAGCAGTTGGCGATTTATCTGGTAAGACACGGCAAGGATGACGAAGGATATCGCGGCGGATGGAGTCAGCGGGGGCTGATGACCCAAGGCTACAGACAGGCCGAGAAACTGGGCTGTTTTTTGAGAGAGAATTCGGCTTCATTCCCTATACATCGTATAGTCAGCAGTGATCTGCAGCGGGCGCTGGATACAGCCGGCGAGCTGGCAAGAGAGCTGGAGTTACCCTTAGAGCGCAGTATAGATTGGCGGGAGATGAACAATGGCGTGATTGCCGGTATGCCGAACGAAATCGTGAATGAACGATACCCCGGCTTGTACTTCTCAGGACTGCGGATGGACGAGCGTTACCCCGGCGGAGAGAGTCCGCTAGAATTCTTCACTCGGATTCAAGAGACCTTCACCCGGCTCTGCGAAGAGCATGCGGATAGCGGCTCTGATGATAACCTAATTATTGTTACACACGGTGGTGTCATAAATATCATCTATCACATAATCAAAGGGATCGACTGGAATAACCGCGACAGTAAATTCCCGGCTTCCTATGCCAGCCTGCACAGAATTGAGCTTGTGGACGGAAGCTGGAGCCTTTCGCTGGAAAATTATACGGTCTAGCTGCTGCCGCTAACACTACGTTACGCAGGCAGCCTCCACCCAATCGACACAACAGAACACGCCCGGCTGCCGAGATTCTGCTCTCTGCTGCCGGGCGTGTTCGTTCATAATGCCTAAGTAATTGAAATAATGAATCAGGACGTATAATTCTGCCCCAGTCCAAGGCTGCTTAGCAGCTGTCTGTAGGCAATGGATGTGCGGTCTGCCGGAATATGGGCTTCAGCCTGCAGATCCAGCGGCAGATCCTCCGGTGTCTGCGACTCCACCATTTCTGCATCCTCCTGGAACACCTGGAGATTGAACTTGATGGTATCCTCGATCGGGGCGTTCTTGTCGAAGTTGCGCGAGATCGGACAGAACAGCCGGGTATAACGGGCCGACACCGGAGAAGCACAGTTCAGAATCTTAAGCCTGCCCTCATCCGGGAAGTAGACAGTCAGCGAAGCGGCGAACGGGGCGAATACCCGGAACTCCCGCAGCCACTGGAAGCCTTCCGGCGCGGGATTCTCCTGCCCTTTGCCATAGTTACTGACTGTGCTCCAGTATTCAGCCACCAGCTCCGTCTCTCCTTCACGCCACACCTTGTACTGCGGGACTTCTGTATTATTGCGGTCACCGAAGGTTGCTGTATGCACGTAGGCGAAATGGGATACGTCCAGGAAGCCCTCCATCTGCCGCCCGGAGGAACCGGCAATATCGAAGCTCGGGATCAGAATATTAATATAGTCGGGATCATCCCAGGCCGGGAAGGCGGGAATCTGCTCCGGCGCATCTGCAAGGCAGGTCCAGATCAGACCGTAGCGTTCGATGGCCGGATAGACGATCAATTTCAATTTGGGCGAGATTTTGGCGCTTGGATGCGCCGGTACCGCAGTACATTTCCCCTCACAGTTATAGCGGAACCCGTGATACGGGCAGACAATCTCCCCGTTCTCCACCCAGCCCTTACTCAGCGGCGCTCCCCGGTGAAAACACAAATCCCGGGCAATAACCACCTTGCCTCCGCTGCGGTAGCATACCAGCTTCATATCCAGCAGCTTCACTGCCACCGGCTGATCCTGTACCTCTGCTGCCGTAGCCACGGGATACCAGTACTGGGCCAGAATACGCCAGTCTTCAGGCGAGAAGGTGCAATCACGCGGGAGTTCAAGCTCTGCCTGCCGTTTCTTTTCCTCTATCATGGCTGCCCCACCTCTCCATCTATTATAGATACTTAAGATTCCTTAATTATATGTCAGAATAACTAACTTGTTGAGTGTATTTTAAGCTATTTTCATCATGGCAATCAATTATTTAGCTGAAAATTTTGTTTTTGAGCCTAGAAACAACTATATAATGTTATGCAAAGTGACATATTAACCTTGGCTGGAACAGAGATATAACACCTATAGCGGTCCATTACCTCCCCCTTGATTCGGGACGGTAATTAGGCCGCTTTAATTTTTAGCTAAAAATTTAACTAGGTTTCAAAATTTCACTTGCTTTATTAAAGTTATCAGCTATAATAAAAGAATATTAAGCAAAACAAATTACGGAAAACAAATTCGAGGAGGAATTACAATGACAACACTTAATATCGGAATTATTCTTGGAAGCACACGCCAGGGCCGCGTTAGCCCGCAGGTAGGCGAATGGGTGAAGGGGATCGCTGATGCCCGTGGAGATGCTAATTACGAAATCGTTGATATTGCCGACTTCAAGCTGCCGATGTTTGGGGAAAGCGACAGCTACGCCGAAGCCCAGGCTTGGGCAGCTAAGCTGGCTACCTTGGACGGATTTGTATTCATCGTTCAGGAATATAACCACAGTCTATCCGGAGCACTGAAGAACGCACTGGATTCTGCCCGTGAAGAATGGAACAATAAGGCTGCCGGGATCGTCAGCTACGGATCCGCCGGAGGCGCACGCGCCGCTGAGCATCTGCGCGGAATCCTCGGCGAATTGTCTGTCGCCGACGTTCGTGTTCACCCGCTGCTCTCACTGTTCACCGACTTCGAGAACGGCTCGGTGTTCAAGCCGGCTGACCTGCATGCTGCCAATGTCAACGCTATGCTGGATCAGGTCTTGGCCTGGAGCGGTGCGCTGAAGACACTACGCCAGTAAGAGTTCATTCGAAGCAGTTCCAGATCTGTAAAAGTCTAAACATGAAGCAAGGGGAATCTCCAGCCAGGCGGCTGTGGAGATTCCCCTTATTTGTTATCGCGGAAGCAACCGGCTGATCAGCTCTCTGCGGCTGGACACGCCTGTCTTGGCGAAGATGGATTTCAAATGATCCTGTACAGTGTAGGCAGAGATGTGCAGCGATTCTGCCAGTTCCTTGGTCGATAACCCCAGCGCCAGCAGCTCCGCAAGCTCCTTCTCCCGTGCGGTCAGGGCGAAGGCTTCGGCCAGCAGCCGGAAGACATCCCCGGAGCGGGCACTCACCAAGGATACGGCGAGCTGTCTCTGGGGACCGCCAAGCAGACTTGCGGTAACCGTCAGATACGCCCCGTCTCCGGCCTGGAGAC
Organism: Paenibacillus sp. FSL R7-269; assembly: GCF_000517865.1. Lineage (NCBI taxonomy): Bacteria > Bacillati > Bacillota > Bacilli > Caryophanales > Paenibacillaceae > Paenibacillus > Paenibacillus sp. FSL R7-269. The sequence goes on from NZ_ASPS01000028.1 coordinate 39,071, forward strand.
TTATTCTTGCCTGAGAAATCCCGGTTCCGGCGGGCTTCTCCGCGCCTAGCACCCGCAGGCAAACGGCATGCACCGGTCCGGGAAGCCGGCCTTCCTCCAGCTGATCCAGGTTCCAGATCTGCTTCAGCCAATAACGGGCTGCTGCATTCGCACTAACCGGGACCAGCCGCTCACTCAGCACCAGAATACCGTTATCCTCCGGCACTGCCCGCTCCGCTCCGGATACCGGCAGGACAGAGGCATACGCGCGCAGACGTTCAGCAATCAGTGGAGCTGCCGAAGCCAGCAAGGCGCATTCCTGCTCCTCAAACGGCGGCTGACCCAGCGGACGGAATAGGGTCAGGAACCCCCAGCAGACCCCGCCTGTGCGCAGCGCCACGCGCAGCTCATCCCCGAATCCGGCGGGCTGCAGCACCTTGCGGTAACGCGCGCTTTTCTCCAGGCTTCCCCCGGTCACTCCGCTTAAGCAGACTGCCGGAATATCCGACGCCGCTAACTGCTCATACTTCATATAATCCTCATGCAGATATTCATATTCGAACAATAGCGGATGAACCTCTTCAAGTCCCTGCTCCGTAACCGACCCTGTCGTTAAAAGTGTATGCGGGTCTACTGTCGTACAACAGGCTGCAGCGAATGGAACCAGCAGGCGGAGCCTGGCAATCACTGCTTCGCGGTACTGCTGTGAATTCAGCACCGGGCCGCCCCGGGCAGGGTCAAGCTGTAATAGGCTATGTACTCCCTTGTTCATCTTCTGTCCTCCCCGAAATCCCACAAATGTGGGATAGTCCGCTGCCCGCCTTAGCAGGATAATGATACATAACGTTAATTATACCGCAGATCCTGCAATCCACCACGAAGGACGGGAATAATCATGAAAACAGATATAGTAGTAATCGGCGGTTACGGACATGTCGGATCACAGATATGCCGGATTCTCGGGGCACAGCACCCCGGCAAGGTCTACGCAGCAGGAAGAAACCTGCACCGGGCCGAGGAATTCTCCCGCAGTACGGGCGGATACGTGAAACCGCTGCGCTTGTCGGCGGAGATGCCGCTTTCCCCAGAGCTGCTGGAGAAGGTTAAGCTGGTCGTTATGTGTCTGGATCAGCAGGACACCCGGCTGGCCGAAGCCTGCCTCCAGAGCGGCACCCAATATGTAGATGTCTCGGCAAGCGGAGACTTCCTGACCATGCTGCAAAGGCTCGACCCTGTGAAGCATAAGCTCAAGGGGGCGGCAGTGCTAAGTGTCGGCCTCGCGCCGGGGCTAACGAACCTGCTTGCGGCACGGGCCGCCCAGGAGCTGGACCATACGGAGCAGATCGACATCTCAATCATGCTGGGACTGGGTGACAGCCATGGACAGGCAGCTATGGAGTGGACGGTGGACAACCTCGGAGCCGACTTCGAGATCACCGAGCACGGCAGACCGCGCACCACCTCAAGCTTCACAGAGGCTAAAGCAGCGGATTTCGGCTTTGCACTGCGGACGCATAGAGCCTACCGTTTTCCTTTTTCGGATCAGATCACTCTGCCTCAGACCCTTAATGTCCCTTCTGTCTCGACCCGGCTCTGCTTCGATTCACGGAGCATGACCTCAGCCGCAGCGCTGCTGCGCCGCACCGGACTCTCCCGTCTGCTGCGTAACCGGACGCTCCGCAATCTCGCGGTCCAGGCATTCACCCGCTTCCGCTTCGGCTCCGAGCGCTATGCGGTCAAAGTCGATGCCTACGGGACGAAGGACGGCCGACCCGCCTCCAGAGAATACGGCATTACAGGCTTGCATGAAGCCTCCATCACGGCTCAAGCGGCGGCCGGGATCGCCTTGAGACTCTATGAGTCAGCTCCGTCTCCCGGTGTCTATCACATTGAGCAGCTATTCTCCCTTGATTCCAACGGGGAACAATGTTCGCTAATCCCGTCGGTTACCGGAGGAACTGGACCATCCTTCCGTTATCCGCTGGACGGACTGGCTATCTGGACCCGCTCCGGCCGGCCTTCACATGCTTAAGCTGGGCAACAATAATCACACTGATAATCACCAGCAGGAACCATGAGCTGATCTTGCCGAAGCCTACCAGGTGCCAGCTCTCGTGCTGGTCCGGGTATTGCCATGCCCCCAGGAAGGTCGCGATATTCTCGGCCAGCCAGATGAAGAACCCCACAATGGCAAAAGCCAGCACAAGCGGCATCCGGTACGTCTTGCCTTGCACCCGGTAAATGATCCAGGTTCTCCAGAATACCACTACTACCAGGGCTGTCAGCCACCAGCGGAAATCGGGAATGAAGTGGTGGGTGAAGAAGTTCAGATAGATCGCGCCGCCCAGCAGTCCCGCCGAAGCCAGACCCGGCCAGCCGGTCAACTCCATCTGCAGCCTGCGCCAGATCTGGCACATGAAGCTGGCCACGCTGGCGTACATGAATCCGCTGTACAGCGGAACGTCGAACAGCTTCGTATAGCCGGGTTCCGGGTAGGCCCAGGAGCCCATTCTTATTTTATACATCTCCAGCACCAGTCCAATCACATGAAACACACAGATAACCTTGATCTCATCCAGCGTCTCCAGCCCGCTCCGGTACATCAGATACTGTACAATAAGCAGGATCAGCAGAATCAGATCATAGCGGTGGATGAACGGCAGCTCTGCTGTCCGGGTCAGGATTAACGTTCCAAAGATCGCTACAGGAAAGATACAGCTCATCGCCTGATGGTACGCGAAGTGCAGCAGCCGTGTCATGGCTCTCAATACCGTTCCCTCCCCACTCCCGGCGCCCATTATTCTGTAGCCTCCGGTGTGTATTCCAGAATATCTCCCGGCTGGCAATCCAGCGCCTTACATATTGCCTCAAGCGTTGAGAAACGGATCGCTTTGGCCTTGCCGTTCTTAAGAATGGACAGGTTCGCCATCGTAATTCCCACCCGCTCTGTAAGCTCTGTTACACTCATTTTCCGCTTAGCCAGCATCACATCAATATTAACGATAATCGCCATGGTCGCCACCTCAGACTGTCAGATCATTCTCAGATTTCAATGCTATCGCTTCATTCAGGAGCTTCTGGAGTACCGCCGCGAATACTGCAATCACCATGGAGGCGAAAATAAGGACCAGCCCGATCACAATAATGCCCGGGGCATCGTCCTTCTCCGCCATCAGATAGAACAGCGGCAGCCCTAAGGTGAACATTCCGCTGATCGACACTGCCGCATGCTTGATATGCTTCAGCACCCGTACCGAGTCCTCCGAGAAAGCCTCATTGCGGTCGATTAAGCCTAACAGTCTGTATGCCTGAGACAGTGCTATGAAGAACGGCAGAGCCGCCCCATACAGATCTGTCATCACCAGCACCTGGATATACGAATGGCCGGGATACAGCTCCGCTGCGAAGTCACCGATAGCCGGGACCGCGAAGATACACAGGGCCAGCGCGGCCAGCGCGAACACAATAAGCACCGCCTTCAGAAACGTGGTTGAGCCTGGCTTACGGTTCATTACACATACTCCTCACTTGTTATGGTGAGTTTAATTTAGCATAATATTTATCGTTTATCAATATATTTTAATCGAAAAGAAATATATTATTATTGTTCATCATTCCCGGCAGATATCAATAAACCGCTGTAGCCCGGCTGCATAATAGAAAAGCCTGAGTGGATGAATGTTAATAAATACGTTCCTATTCATAGGTCATATTCATAACCAATACTTATGTTTATGACATTATCATATATTAGTATTATGAATGATAATCCCTTATATTTAAAGCAGTTCCAATACAACAATACAAAAAAACAACTAATGGAGGGATTCACATGGAAGAACAGAACAAATGGAGCAACGTAGACGCTTATTTCAATGACCGGTTATTGACGGCTGATCCGGTCCTGGACGCTGTGCTGGATGCGAATACAGGGGCCGGCTTACCGGCGATTGATGTCGCTCCGAATCAAGGGAAGCTGCTGTATCTGCTGGCCAAAATGAAGGGAGCATCCAACATTCTGGAGATCGACACGCTGGGCGGTTATAGCACCATCTGGCTGGCGCGGGCGTTGCCGGAGACGGGCAGACTGGTCACACTGGAATTCGAGCACAAGCATGTTGTAGTGGCTGAGGATAACCTTAGAATGGCGGGGCTGGCAGACAAGACGGAAGTACTGGAAGGTCCGGCGCTGGATTCGCTGGCACTGCTGGAAGCCCGGGGATGTGAGCCGTTTGACTTCATCTTCATTGATGCCGACAAACCGAATAATCCGCATTACCTGAAGTGGGTGCTGAAGCTGGCCCGGCCGGGTGCGGTCATTGTGGCGGATAATGTAGTGCGTGACGGCGAGGTAATTGACCCGGACAGTGCGGATGACCGGGTTCAAGGCATCCGGCAATTCATGAAGCTGCTCGCAGAGGAGCCGCGCATAGATGCTACTGCTATACAGACGGTAGGCAGCAAGGGCTATGACGGATTCGTGCTCGGGATTGTCAGCGCTTGAACTATGCACAATATCGGAAATAACCCGCCAAGACTGGATAAGCAATCCATCCACGTTGGCGGGTTATTTGTTGCAGCCTATCGGGACAAGCCCTCTATCACCTGATCGATATTCCACTTGATCATCTTCAGGTAGGTGTCTCCGTCTTCCCCTTCCTTAGCCAGAGAATCTGTGAAAATCCTGGAATGGACCGGCACCCCGGTCTCGCGGGAAATCGTCTCCATCGTCTTGGGATTGACACTCGTCTCCAGGAATAACGCCGGAATCTGCTTCTCCTTGATAATGCCGATGATCCGGTTCATCTGCTCCGGTGTTCCCTGGCTGTCAGTGTTGATCTCCCAGATGAAGGCAGACTCGAAGCCATAGGCCTGGGAAAAGTATTTGAAGGCTCCTTCACTGGTGACCAGGACGCGCTTCTCCTGCGGGACCTTGCTCACAGCTTCCTTGGCATACTGATCCAGCTCCGTCAGCTCCTTCACGTACGCGGTCTGGTTATCCAGATAATATTGCTTGTTGTCCGGGTCCTGTTCGATCACACGTGCGGTAATGACATCCACATACTTGACCGCGTTCTGTATATCCAGCCAGGCATGAGGGTCAACCTGGGACTCCTTCCCCTTCTCGGTTAGGTACATCGGCGTGACCTCTTCGGAGACGGCAAACGCGGCAGCTTCCTTTTTTGTCACCTTGAGCAGATCCTGGAACCAGCCCTTGCCGGTCTCCAGATTCAATCCATTATAGAAAATAAGGTCCGCGCTGGAAACCTTGCCTGTATCTGCAGGCAGCGGATCATACATATGGGGGTCTGTGCCGATAGGTACCATGCTGTAGACCTCCGCCTTATCTCCGGTGATATTCCGGGTCATGTCTGCAATGATCGAATACGTGGCCACAATCTGCAGCTTGCCGTCATCCGCTCCCCCCTTACTGGTGTTGGAGCATGCGGCGAGTAGTAGAATGAGTAAGGATGCCGATATTATTTTGAACAGTCTCATGCTTGCTTCAGTCCTTTCCGCAGAAAATTATTCTTGGGCGATATGATGAATGAAATGCTGAACAAGGTGACGCCTACCAGCACGATTGTTGCACTTGTCGGCAGATTGTAGCGGAAGCTCACGTATACGCCGATGATCCCCGAGGCTGCCCCAACTGAGGAGGCTAATACGATCATATGCAGCAAGGAATTGGACCACAGATACGAGGTGGCTGCCGGGATGACCAGCATCGCGATGACCAGTACAATCCCAACCTGAGACAAGGAGGAGACGGTCACTACGGAGAGCAGCATCATCAGCAGATAATGATAGAAGCCGGTCTTCAGCCCGTAAGCCTTCGCTACCACTGGATCGAATGAGCTGATCAGCAGCTCTTTGTACAGCAGTGTAATAATGGCAAGCACCGCCAGCATGATGATGAAGGATTGCAGCAGCTCGGATTGCGGGACAGCCAGAATGTTACCGAACAGAATATGAGTGAGATCCAGCCCGCTTCGGGCGAACGTAATCAGGACAATCCCGAGTGCAAAGAAGGAGCTGAGAATGATACCGATAGAGGTATCGCTCTTGATATTGCTGCGGCTGGTGATGAATTGAATGAGAATAGCGGCTAACAGGCCGAACAACGAAGCGCCCAGCAGGATGTTGATGCCCAGAATATAAGACAGGGCGACGCCCGGAAGCACTGCGTGAGATAAGGCATCGCCCATCAGCGACATTTTGCGCAGAACGATGAAGCTGCCCAACGCCCCTGAGACAATCCCGAGAATAATTGCAGATAACCCGGCGTTCAGGGCGTAAACTGGAATATTCAGCAGACTGGATAAGGACTCAATCATGAGAAGCACCTCCTGCACCCTGGATCATTACGTTGCCCAAGGATGTACCGTAGGCTCTGCGGATATTCTCTGTGGTGAAGGTATCCTGCACATCTCCGAAGGCGATAAGCCGCTTGTTAAGCAGAATGATTTTGTCAAAATATTCTTCAACTTCATGCAGATCATGGTGCACCACCAGGATGGTCTTGCCTTCCTCACGGAGCTGCTTGAACAGGTTCACAATGATACGCTCACTAACCATATCAATGCCGACAAACGGCTCATCCAGGAAAAACACACTGGCCTCCTGGGCCAGCGCCCGGGCGATAAACACCCGCTGCAGCTGCCCGCCGGACAAATTGCTAATCTGCTTATCAGCAAGGTCACCGATCTCCACCATCGCCATGCTGCGCTCCGCAAAAGTCCTCTCCTTCTTACCCGGACGCCGGAACAGCTTCAGGTTCGGATAAGTTCCGGTCAGCACCGTATCCTTAACTGTAATGGGAAAAGTCAGGTCAATATCGTTCTTCTGCGGCACGTAGGCAATATTCCGTCTGTACAGGGCAATGTCCTTCCCTTCTGCCTTTACCGTTCCGCTTCTCTTCTTGATCACATCCAGCAGCGCCTTAATGAAAGTGGACTTCCCAGCGCCATTGGGCCCGATAATGCCTACCGAATGCCCGAAGGGGATATCGAGCGTCACACCCTCCAGCGCCGAGTTGCCGAAATAATCAACGTTTAAACCCTTAATCTGAATCATGTCAGCACCCCATCTCCTATTTAGCCTAACTGACTAAAATAAACTAATGATTTTTTGGTTTGGGATTGGCCGTGACTCCAGAGAAGTTTTGGACTTCAGGCCGCTGCCCAATTTGGATTTCCTGATTAAAACCGCTCTTCGCGGTAGAAATCCAAATACAAAGGCGGACGCTACCGCTCCTCCAGTTCTAAAATTCCCCTCCGCCACTTTTCCCTTTACGTATATTTTCAAGTTCAATCTCTATAGCAAATTAATGAATCTATTGTGTATATTGTTTCTCATATACACAATTGTTTCTCTAAGGAAACTTTTATTCTTATGGATAATATATTTGATCATAGGCAAAATGTCAACGGTAATTTAAATTTTAATTACAGTCGTGCCGTTGATTAATGTTCAGGGGCGGCGCCCCCCTCTTAGCGGCAAACAGGTGGAAAAACGTATCTTAATCAGCCCGCTTTAGGCAAATATAAGGAAATAAGCGGAAATATTACAACTAAAATAGTTTGTTTGGGCTTCTGCGGCTGGATGGGCTGAAATTAAGTGTTGTTTATACAACTGTTACCCGGGAAGCGCTCATTCGTTCATCAGCAAGTGGAGGAAATCCGCCTGTTTCCTAAGGCTAACGCTACTCTACTAAGCGCCAGCAGATTGTATTTGCTTTTCCGCATACGTTTGGCCTACGGGTACACGCACCCCACCCCGCAACACCGCATGAGCAAGCTATCATCCTATTCGCCGATACAACCAACGATAAAAAAAGCCCGACCCGGCTGCCGCGTGTGCGGACATCCTGATCGGACCGATGGAAGTTGCTCTATTCATCACTCACACTACCATTACTATCCCCCCGCTACTCCTCAAAAATCTCCTCCAGCACACGCCCGTCCCCCGGCCCGAACCGGAGCCCCAGCATCCGTCCCATCGTCGGGGCGATGTCGACCATCTCCAGATCACCGATGGGATAGCTCTGCTTGATCCCTGCGCCTGCGATGACGAGATTGCAGCGGTACCCGCTTGCATCCGGGGAGTAGCCGTGCGTAGCATAGCGAATGCCCTCCGCCTGCAAATCGGTGACCAGCGTGTCCGCCAGCGCTTCATCGAAGCTGTAGCCCCGCTGTGCTTCAAGCATGACTTTTGCCACCGGGCTGGCATGGAGCTGCTTCAGCGTCTCTTCCGTGTATACACTCTCAATTCCCGGTGCTCCGTCACGCCTGTATTCATCCACCGCCGCCAAGGCCAGCTGCTGCGCTTCCTCATCTCCGGGCTGCACATGCAGATAAGCTGAACCGCCGCCGCTCTGGAAGTAGGCCCGCCACTGCATCACGCCGTCCTTCTCATAGATCAGTCCTTTGGCCTGCAAAAGATTGTTCACATGCATCTTGTAGCGCACATTGAACTGACCATGGTCGCCCAGTACCATCATCACCGTCTCCTCCCGGATTCCGGCATCCTCAACAGCCTGCATGATGTCACCCAGCCGATTGTCCATCCGCAGGATGACATCGTCTACTTCCCCGCTGTCCGTGCCGCACAGATGCTTGGTGTCATCCAGGTCGATCAGATGCATCATCAGCAGGTTCGGCTTATGCCGCTTGATCGTATCGGCGGCGCACTTCGTGGTGAAGTTATCGAGCTGCGGCTGGGCGATGCCCTGCCTGATTCGTCCGTATTTCAGCTCCAGCCGGGCGCAGTACAGGGGACTGCCGCTTCGCAGTACCTTAAGCGCCTGGTTCTCCCCTTTTAACGCACGGATCTCTGGAATATTATACTGAATCGAGGACTTTCCGCTTACCGGCCACAGAAGTCCCGCTGTACTCAGCCCCGCTTTACGCGCGGCATCATAGATTGTTGGCACCTGAACCGCCTCACGGAACCAGAACCAGCGCTGCTCCTCCTCCGGCACGAACGGCTGCAGCGGATTGTTGTGATAGATACCGTGTTTATCCGGGTAGACGCCGGTAACGATGGTAGTATGCACAACGTAAGTTAGCGTGGGATAGACACTTCTGAGACGGTTGCTGTAAGCACCGCTGGTGATCAGCTTCGACAGATTGGGCAGGCGGCTGGCCATCTCCCAGTGATCTTCAGAGAAGGCATCATAGGAGATGACGATCAGATGCTTGGCTGCAGAGGGTGGTTGCGGTGGCAAACCAGTGGATTCCATACTATGTCCCCTTTGGCAATGTGATGAAGATGAAGAAGCCGATCAGAAAGAGCGGGATAATCGACAAAATACTATAGCGGGCATCTCCTACCAAGGTAGTGGTCAGAGACATTAAGGCAGGGCCAAGAATCGCCGCGAACTTGCCAAAAATATTATAGAACCCGAAGAATTCATTGGAATTCTCCTTCGGGATGATTTTGGCGAAATAGGACCTGCTGAGTGCCTGAATGCCGCCCTGGGCCGAGCCGATCAGCGCACCCAGCAGGAAGATATGCCACACCGAAGTAATGAAGAACGCTGCGATACAGGAAATAACGTAGGTGAATATCCCGGCAATAATCAGGGCCCGGGCGGAGTAGGTTTTGGCCAGATTGCCATAGAGAATCGCGCAGGGAAAGGCAATAATCTGGATGATGAGCAGAATTCCCAGCAGTGTGAAGGTGTCGAGGGCTTCTGTGCCGAGGACGGAGGTTGCGTAAGGCACAACCATTTTGATAATCGTATCTACTCCGTCAATATAGAAGAAGTAAGCAAGCAGGAACACAAAGACGATTCGGTGCTGGCGGATATTCCCGAAGGTGGCAGCGATGCGTTTGAAGCTCCGGGCCACAGGCTTCGGCTCAGGCTCGATATAATATCTCTGCTTCACATCCCGGATCATCGGCACCGTCAGCAGTCCCCACCAGAGCGCCGTAATGATGAACCCGATCTGGTAGCCGATGGCCTTGTCCATTCCCAGCAGGAAGATCAGCAGCAGACTGATGCCGAACGGAATACAACTGAAGATGTAGCCGTAGGCGAACCCTCGCGTTGACACCTTGTCCATCCGTTCATCCTCCGTAATATCCACCAGGAAGGAGTCGTAGAAGATATTAGACCCGGCGAAGCCGACCGCTGACAGAATGTAAAAGGCAACAAGCAGCTGCCATTGCCCGCTGGCAGGGGACACAAAGGCCAATGAGGCGGTTGAAAGGATACCGAGCGCAGCGAAAAAAATAAAGAACCGCTTCTTCCGGTCCTTATAATCCGCAATCGTGCCGAGAATCGGGCTGAGGACCGCGACCAGAATACTGGCGATCGAGTTGAAATACCCCAGGTCCATGCTGCTGCCCACATTATCGAACATCCCGAAGATAATCGGCAGCAGCGCCGTAGTCACGGCCATCGAATACGCGGAATTCCCGCAGTCGTACAGAATCCACGATCTCTCCTCTTTGCTTAGCTTCATCTCATCTTCTCCTCTTATAACCGATTGTTTCAGTTATATCACGCGAACGTATGAAGCATGTTAATGGGGTGTAAAATCATTGGCGGATGATTACGCAGAAGCAGCTTTAGTGATCTTGCCGGTAAGCCCCAGGGGTGCTGCCGGTGTATTTTTTGAACACCTTGTTGAAGTAATGCTTGTTCTCATACCCGACCCGGCGTCCGATCTCGACTACCGGCAGATCCCGGTGGAGGCTCAGCAGCTTCTGCGCTTCCTTGATCCTGGTGGTATTCAGGTAATGGACGAACGTATCGCCGGTGACCTTCTTGAACAGGCTGCTGATGTAATTCGGATGAAGGTCCATCAGCTCGGCCAGATGATCCAGGGACAGGTCATTCATATAATTCAGCCGGGTGTAGGCAAGAATCCGCTTGGCATGCGGCGGACAGTCCGTACTGTCCACGGAGGGAAGATTCCGCTTCACCTGACTCAGCAGCCGGGCTACCTCCTCCTTATCCACCGGCTTCAGCAGATAATCCACTACCCCGTAGCGGAGCGCCCGGCGGGCATATTCGAAGTCATCATGTCCGGTAAGAATAATGAAGCGCTCACATAAACCGTTCTCCTTCGCCTCCTCCATCATCTCGAACCCGTTCTTCTCCGGCATATGCAAGTCCGTTACCGTCACATCCGGCATATATTCCTTCATGATCTGAAGCGCCTCGAAGGCGTCGCCGGCCTCGCGGATCTCAGCTCCGGCCGGCGCGGCTCCGCCAATCACCTTCACCAGCCCTCCAAGGATAATCGGCTCATCGTCTACGATCAGAATTCTCATGCTTGCTCTGCCGCCCCTTTCGATAGGATGATGGTCAGGCAGGTCCCCTTGCCCTCCTCACTCTCAAGAATCAGCCGTGAGGTCCCGCCATAAAATGATTTAATCCGCTCGCTGACATTATACAGGCCCACGCCTCCCTCTGTCTCTTCCTGAGTGTTCAGCTCCTCCCCGCGGGATAACCGGGCGCGAAGCTGCCGCACCTGTTCTTCAGGAATACCCATGCCGCTGTCCGACACGCTGATTCGGATATCCTCCGCCGTCTCCTTCGCCTGAATCAGGATATGGACCGGCCGCAGTGTCACGGCAGCTCCGTGAATAATACTATTCTCGACCAGGGGCTGGAGGATGAATCTTGGACAAATCAGGGCCTCGGCAGCCACAGCGATATCGACCTCATAGGTGAGTCTTTTTTGCAACCGCATTTTGTGAATATTGAGGTAGAAAACTACGGTCTCAAGCTCTTGGGAGAGCACGGTATGATCGTCCTGGGCGGACAGGCTGTAACGCATCAGCTTACCGAACCAGTAAGAGATCTCCGCCACTTCCTTGTCATTGTTCGATTCGGCCAGCATGCGGATAGTCTCCAGCGTATTATAGAGAAAATGCGGCTTGATCTGGGCCTGGAGCACCTTGTAAGCGGCTTCCTTATTGCGCAGCTCGGCCCGGTGGACATTGTTGATCAGCTCATCCATGCGCAGAAGCATCGAATTATAGGTCTCGGTCAGGAAGCTGATCTCATCCTTGCGGCCCGGCTTATCCTCCTTGCTGACCGACTGCTTCAGGTTGTCGTCGTTCAGATTGCGCATATGTCTGGCGAGCCGGAGAACACGCTTCGTAATCGTTGAAGCAAGAGTGTAATACGCGAACGACAATAACGCAAGCAGTACTGCGAATGTCGTTATCATCACCAGCTCCTGGCTCCGGATCGAGCGAAACACCTCGGATACCTTGCCGATTACGGCAACACGTACGCCCAGTTCCTTCATATATAACTGATTAACAATGACTTCCCGGTTGATAAAATAGGTCTGTGCTTCTCCCGAGGCCAGTCTGCTCCAGGTGGCATCGTCCACTGCTGCGGGAATGCCTTCCCGCTCCAGCGGCTTGCCCTCTGCGGGCAGAAGCAGCGCGGTCCAATCCCCTCCGCCTGTCGCCCGATAGAACTTGCGGATCAGCTCACTGCCGACCCGCAGCTCCAGCAGTCCCACAATCTCGGTAAAGTCATTATTATATATATTCTGATAGAACACCAGCGGGGGAGCTTCCACCTGGGGATCGGGAATCATCCACTTGCCCTGTCCCGGCCGCAGCATACGGGTAGCCTCGGCACCCTGTTCAACCAACGCCGATAGTTCGAGCAGACGGTCAGTAATGGGCAGCACGCCCTGCTTGGTCAGATAGATTCTGAACGTCTCAATTTCAGGACTGATATTAAGCGATTGTATAATCACCGGATTAATATAACGGTTGTAGGCATATACACTCTCTGCGTCCGTCTCATAGCTGCCGTCCAGATAATCGGTTACATATGGATTGTATTGCAGCATCCGCTGCGTGGAATCAATCCGGGCCAGGTCTGCCTTCATATTGGCATAGGCCTGCTCCAGAATCTTCTGACGGCTCTCCACAAACTGGCCGCTTACAGAGTCATAGATCTTACTATAATAATAGTAGCCAAACGTAACTACTGGAATAAAAATCAGAAAGATATATCCTACTATCATTTTGCGTACAATGCTCACGGCAGTCTGTCCCTCCGGTGCCCGACTTATGTTCTCTAATCCTACCATGAACATGTAAAACCCGGTAGAGACAGGTCTCTACCGGCAGGAATCCGCTTACTTGAACAATTCTTTTTTCTTCTGATAGGTTGTATTCGCCCAGTCGGTGAGCTTCTGCAGGCCGATGTTCTCTGCGTTCTTCAGCATATTCTCATAGGCTGCTACTGCGGCTTCCTCCGATTCAGCCAGATAGATTTTGACCTTCTCATTCTTGACCATCTCATCGATCTTGGTCTTAATGGTCTTCTCCTGTGAATCCGGCTGAGTCTGGATCAGGCCGATCTCCGGCTTGTAGATGCGGATCGACTTCAGATCCATCAACGCCTGAGTTTTCTGCAGCTCAGGAACATAGGACAGCATGCCCTCCGTAACTCCATCGTTATACAGATACCACCACTTAATTCCGTTGCTGTTCACGAAATCGGCATCGGACGGATTGTATTTGAAATCGGGGTGACCTTCTTCATTCCAGGTCCAGTGCACGCCCTCTACCCCGAACATCGTCAGCTTCTTGCCCTCGTCGCTGGCCAGATACTGCATGAATTTGATGGAGGCCTCCGGGTCCTTATTCTTCTTGGTGATGAAGGTTCCGGAGAAGCCGAGTCCTGAGCTGACTACCTTGGCATCCTTCGACAATACGCTTGGCAGCATCTTGAAGGAGAAGTTCCCCTGATTGCTCTTGATCTTGATGTTATCGGTATCTGCGGTGGATACGGTGTGGCTATGGGCGAAGGCTTTGCCGCCCGTAGCATATTGATCATCAATCTGGTCATTGGCCAGTGCGAAATTCTCAGCCAGGATATAGCCGTTACGGTACAGGCTATTCATGAACTTGAAGAAGTCCAGCATCTTGGGCTGCCTGATCGCATATTCCACCTTGCCGTCCTGTTCATACCAGCCGTCGAGCAGAGTCTCCGTACCGAATTGGGCCAGGAAATACTGCTCGATCCAGTCCTTGTCCATGATCAGCGGGACCATCTCGGGATATTTCTCCTTGACCATGCCCAGCACCTTGACGAAATCATCCAGGGTCTTGATCGGCGGATTCCCCAGCTCCTTCAGAATATCCTCCCGGACCGCGATGCCCGGGTTGCCGTCGCTGCCTAACGAATATTTACTATTCTTCATCTCCTCCTGGGTTGCAAAGGAATTCCGCACGGTATAGAAATTGCCGTCATCCATGGTGTGGATGGCAATCCGGGTCTTGTCAATCTTGAAATCCGGCGCATATTTCTCAATCAGTTCATTCCAGGAATACGACAGCTTCGAGTCGGATAACCGGTCTACATTGGATGAGGTGAACACCAGGTCCGGCAGGTCACCGGAGGCAATCATCAGCGGGAGCTGTTTGTCATCGGTAGCGACCGTAACCTTCAGCTTCACCCCCGTCTTCTCGGTAATCATGTCGGCGACCGGACCCTTCCATTCCGTAACCGGGTACCACGACGCATCAATGAAGAGGCTTAACTCCTTCACCTGTCCGGGCTTGGCAGGTGCATTCCCGCCTGCTGCGGCGTCCGGGCTGCCGGACGGGGCGGGCTGGGCGGTATTTCCCCCGTTACCGCCGCAGGCGGATAACACTACGGCCATTGAGAGTGCGGCTGCGACGATCTTGAAGCTTCTGCTTTTGTTCAAGCTAATCCCTCCATGATTGAATTAATGAGCTGTATGAGCGATGGAACATTTGAACACTGAAGCACTGGCCTAGCCTTTTACCGAACCCAGCATGATTCCAGAAACGAAATACTTCTGCAGGAACGGATACACACAGATAATGGGAACAATGGAAACGACCATTGAAGTGACCTGTAAGGAGAAGCTGGTCACACCCGCCGAGGCACTGTTGGCTACCGCCAGCGAATCCATCGGAGAGTTGCTCTTGTTGATGACCTCCATCATGCGGAAGGCCAGCGTACGCAGCTCCTCGGACTGGACGAAATAAGCCGAATCCAGCCAGGAATTCCATTGCCCGACCCCCATGAACAAGGCCATAGTCGCCAGCACCGGCGTTGAGACCGGCAGGATGATGCGGAAGAATATCGTAAGCTCACCGGCCCCGTCTATATGCGCAGATTCTTTTAGCTCAGCGGGAATTTCACGGAAGAATGAGATCGCAATGAGCAGGAAGAACGTGCTGAGCATGGACGGGATGATGTACACCGCAAAGGAATTTAACAAGCCTAGTGAACGCAAGACTACATAATAAGGGATCAGTCCGCCGGAGAAGTACATGGCGAATACGATCACTGTGAAATAGACCTTGCTAAACAACAGATCACGATGTGACAAGCCGTAAGCGACGATGCTGGTAAGCAGCAGTCCGAGCAAGGTGCCGGACACCGTCCGCAGTACGGAGACCAGGAAAGCCTTCACCCACTTGGGATCATCCATGAACACCCGGTAATTCTCCAGGGTAAAGTTCCGGGGCCACAGATACACCCCGCCCAGCAGTGAGTCTGAGCCTTTATTAAATGAAGCTATTAACACGTAATAGAACGGGTACAGCATCGTGAGCATAATAATGAACAATACCACATAGATCACGCTGTCAAAAACAAAATCCTTCTGCCGCTGACTCTTCAGCATAGCCTTCCCTCCTCTCTCTAAAACAGACTGGAGCCCGATACCCGCTTAGCGATATAGTTACTGGAGAAAATCAGCGCTACAGATATCACCGATTGAATTAAATCGATCGCCGCTGCATAGGAGAACCGCCCGTCGCTTAACCCCACCCTGAATGCGTAGGTCTGGACAATCTCTGAGGTTGGATTATTGATACTGTTGCCGAGCAGGTAGGCCTGCTCGAAGTTTGAACCAACCAGTCCGCCGCCGAGAATGCTCCCGATGGTCAGTACCAGCACAACAACGATGGTTCCCTTCATTCCCGGCAGGGTGATATAACGGATACGCGCCAGCCTTCCGGCACCGTCAATCTCAGCAGCCTCATAGAGCGAAGGACTGATCCCCGAGATCGCCGCCAGAAAAATAATCGTCCACCAGCCCATCTCCTTCCACACCGCACTCCCTACCGCCAGCCCCCAAAAGTAATTTGGACTGGTCAGGAAGGCTAGCGGCTCATCCGTGAAGCCCATCGCCATCAGCGCCTTATTGACCACACCGACATCGGCGGATAGGAAGGCATAGGATACGCCAACCACGACCACCCAGGAGATAAAATGCGGCAGATAGCTGATCGTCTGCACAAACCGCTTGAAGGCCATGTGCTTCACTTCGTTCAGCATGATCGCCAGCAGGATCGGCGCCGGGAAGGCGAAGAGGACCTTCAGCAGACTAAGGACCAGCGTGTTGCGGACCAGCTTGCCGAATTGATAGTCATGGACGAATTCATCGAAATACCTCAACCCGACCCAATCGCTGGTAAAGATTCCTTTGATGCCGCCGGAGATGCTGTAATCCTTGAACGCCATTAGGATGCCGAACATCGGAGTGTACGCGAAGATCAGCAGATAGATCATGCCTAGCCCGACGAACAAATGCAGTACTTTCTGTTTTTTAAACCGCTTCCATAAAAACGACCGCCGGCCGCCGCCGGTTCCGGGACTTTTTGGCTGTGTTTCCAATTCCATATGCGCTCCTCCCTCGTACCTTTAGTTTACCTGCAAGCGGCGGGGCGCCGTAAGCTCACATTCTTAAGAAAGCGTTGTCATTTTTGAATACGCTTCCTTTGTTTATTTGTTGTATTCGTCATATAGTATAAGTAACATGCTGAAAGATACAGGTGCTGACTATGAATTCTATGGAATACGGACTCAATGAGGGTCCAATGGTAAAAGGGAACGGGTACAAGCCCTCCAATCTGCATAGATGGGGACCCGGCGTCCGTGATGTATATGCGCTGCATTATATCGTAAGCGGCAGAGGTTACTTGAAGACCGGCCAGGCGGTACACCCTGTGGAGACGGGCGAGAGCTTTATGATTTTTCCGCAGACGGAGGTGTATTACTATCCTGATCCGCAGGACCCGTGGGCGTATTGCTGGATTGAATTTAGCGGGCCGGAGGCCTTACGCTTACTTGCTATGCTTCGTATCTCACCCGACCAGCCCGTTGTAACGACCGCGCCGCAGGATTTCAGGGCCATGTTCGATCAGATTAAGGCCAATGAACTGGAGCCGTATGCACGGGAGCGCTCGGATGCGGTGCTTCATCTGCTGCTGTCGTATTACATGGAGTATTATCCGAGCGAGCAGGCCAGTCTCAAGAAGGACTATGTAGGGTCAGCGAAGGCCTATATCGAGAGTAACTATTGGAAGTCTTCCTTATCGGTGCTGGATGTGGTGGAATATGTGACTATTGAGCGCAGTTACCTGTTCCGGCTGTTCAAAAAAGAGACTGGCACCTCCATCTCCGGCTACCTGACCACCGTGCGCATCCGGCGGGCCTGCGAACTGCTGGCGGAGTCGCGGTTGTCGGTGAAGTCGTTGTCTTACTCGGTCGGCTACCACGACCCGTTGTACTTCTCGAAGATATTCAAGAAGGTTACTTCCTACACGCCTTCACAGTACAGGAAGGTGTATAGGGAGGGGCATTTGTCCCTTCCTCCAGCGGATGGGGGTGGGGGGTGAGATTGGCGGATGTCTTGGCGGGTACGGGGATAACTTACTTGTGCGGGTGAGTGGTGCTGGTGGTGTTTGTGTTTGTGTTTGTGTTTGTGTTTGTGTTTGTGTTTGTGTTTGGTTTTTCACATACGATTGGCCTAACAGACCTCTGCACCAACACATTTGAGCTGTATCCAACTAAATAAGGTGCACTAATGCACCTTATTTCCGCTCACAGCCGACTTTCGCCAGATTCAGGTGCACTAATGCACCTTATTTCCGCTCACAGCCGACTTTCGCCGGATTCAGGTGCACTAATGCACCTTATTTCCGCTCGCAGCCGACTTTCGCTAGATTCAGGTGCACTAATGCTCCTTATTTCCGCTCACAGCCGACTTTCGCCAGATTCAGGTGCACTAATGCACCTCATTTCCGCTCGCAGCCGACTTTCGCTAGATTCAGGTGCACTAATGCACCTCATTTCCGCTCGCATGCCCAAGGTGTTCGATTTTTCACATACAATACAATCCTAGTCAAAAAAAGGCTGCTCCCGGCGCATTGTGCCACGGGAGCAGCCCTTAAGTAATGTTACATACCGCGTGCCTGCTTCAGCTTATTCAGCCGGAACGGGTTCCAGCACCGGTTGGAGATCCAGTTGAGGGTCTGGCTCAACCACACTGTCCGGCAGGATCACACTGTCAGTGATATCCTGGGCGTCAGTGGTTTCCATCAGGGCTGACGAGCCGCCCAAGTATTGCTTCAGCCACTTCAGGGCAGGGCGCTCTGTGCCGTTGGAATTCACCAGATGGGTACCCGATGCCCAGGTCTGATTCTGGATGTAGCCCCACAGGGTTACGCCCTTAACGGAAGGATGGTTCCAGAGCACAGGGAACTTCTGTTGGTATCTGGCAAGCTGGGTGTTGTCATCACCGGTAATATCCAGCTCGGAGACATAGATTGGCAGGCCTGTAGCGGCAAGCTTATTCAGTACGGTGTTCATGGTAGAGACGCTGACGTTATCCATATTGAAGTAGTGGCACTGAATGCCGATTCCGTCAATCAGTCCTCTGGATTTCAGGATATTGATAATGTTCACGTACTTGTCGGCTGCGCTGGGGTCACCGATAATGCCATAATCATTGAGGTGCAGCTTGGCGTTCGGGAAGGCGGCTCTGGCCTGCTGGAAGGACCAGATGACCCAATCCCAGCCGGTGCTTCCGTCACCGCCGATGGCATTGCGGTACGAAGGCTTGGCGTGCAGCGGTTCATTAACGACATCCACAAAAGCAGTCTTTGCGGAATAACGCTGGCCTGCCTGAGTAATAAATGAGCTGATCTCCGCCTTCTGCTCCGCTGCCGATAAGCCGGCGACCCAGTTAGGCTCCTGGTTTCCCCAGACAAGTGTATGGAACTTGAACGGGATGTTTTTGCTAATGGCATAGTTATAGATCATGTCCGCATTGCCCCAGTTCATCTGGTTGCGGTTGCCTTCGATGGAGCCCCATTTGGTACCGTTCTCAGGGGTGACCTGATTCCAGTAGGTGGTGAAGTTACTTGGAGCACTGCCTGCAATGATATTCCCCAGGAACTTCGATCCATTGGTAATTGCTGCGCTGGCATTGCCTGCCATCACAGAGGTGAGCAGGACACTCGCTAGGGCGAGCCCGCCCACAACCTTTTTAATTCTGTTCTTCAATGAAATACATCTCCTTCTTCTTATTGGATATAAGCGCGCCTATTCCAGACGCAGATAATCAAAATCAGTATAGCCGCCCGCTGACTTCGTCGCATAATTGAACAACGCAAACCGGTAGCCCATAAAGTGAGGCATTGTATAGGACATCTGCAGCGTATTCCCTATGGATGTCCAGTTGTTGCCGTCCAGACTATAGGAGAAGTACGCCTTATCCGTCTGATTAGTAAAATCGCAGAGTACCTTCAGATAGACTCTGTTCTGGCTGAGCGGCACATTGGCCACTTGAGTCATTGACCCGGAGCTGGCATTGACCATCACAATGGACTTGGAATTGCCGGACATCTTCACACCGACGAACCCGTATTTAGCCTGAAAAGCAGCCAGTCCGGCAACATCCCCGTCCTTCATTCCGCCCGTCTCCAGGGCCGTCACGCCTGTGCTCTTCGGACCGAACGTCCGCTGGGTCAGTGTGTTCCGGGCATTCAGCAGGCTTGTACTTACCTTGCCGGTGGTCAGCCGCAGGAATCCGGGACGCTGGGACAGAGACCACTTCGTATTATCAGGATTGTGGTTCCACTGCCAGACCTTGGCCAGCCCTGTTCCTGCCGAGATCGCTCCTGCAAAAGTTTCCTCCTCCGCTGCGGAATATGTCTGGTCAATCACGGCATCCGGCACAGCCAAGTAAGCGTATACATCATCCCGAACGGTTGCAGCAGCGGCAGAAGATGAGGAGAACTCATCGGAGGCGTACACCTTCTTCACCGGATACCCTTCAACAGGCAGGTTCAGGGTTCGCGGTGCCTTGCCCCCGCTTCCGAAGACCGGCCAGTTCCCGGTCCAGGTTACCGGCACCAGATACGGCATCCGTCCAACCGCCCCGCTATCCCTGAAGAGCATCGCATACCAGGAACCGGATGGCGTGTCCACAATGCCGCCCTGGGCAATGCCCGAGTCGTTAAGTGACACCTGCCCTGTATAGCCCCCGGTTAAGCTCGTGGAGCGGTAGGTCAACTGAGTGCGTCCGCTTCCCGAAGGCCAGCAGATTAGGAACACATAATAATAGCCGTTGATCTTCTGGATATGCGCGCCCTCGGCCTTCACAATGAAGTTCGAACCGGCAATATTGCTGGAATTCGGGATGATAACCTGACTGATCCCGCCGGACTTGATGGCCTTGGCATCTGCCGTCAGCTCAATCAGGCTGATATTATCAACTCCGTACACCAGGAAGACACGCCCATTGTCGAACAGCAGTGAAGCATCGTGATAGTAGCTGCCCAGGACCGATGAGGTCCAGGGGCCATTTTCAATATTCGAGGTCTGATAGATATAAGTCCGGCCGGTTGAGTTGGACCCGAAGGACACATAATAGATCCCGTTATTGTACCGGATGCTGCTTGCCCAGGAGCCCTTGCCATACTCATTCTGTCCGTTGTTCAGATTCTGTGCATCGCCGTTCGCATACGTATCGTAGACATAATTCACGATTTCCCAGTTCACCAGATCATAGGACTTCATGATAGGAACACCGGGGGTCATATGCATGGTGGTGCTGGTCATGTAATACACATTGCCTACCCTGATGACGTCATTGTCCGGGGCGTCTGCATAAATAAACGGATTGGTAAAGGTCGCAGCAGCAGCCGTAGAAGGATTGAACAGGATACCGAGCGTGAGCGAGAATGCCAGCAGGTACAACCCTGCTTTTTTAAAAATAGAAGAATTTATATGTTGCACACGATAACCTATCCTTCTATTTCCCGCTGAAACTATACCGTTCTTTAAAAGGACGGCAAAGCCGTTTCTACTTGCCATAGCATCCCTCCTTCCGTATGCTTCCCTCGTCACTGGTTCCATTCAATATAATCCACATAGGCATCCCAGCTTCCATTATCCGTGGTAACGACCAGCTTGACCTCCTGATTGCCGGTGGCATGGGCCACATTGGTCAACGTCTGTACCGAGGGGGTTGTTCCGCTGAAATTGAAGGAGCCAACGTTCACTCCGCCGATCAGCAGATCCACCCGCGCCGCAGAGGAATTGTTAGAAGCCCCCCGCACTGAGAAATTGTGCGTGCCATAGGCATAATACTGATTGAACGCAGCAGCGTCATCATTTCCGTACAGTGCCACTCCGCTAAAAGGAGAAGTAATCTTCCCCGCATAGGTTCCGCTGAGCGTCATGTCCTCCGCTTCCACCTTGCTTACCGGAGGAGGTGTCGTGCCGCCATCGCCGCCCGTAGAGAACTGCCAGTAATCGAAGTTGAACAGATTACCGGAGCCTGATCCGGTGAAGACCAGATAGAGTCTGTGCACCCCTACCGCATTGCTGACCGTAGTCTGTACCTCCTGCCAGGACTGCGCTCCTCCTGTATTAGGAACATTCAGCGTGCCGACCAACGGGCCGGTTGCGCTGTCGAGCCGGATTTCGATTTTACCGCCGCCTGTGGCGGAAGCCACATTCGCCTTGAAGCTGGAAGCGCCGGAGCCGAAATCGGCATTGCCCACGGCAACCCAGTCTCCATTGTTAATATTGGTCACATTCATATTGCTGGCAGGACCGCCCGCAGCCTGCGTACGTTCCGTTGTAATGCCTGCATTCCAGCCGATCGTCTCGGCTTCCACCCGGGTGTACGGATTCAGATTGGCAATCTGGGCGATGCCCGCCATGTCTCCCTGAACCTCCTGGATGGTTCCGTTCGCATTATGGACCAGCTTGTTGATATGCGGAGAACGGTAGCCTTTGCCGTCACCAAGGACAGCCTTCGCCACAGTCTGGGCGTGATAGACTACGTACCACCCGTTATTGAAGTTAAATACCGCATGGTGGTTGTTGCCGCCTACCCCGAAGAAGGTGTAAGGATTCTTCAGGAAATGTCCGGTGTACGTAAAAGGTCCCATCGGACTGTTGCTGACCATATACCCGATTTCACCTGCCGGATAGGCAGCCGGGTGCGTGCCGGAGAAGTTGAAGCAATACGAGTAATAATATTTGCCGCCGTACTTATGGATGCCCGAATCCTCGAACATATAGGGAGCATCAATTGTGGATGCGCTTCCAACAATGCTTGTCATATCCGCACCGAGTCTCAGCACACGGGCTGTCTTGGGACTGGCAACAGATGCCGGGTCCGAAGTGTTGGGGATGCCCCCGCCCGCATATAGATAGCCGCTGCCGTCGTCATCGACCAGAACCGCCGGGTCAAACAGCCAAGTTACCCCGGACATTCCCGGTGTATTGCCTGTCACCAGTGCTTTGCCCAGCGGATCGGACCACGGGCCAACCGGAGAGTTGGCTGTCAGTACCCCGATGCCTGACGCGCCGTTGGCGAAGTACAGGAAGAATTTATCCTGTCCGTTGATTTTCTTCACGGCTGCTGAAGGCGCCCAGGAGAGCGAGGCCCATTTGGCAATGCCCGCAGAACCATTGACATTATTGGCTCCGGCTACCGGGATGGCACCATGGTCTGTCCAGTTCACCATATCTGCCGAAGAGATGACATTGATTTTGTTCAGTGCACTGAAATCATTATCCTTCACTGTTCCGTTGCTGTTATAGACATAGGCATCACTCGACATATAGATATAGACTCTTCCGTTATACGTCAATGCGAAGGGATCGGCACCCAGCTTGTGGTCCATCAGCGGATTGGAATTTCCCGGCTGTTTGGCTGTGGCATTTCCTGCCGCCTGAGCAGACAGCATAGGCAGACAGCCCAGCAGCAGAACAAAGGTCATCGCAAGCACCGAGAGCTTTTTGAACATCGGCATTCTCCTCCATTACATTTTTTGTAAACCCTTTCAATCGGATGCGTTACTTATGCCGGAAGCTCACAATCCTCCCCTCCTATTGAATTACTTGAATGAATCTACTAATATTTGTTATTCGAGTTCATCTTAATATACTTCTGCCCAATGAACAATGTAGATTTTTGTTTGAAAAGTTGAAATTTTTTGGTTTTTATGTCTTAATATTTGCGGTTGTTGATCTCCATTGCGGCCAGCTCCCGGGTATATATATCCTCCGGGGTCACCATCCGCTTCGGCAGAGTCCGGCCGGCCATAATCTCCTTCACGGCTTGCATCAGCAGCGGCCCTAGCAGCGGATTACATTCGACCACAGCGTTGATGCTGCCCGCCACCATCTGCTCGAATGCCCGCCGCGTGCCGTCCACCGACACAATAATAATATCCTCTCCCGGCACAAGTCCGGCCTCCTTAATAGCCTCCACCGCGCCAATTGCCATATCGTCATTATGAGAATAAAGCACCTGAGGCCACTGCTCCTTTGGCTGCTGCAGAAAGGTCTTCATCACCTCATGACCGCCGCTGCGCGTGAAATCTGCCGGAGCACTGAGGGTAATCTGCAGGTTCGGCTGATCGGCAAGCATCTTGCGGAACCCGCGCCCGCGGTCGATGGACGGCGTTGAACCTACGGTTCCCTGCAACTCTGCAATGCGGATCTCCCCGTTGTGATGACGCATCTTGTCTCTCACATACTTAGCCGCCTTCACTCCTTCTTCATAGAAGTCAGAG
Source organism: Paenibacillus sp. FSL R7-269 (assembly GCF_000517865.1). NCBI lineage: Bacteria > Bacillati > Bacillota > Bacilli > Caryophanales > Paenibacillaceae > Paenibacillus > Paenibacillus sp. FSL R7-269. The sequence goes on from NZ_ASPS01000028.1 coordinate 62,906, forward strand.
CCGATGAACGTGACATAGAGCGAGCTGTCCGGTACATTCACTGAACGGTCCAGGATAATCACCGGAATTCCAGCCTGCTTAATCTCCAGCAGAATCGGCTCCCAGCCGGTCTGCACCACGGGCGCAATGGCAATCACATCGACCCCGCTGCGGATAAAAGAACGGATGGCCTCGAACTGCTTCTGCTGATCCTGCTCAGCGTTCTTCAGCAGCAGCGTAATCCCCGCCTCCCCGGCAGCTTCGCGGATCGATGCGGTGTTCGCTTCCCGCCAGGTGCTCTCCGATCCGAGCTGGGAGAAGCCGAGCACTACTGGCTTGTTTGCGGCAATCTCTGCTGCGGAGGGCAGCAGGCCTGTAAGTGCCGCAGGAGATGGCCCCTGCATAGGCAGCGCCTGTGGCCCGCCGTTATTCCCGCCACCCGTGCAACCGCCCAGCAGCATTAGTGTCAGGACGATGCACAGCAGCACCAGGCACTCTTTTACTGTTCGCAAGCAGATTCCCCCTTCTGAATGATAGCGATTACAATTATATAGCAAGTGGAAACGGCTTTGTCATCCTTTTAAAGGACGGTACCGTTTCGGTGAGAAATAGAACGATAATGTATAGCGTGAAACCTATACATTATTATATTTCAAAAAAATGGAGAGACAAGTATAAATTGTCTCTCCATGCGTAGTGCTTATTCTTTTAAGGTCAGCCGCCTGGAGCTTAGCACCCGCTGCAGCAGGATGAAGATGAACAGCAGCAGGCCGATGACGATCTTCGTCCACCAGGAGCTAAGCGTGCCCTCGAAGCTGATAATCGTCTGAATCACACCCTGAATCAGTACCCCGAAAAAGGTACCCAGCACATATCCGACCCCTCCGGTCAGCAGCGTGCCACCAATGACGACCGCCGCAATCGTATCCAGCTCGAAGCCGACGGCATGCAGCCCGTACCCCGACAGCATATAAAAGGTGAACACCACGCCTGCCAGCGCTGAGCATAGTCCGCTAAGCGTATAGACCAGCACCTTGGTTCTCGCCACGGGCAGCCCCATCAGCAGCGCCGATTGCTCACTGCCCCCAAGGGCATACACATTGCGCCCGAACCGGGTATAGTGAGCCGTGAAGATAGCGGCTGCTACGACAAGTATAGCGATAACAGCGCTGATGGAGAGGAAGCTGCCGCCCGGCAGGGGAATCCGCGTCTGGGCCATGGCGGTGTAGAAGGCGTTATCAATGGTAATGGTATCGATGCTGATGACATAGCATAAGCCCCGGGCCAGGAACATTCCGGCCAGTGTGACGATGAATGGCTGGATGGCGAAATAATGGATAATCGCGCCCATGACCGTACCGAATACGGCACCCATCAGGAGTACAAGCGGGATAACAACGGCGGGCGGCCAGCCCTGCTGCTGCACGAGGCTTGCCGAGACCATTGTGGATAAGGCAATCACCGAGCCGACCGACAGATCGATGCCGCCTGATAGGATGACGAAGGACATGCCCACCGCCGTGATTAGCAGAAAGGCATTGTCCACCAGCAGATTCATCAGCACCTGAAGGGAGAAGAAGCCTGTGTAACGGAAAGAGCCAGCGGTGAACATGACGATGAACAGCAGAATGGTGACTACTATTGGAATATACTTACGGTTAAGAGGCATGACGGCTCATCTCCTTCTCAGCGGGGTAATGCCGCGACTTCCAGCGGGCGGCAACCGCGGCGCGGAAGGTGTCCGACTGGATCAGGCAGACGGCCAGGACGACACAGGCCTTAACAACCAGCGTAATCTCCGGCGGCACACCGATCATATAGATGGTGGTGGTCAGCGTCTGGATAATCAGCGCTCCGATCACGGTGCCGGTCAGATAGAAGCGGCCGCCGTTCAGCGACGTCCCACCGATGACCACGGCCAGAATAGCGTCCAGCTCATACCAGAGACCGGCATTGTTGCCGTCAGCGCTGGAGACATTCGAGCTGAGCAGCAGGCCGGCGATTCCGGCGCATAAGCCGCAGAACACATAGACGGCCAGTATGACTAAGTGGGCACGGATGCCGGACATCTTGCTGGCTGCCGGATTACAGCCCACCGATTCGATGAACAGGCCGAGGGCCGTCCGCCGGGTAAGTAGCAGGGCGATCCCCAGAACCAGCGCTACGACAAAAATAGAGAAGGGCAGCGCAGCCAGTGAACCGGACCCGATATACGCATACTTGGTGCTGGTTACTGTAATAATCTGTCCGCCGGTAATAAGCTGGGCGATCCCCCTTCCCGCTACCATCAGAATCAGTGTGGCTATAATCGGCTGAATTCCGGCCATGGAGACCAGCAGTCCGTTCCAGGCCCCCAGCATCAGGGACAGGCCTGCGGCCAGCAGCACCGAGGTCAGGATCAGCCCCATACTGTTCTGGTCCGCTCCTCTGCTGATGCTCAGGCAGGCGATAGCGCCCGAGATGGCTACTATGGAACCGACCGACAGGTCGATCCCCTTGGTAGCCACTACCAGCGTCATCCCGATAGCTACCAGGATCAGCGGCGCACCGAAGTTCAGTATGTCGATCAAGCTGCCGTATAAATGCCCGTCATGGACGGTGATGGAGAAGAAATCCGGCGAATAACACAGGTTGAACAGCAGCAGTGCAGCCAGTACGCACAGCGGCCAGAATAAATGATGCTTCATTACTACGCTCATAATTGGTTCAGCCTCCCGCAATCGCCTGCATAATCTGCTGCTGGCTCATGTCCTTCTCTGAAATTTCCTTCACCTTGCGGCGGTCGCGCAGAATGGCGATCCGGTCGCTGACCCGCAGCACCTCCTCCAGCTCCGAGGAGATGAACAGGAACGACATTCCCTGCCGGGAGAGCGTCAGCACCAGCTTCTGAATCTCTGCTTTGGCTCCGATGTCAATCCCCCGCGTCGGCTCATCGAGGATGAACAGCTCCGGCTCCGTCAGCAGCCAGCGGGCCAGAAGCACCTTCTGCTGATTGCCGCCGCTGAGGTTCTTGATCAGATGGTCCGGGCTGGGAGGATTGATATTCAGCATGCGGATGTATTCTCCAGCCAGCTCCTCCTGCCGCCCACGCGGGATCGTCTTGAACATTCCATCCTTGGCCTGGAGCGCCAGAATAATGTTCTCTCTTACCGTCAGATCGCCGATGATCCCCTCGGTCTTGCGATTCTCCGAGCAGAAAGCGATCCGCCGTCCTATGGCTTCCCGGGGAGAGTGCACCCCGCCGCCGGATGACGGCAGGATCACTTGCCCGGAATCCGGCTTGTCGGCACCGAACAACAGGCGGGCCGCCTCCGTCCGCCCGGAACCCAGCAGTCCGGCCAGTCCGACGACCTCTCCCTTGCGGATCGCCAGATCGAACGGCTCGATTCCGCCCCGGCGGCCCAGCCCTTCCGCCCTCAGCAGCTCATCGCCCAGGCTGTTCTTGTCCTGTGCCGCAAGCGTTGGCAGCTCATCCAGCAGATGAAGCTCCTTGCCGATCATCTTGAGTACGAGATCCAGTTGGCTCAGCTCGTTCGCCATGTATTCACCGACCAGCTCGCCGCCGCGCAGAATGGTGACCCGGTCGGAGATTTCATACATCTGGTCCAGAAAATGCGTCACAAACAGGATCGACAGCCCCTCCTGCTGAAGCTTCCTCATAATGCGGAACAGCTGATCCACTTCGTTCTGATCCAGGCTTGAGGTCGGCTCATCCAGAATCAGCACCTTTGCCGAGATATTCAGTGCTCTGGCTATAGCAACCAATTGCTGAACTGCAACAGAATAGCTCTGCAAGGGAAGGGTGACGTCAATGTGCAGATTCATCCGTTCCCGGAGCAGCTCTTCTGCCCGCAGATTCATCTGCTTCCACTGGATACAGCCGAACCGCCGCGGCTCCCGGCCGATGAAGATATTCTCGGCGACCGTCAGGTTGGGGCACAGATTCACCTCCTGATACACGGTGCTGATGCCCGCAGCCTGTGACTCCTGCGGGCTGCGCATGGAGATGGCTGTGCCCTCCATCTCCACAAGGCCTTCATCAATCGAATAGACGCCGGTCAACACCTTGATCAAGGTGGATTTACCGGCGCCATTCTCGCCCATCAAGGCATGCACCTCGCCGGGGAACAGGCGCAGACTCACATCTGTCAGGGCTTTCACCCCCGGAAACCGTTTATGTATCCGGGTCATTTGCAGTATGGGCTGCTGTGTGCTCAAGGCTATATCCACTCCTTATTCTCCTTAGACAACCGCTCCGGCGGTTCAAGGACCGCCGGAGCAAGGTTTCTTTTGGCTTGCTGATTAATACTGGCGGCTAGGCAATGCTTCCTTGGCCTGCTCGGAAGTGAAGGTGGTCTCCTCGGTCACGATCCGCGCTTCTACCTGCTTGCCATCCACCACATCCTTCACCACCTGCATCAGCTGAGGTCCAAGCAGCGGGTTGCACTCGACGATGAAGTTGATTTTCCCTTCACTGGCAGCCTGCATTCCGTCCTTCACGGCATCGACAGAGATAATCTTAATATCCTGGCCCGGCTTGAGGCCTGCTGCTTCAATCGCTTGAATAGCCCCCAGCGCCATATCGTCGTTATGGGCATACAGCACATCAATTTTCTTATTGGCCTTCAGGAAGGCCTGCATGACTTCTTTGCCCTTGGCGCGGGTGAAGTCGCCGGTCTGTGAAGCAATGACCTTGAGGTGCGGGTTATCCTTAATAGTCTCGGCGAAGCCTGCCATCCGGTCATTGGCCGGAGCAGAGCCTGTAGTTCCCTGCAGCTCTACAATATTAACGTCCTCGGAAGCATCCTTATACTGCTCGCTCAGCCACTTCCCTGCCTTGCGTCCTTCTTCCACGAAATCGGAGCCCAGGAAGGTAACATACAGTGAGGTATCCTTGGAATCTACCGCACGGTCTGTCAGAACAACCGGAATGCCCGCCGCTTTCGCCTCCTTCAGAACCGTATCCCAGCCGGATTCCACTACCGGAGAGAAGGAGATGACATCAACCTTTTGCTGGATAAAAGAACGCAGTGCCTTGATCTGATTCTCCTGCTTCTGCTGGGCATCCGAGAATTTCAGCGTGTAGCCCGCTTCCTTGGCTGAATCCTGAATCGACTTCGTATTCGCGCTGCGCCAGCCGCTCTCCGCCCCGACCTGCGAGAAGCCGAGCGTAATGTCCTTGGCCTCCTTGGTGGCATTGGCCGCCGGCGCCTTCGTTGCTGCACTGTCAGTCTTGCCCGCATCCGCCGCCGTGTTCCCGCCGTTATTGCTGCTGCATGCCCCCAGCAGGGTCATGGACAGGGTCAGGGCAAGCACAGCCCCCACTTTTCCAAGCTTCTTCATATCTCCTTATTCCTCCCCCTTGACGTTCACCATGTTCCGGTGTTGTGCTCATTATAGAACGCTTACAAAAGGGCATTATACGGGCAGTCTTTGGCGTTTGCTTTCTAATTTTGGGTTTATTCCCTCCGAATAGGTATTTTGGTGTACTTTTTTATTCAAAAAGTGGATATTTTGTTTGCGCTTTCTTTTCTGTTTCGGTATTCCAATATTTGTTATAAAATAGAGCTAGGAACGGCATCTACTCTACTTGTGAAAGGGAATTCCCGATAATGCGGATTACACGCTGGATCTCCTCCAGTCTTAGAGCCAAACTGCTGGCTTTGTTCATAGTGCTGTCCACCATACCGCTGATTGCCGTCGGCCTTATTTCCTACCAGAAATCCTACCAATCCATCTCCAGTCACAGCAAGGCTTCAAGCATGCTTCAGGCCGATATGCTGGGAACGAATATGGACAACCTGTTCAAGGATACCGAGCGTTTGCTGGAGCTTAGCAATAATCCACAGGTCATCCACTTTCTGTTCTCGCAGTCGGAGACCTATCAGGAGGCCAAGGACATTCTGCAGACCTTCACCCTCTACCGGGACACCTACAAGTATGAGAATGTCCTCAACATCAGTCTCATTAATCTGTACGGCAAAGGCATCAGCGAACGCCGGGGAATCTTCCAGTCCGCCAGCAACCCGCTGCGCAATCCGCATTTTCAGGCATTATCCCAGAATCCGGAGCTGATCCTCCGGGTGCCCCCGCCGCTGATCACCGGCTATGACCGGGTAGACGGCTTCACCTACAGGAATGAGGGCGTGATCTCGATTATGAAGGCGGTCAAGCAGCGGATTACGCATGAGGTCATCGGCTATATCATAGTGGATCTGAATGATTCCTTCATTAAAGAGTTCTGCGACAAGGTGACGATCGGCACTACCGGATTCTTCTACCTGCTGGATGAGCAGAACAATCCCCTCTATGTTCCTCCTGTGCGGGCGGGAGAGCTGGCCGTTATTCAGGACAATCTGATCCCTGCGGGGGAACGGGGCAGGAGCGGCAGCTTCGTGCTTCAGACGGGCGGACCGCCCCGGTTCATCGTCCATACCTCCTCACTGGCAACAGGCTGGACGATTATTGGCATAGCCCCGCTGCAGGAGATTGTGGCCGAGGCGAACCGGATCAGACAGCTGATTATTATCAGCGTGGGACTAAGCATTATTTTTGCGATCACGCTCCATTATCTGCTCACCCGGCGGCTGACCCGGCCCATCCAGCTGCTCCAGCACAAGATGCGCCTGACCGCAAGTGGCTATCTGGAGGCCAAAGTCAAGCCGGACGGCACCGATGAGATCGCCGATCTCGGGCAGAGCTTCAACATTATGGTCGAGCAGATCAAAGAGCTGCTGGCCCAGAGCATCCGTAAGCAGCAGCAGCTGCAAAAGGCAGAGCTGCGGACGCTTCAGGCGCAGATTAACCCTCATTTTCTGTATAACACGCTGGATTCTATTGTCTGGATGGCAGAAGCGGGGAATCACGATGGCGTGATCCGGCTGGTGAAGGCGTTATCCGCGTTCTTCCGGCTTAGCCTCAACAACGGGCGCGACTGGGTACAGATCCGCTCTGAGCTTGCCCATGTGCAGAGCTATCTGATTATCCAGCAGATGCGCTACCACGATATCCTGGAGTTCAAGGTGGAGGTGGCGGAGGAGCTGCAGGAGTATCCGATACTGAATATGACTCTGCAGCCGCTGGTTGAGAACGCCCTGTATCACGGAATTAAGAATAAGCGGGGCATGGGGCTAATCCGCATAGGCGGCTACACCGACGGCGGCACCATTATGCTTACGGTCTCGGATAATGGCATCGGCATTCCCGACGAGCGGCTTACGGCGCTGCGGGAATCGGTCGAGCATCCCATCCAGTCGGAGGAACCCGAGGACATCGGTCAGGGCGGCTTCGGCCTGCAGAATGTGCATCAGCGGCTGCGGCTGTATTTTGGGCCCGAATATGGTATCCGTCTGGACAGCTCGGAAGGCTATGGCACACAGATTACGGTTCGCATACCCAAGAACAGGGGGGTCTAGTGATGAAGAAGATTATGCTGGTGGATGACGAGATCCTGATCCGCGAGAATATCCGGGAATGCATCGATTGGGAGAAAGAGGGCTTCCTCTATTGCGGTGACGCTCCCGACGGGGAGCTGGCGCTCCCTATCATTGAAGCGCAGCTGCCCGACATTCTGATTACCGATATCAAAATGCCGTTCATGAACGGCCTGGAGCTTACCTCTGTCGTCCGCCAGAAATTCCCGCAGATCAAAATCATCATTCTAAGCGGTCATGATGACTTCCAGTATGCCCAGAAGGCGCTGCGTCTGGGGGTGGAGGACTACTGCCTGAAGCCGTTCAGCGCTGCCGACCTGCTACAGCTCCTGCGTAGCGTCAGCGCCCGGATTGATGAGGAACTAAGGATCAGGCACAAATATGCTTACACCCCCGAGAATCTGTTCGCGGATCTGTGCGGAGGCCTGATCAGCACCGCTGCCGCTTACGAAGCGGCGGCCCAGCTTGAGCTGCAGTTAACAGCTCCATACTACGCCGCCGCTGTATTTACTCTGCAGCCGCAGAATATGGAGGATTCTCCAGAGCCTCCCCCCGCTTCACCGGATGCAGAGGCAATGCTAGCAGGCCTGCTCAAGGAGGCGGCCGACAGCTTCATCTACAAGCGCAGCCGCACGGAGACGGTCCTGATCTATAAAGGCAGTGATCCGGCCAAGATGAACCAGACTCTGGATGACCTGTGCGCGGCAGCGAAGCAGCGGCTGAGGGAAGGCTGCGGGCTGGAGCTGTCCGTCAGCCGGGGCAAGGTCTGCGAACGTCTGCAGGGCATTCACCTCTCCTATCTGGAAGCCGAGAATGACCGGATGTTCAAGCAGATGTCCAGAATGCATTCCGCCGCCATGCTTGAGGCGTATTATGACCCTAGCGCCCATGGGGTTCTACTCGACAGAAGCCGGCTGGTCCAGTTCCTGAAGTCGGGCGACCACAGGCAGATGTCCGGCTTCCTGCTGGAGCTGTCCAAGGAGCTTGAACAGATGAACTGGAGCTCAGGATATGCCTGTTACCTGATGAACGATATCACCCTGGAGCTGGTCCAGACGGCGAAGAACGGGTTCCGCGCAGCTGCGGGCCACGCCGGCATACTCCAGGAATTGCAGACACAGCTGAAGCAAATCTCCAGTAGTGAGGATGGCCTTCAGTATCTCAAGCAGTTATACGAGCGGCTATGGGAATGGCGTTCCGAAGGAGCAGACAAGCACCGTGAGCTGATTGACCGGGTGAAGGAATATATCCGTGAGCAATACGACAAGGAGCAGCTCTCCCTGAATGACATTTCTAAGGTGGTCAGGGTCAGTCCCAGCCATCTGAGCAAGACCTTCAGTCAGGCTACCGGGCAGACCATCACGGAATTCCTGACGGCTACACGTATGGACCGGGCCAAGGAGCTGTTGAAATCCACGGGGCACAAAACCTTTGAAATCGCCTATCTGGTCGGCTATAACGATCAGCATTATTTCTCCAACCTGTTCAAAAAAGTAACGGGGATGACGCCCATGGAATTCCGCAGGCAGGGAAATACCGGGGAGCAGCTGCACACGATCCCAAGAGGGGCGGGAAATGCGTGAGCGTAAACAGGCTTCGGGGATGGTCTGTGGTTCTTCTGCTGCTGACGGCAGGCTTCCTGCTTGGCGGTTGCCTACAGTCCGCCGGAGCAGCGGATACTCCCGAGAAGACAGCGGGAGATTCTCCGTTAAGTGCAGGCGAAGAACCTCCGCTGACATTCGGCATTATCTACCCTATGGTGAATGCCACTTACGAGATGATCACCGAAAAAGCGGAAGCGGTTGCCAAGAAGCATAATGTGGAACTGCTGGTGCAAGCTCCCGATGAAGCCAATCTGGAGCAGCAGATCCGCATCATGGAGATGATGATTAAGCGGGGGGTAGACGGCATTGCGATTGCTCCGGTGGATTCGCAGGCGCTAACCGCCATGATTAACAAAGCGGCCGCCCAAGGGATTCCCGTGGTCTGCTTCGAATCGGATTCGCCTGCCAGCCGGAGAGCAGCCTATATCGGGGCGGATAACCGGGCAACCGGTGCAGTGATGGGACAGACGGTAGAACGTCTGCTAAGCGGTAAAGGAATGATTCTGGTGGAGTCCGGGATGTCCCGGATGCAGAGCACCCGGGAACGCCTGCTTGGACTTGAGACCTACCTGACTAAGCATACGGACATTGATGTACTGGAGATCCGCCACAATGACGGCAGTGAGGAGCGGGCTGCCGGGCAGCTGGAGCAGATGATCTCGGACCATCCCCATTTCAGCGCGCTGGTCAATCTGGATTTTGTCTCCGGCACCAGCTCTGTCCTGGTCTGGAAGGCCAAGGGGCTAAAGCGTTATAACCTTGCCCTCGGCCTGACCCCTGCCTTGCAGCAGGCGCTGGATAACGGCCAGATTACCCGGGTCATCTCACAGAACGAGCAGAACTGGGGCGAGGATATCATCAACACGCTGCTTTTACAGGCCAAGGGGGTAGATACCGCCCAATGGATCAACACGAATATTGCGATTATTGGGGAGTAGCCTTTAATAAGCCCCGGCGCTCAGCTTCAGAATCGTGCCGGTGGAAGCCGGAATGACATCCGCATAACTCCCCAGTCCGAAATAGAAATCGCCATTCTGTTCCTCGAAAGAACGGGCGAACGTATCCCGGCTGAAGCGGAAGACTTCGCTCCAGCCTTCCCCGCTGGCTGCGAAGCTGGCAGTATTTTTGCGGTAAACAGCATTCGTATATTGTCCTGGAGCTTCCTTCACGTAACCGAGCACATATACCGTCTCCCCGCGCTCCAGAATATCCATTGGCACTACAGCAGAGTCAGGCAACCGTTCCTTGCGCACATTCTGGAAGTTAGCTCCGGCCGAGAACAGTCCCTGCGGGATCGATTGATGATCGTTATAGATCACCCCTGCAATATAGAGCAGCCGGTCGTTCACAGGGGTCGTGCGCAGGAGCTTCAGCCAAGGCTGTCCGCTGACACCGGGAACATTCACTTCACCGGGTTTGGTAACGAAGCTGAGCCCTGGGAACAACTGGGTACTGGTAAAAGTCAGCTTGGACGTCTGAATCCCCCCGCTTGTGCTCTGCTTGATGGAGGTCATATACCCTTTCTCATTGGCAATTCCCTGGGTCTTCCCAGCCGTGGCTGAGGAAGCATACAGTGTATCGCCCAGCTCGAACAGATTGTACGCACGCATAATACCGTACTGGGAGACCGAGCCGAGGCGGGTCCAGGTTGCTCCCTTGTTCGAAGACACGTAAATCAAAGGCCCTTCGTTAGCGCCCAGTGCTGCGTACAGCTTGCCTTTGTAGTATGCCATGTCGTACACATGAATACCTCCGGGAATGTTCATGTATTGATCCCAGTGATCCCCGTTCAGCCGGTAAAAATTCCCGTAAGCCCACCCCGGTACTCTGGAGTCATGCCCGGGAATATACAGCTCTCCGTTCAGCACCTTGAAGGTATCGATCTGCTCATCCATGACATAGACATTGGTAGTCACCTTGCCTGTCGCCGGGTTCGTATACGTAACATCCTGGACAGAGAATTTATTCTGGGCAAGATCCCAGTAATAGATTGGAACCGGCCCCGCATTGGGCGAAGGCGCATTGTTGCTGCTGTTGCCGTGGCCCAGATAGATTTTGCCGCCAAAAAGCTGCATGTCCCAGACATTACGCGCATAAGCCGCTTTCTTGAACGGGCTGCCCAGCACTGCAATGGAAGAACTGACGTCCACAGCAGCCGGAGCCGCAACCTCTGTCCTGATAACCTGTTCACTCCCGACAGGCGAAGCCAGTACCCGCCCCCCTCCCGCATATGATGCAGCACCCAGCAGCATAAGCCCCGCACACAACCGGCTTATATGTTTTATTACTCGACGCATAGTAAATCCTCCTAATCTTTGGAATGAAGCAATGATAAACTAATTATTTGTAAAAAAGAAGCTATACAGGAAATATTAGTACTTCCGGTATAACCGCAAGGCGAACACGTAGCGGCAGAGCTGGGCGGGAAGACCCAGAGTTGCGGGATGCCCGGGTACTATCCAGTAGTGTCCATTCGCTCATCAGCAAGTGTACTTTATCCAACAAAAATACCCTCCGGCCAGCCAGCATCCGGCCCATCTTCCGATGGGTGGACGCTCGCGGCCGTGAGGGGTATTTGATGTAATTCTATGCTTTTACCTGCGGGGTTGTGCTTCTCCGAGTTACTTCTTCAGTATGCGGAAAATCATGACGGCGGCTTCCGCCCGGGTGGTGGCTGCGGCGGGATGAACGGATGTGCCGTCTCCCCTCACGATGCCATCTCTGACCAGAGCGGCTACACTATTTACGGCATACTTCGCTACCTTATTGCTGTCCGTATAGCCGCTTAAATCTCCGGCACTGCCGCTAACGGTTAATTTGTTCACCGCCTTCAGTGCTCTGGCAGCGATCACCATCATATCCTGTCTGGTGATTTCTCCCTTCGGATTGAAACTGCTTCCGTCTACTCCCTGGATGATTCCGAGCTTCTTGGCAATGCCCAATGCTTCATAATAATAGGCTCCCTGACTGACATCTGTGAAGCTGGAATCTGCCTCCGCTTCAAGTCCCAGAGCTCTCACCAGCATCAGCACGAAATCCGCTCTCGTGATGTTTTCCCCTGGATTAAAGGTCGTACCAGAGGTTCCAGTGACTATACCCAGCCCGTATAGCGTGTCAATCGCCTCCGAAGCCCAGCTATACTTGGCCTGCACATCCCGGAATGGGCTGACAGGCGCTGGTGTCGGTGCTGAAGTCAAGCCTGGTGACGGCGCTGGCGACACTACTGTTCCAGGCACAGGGGTAGGCGTTGGTGCAGATGACGGCATCGATGTCTGCGCTGGTGTAGATATTGGCGTCGGCGTCGGTGTCGGTTTCGGTGTTGGTGTCGGTGTCGGTGTTGGTGTTGGCTCAGACGGACCGCCGCTGTCTTTTAGCGTAGTTACAGAGAGGGCAGGACCATTCTTGCTCCAGTTCCCGGCTTCATCCCCGGCCTGCACCGAGAAATGATACTCTGTTCCCGGAGCAAGCCCGGTTACCTCGTACCGCTGCTCTGTTCCAGACAACGCAGCGATTTCCTCTGCTCCCCTATAGACTTTGTAGCCTGTCACTCCCTTGTCGTCAGCAGCCCGCGTCCACGTTAGTGTCAGAGCGGATGCAGTGATCCGTGAAGCTTCAAGCTTGCTTCCCTCCATCCAGACCGGAGGTGTGGTGTCCGTAGCAGGCAGCGTGGTGGCTGACACAGAAGGCCCGCTCTCGCTCCAATTGCCGCCCGTGTCTCCTGCTTCCACTTTGAACGTATACGGCTTACCCGGCTGTAGTCCCGTTACTTGATGACTGTATACAGCACCCGTTACGGTCTCCGTATACACAGCATCTGTAACCGTAATCGGTTTATCTCCGGTTCCGTTCGTAATCCGGTACCCGTAGATGCCGCTGTCATCAGTGGCCGTAGCCGACCAGGTCAGCGTCAACCCGTTACTCGTGATACCGGAAGCAGCAAGCGTACTTCCTTCCGCCCAGACCGGCGGCGTGACGTCTTGACCCTGAAGGGTGGTCACTATAACGGACGGTCCGTCCTTACTCCAGTTCCCCGCAGCATCGCCTGCCTCTACCTTGAAGGTATACGGCGTGTTCGGCAGCAGTCCGGCTACCTCATAACGATATACGGCTCCGGTTACGGTCTCCACCGGTTCATTGCCGGTTACAAGCACCGGCTCAGCATCGATCCCGTTGTAGATGCGGTAGCCGGTAACGCCCACATTATCCATTGCAGCCGGCCACGATAAGGTAACCCCTGTACGCGTAATATCGGTAGCTGCAAGCTTGCTTCCCTCAGCCCACACGGGCGGTACTGCGTCTCCCTTGCCGCTGAGAGTAAGGCTGCCGAACACCTCTGTTGATTTTGCAGCCCGGCCCAGCAGATCATTCCAGGTGGCTACGCCGATCAGGCTGGACCCGGTTGCGTTGTTCACCTGTGCATCGAACCGGATCTGTGTCCCGTTCTCCGGCTTCAGCGTGCGGAACGGAATTTTCATCTCCACCGTATAAGCCGTTCCTTCGGTTACCGCCGCCGATGCAAATCCCGGTGAGACCGCCGGTGTCGAATTACTGAGGAACTTGAAGGACTGCTCACCGGCATAATTGACCCGGTATTGCCCGTCATCCTCGCGGTACGGCCAGGCGTTCATACGGTCTTCGTCCACATAAGCTTCCACGGAGTCCTGCTTCGTCTTATCCGTGCTGGCTTTGCTTAACTGCGTATCTTTGACCTGGAACAGTACATAGAGATTCTCTTCATCCCATAGCGTCCGGGCGGTTCCTGTGGTCTCCGCTGTCGCCATAAGATGATTATCAATCTGGATCTCCGGCGCATTCGCCCAGAGGCCGTCTATGCTTCCATCAATCTCAGGGGTACCATACAGCGCCGTAGAGCTCTTAGTCTCTGGAGTCACATAGAGCGGATGACCGGCCAGATACTTCTCAGGATCAAGGATGGCATAATATGCCGGCTTCGGTGCCAGCGAACTGATGAACGGTAACGGATTCTGGCCCGCTCTCCAGCTCGCGCTGTCCGCATATCCCCAAAGGGTGACACGCGCAATAACATCCGCATGCTTCTTGTAGATCTGGAACAATTGGGCATACAGGCTCGCCTGCTTCTCTGCCCACTCTGCTGAGAGGGAATAATTCATGCCTGCCAGCACATCCAGCTCGCTGATGGAGAGCTCCACGCCCAGCGAAGCATATTTCTCAATCGCCGCTTCCACATTGGCAGGCTTGGTTCTCATATCGTAGTGGGACTGCAGCCCGATGCCGTCAACCAGCAGTTTGCCGGGATGGGCCAGCGCATAACGGTCATTGATCTCTTTGACCATGTCATAGATGGCATCCCGCTTTTCCGGGAAATCATCATTGAAGTCATTGTAATACAGCTTGATATTCCACGCCGGATTGTCATTCAGCACTTCCCTGGCGGCAAGGAATGCCTGCTCTACAAAGTCAGGGCCGACAGAATAGTACCAAGGTGACTTACGCAGCGCATCCTTCCAGTCCGTTACGGCGGGAGGACCATCCTGCATCGCCTCATTGACCACATCCCAAGAGATCACCGAATCCTTGTAATGCTCCATGACAGTACGGATATGGGTTCTCATATTTGCCAGTGCTTCACTGCGGCTAAGATAGACCGGATTCCCCGCCCCATCCTTCACGGCATTGCCTGAGGCATCTACCTGCTGCGTGAACCACGCCGGAGTCTGGCTATGCCATACCAGCACATGCCCATGGACCTCCGCTCCAATCGCCCGGGATTTGGCAACCATATCGTCTGATTTGCTGAAGGTAAAAGTGCCTTTGATCTTCTGCAGCGCATCCGGCTTCATCTCGTTCTCGAAGGTCACGACATTGAAGTGATAATTGAAGAACGCATTCTGTCCGTTGCCCGGATTAAGATCATTAGTGCCGGGTATATTGCCGAGCAGGAAGTCGTTCTTATACACCTCCTGGAGTGGAAGAATGCTCTCCAGCCCTGTGTCTGTGAAGCTGAAATCATCAATATAGTAAGACGCAACCATACTGTTCGGGCTCTCCACATATAAAGTGACATCATCGTGCAGATAACGGTAGGTGCCTTCCAGCTTCACCCAGTCTCCGCCTGCACTAAGCGTCTGTGTAGCCAGACTGACATAGTACGGCGTTGGCGCATTGACCTGTGCCGTCAGCTTGAGCTGTGCGCTTGCCGGGCTGATCAGCTTCACCCAGACTGTTGCCTTGTACTCGTTACCAACGGTGACAGCATCCTTGACCGGGACCGAAGGTCCGTCCGGGTTGGCGGCACGGCCTGTGACCTTCAGAGCATATGCGCCGCCCGCTGTATGGTTAGCTTCTTTGGTCACCTCCAGCTTCACGCCAGCACTTCCCTTTGGCTGGAAGCCTTGCACGGTCCCATCCTCGAAATCTCTTACCGCCTTCATCCCTGCTGTAATAGTGAACGGGCTAACCTTTACACTGACACTTCCCTTAATAACAGTCAGCGTAAATCCGCCTCCCTGGAGGGTAATAACGGTCTTCACTCCCAGTTGCTTCAGCGCTTCATTCCCATCCAGAACAGCCTGTGCTTTGGCCATCAGCTTAGCGTTATCTTCACCCTCTACTGCATTAGGAACGGTAATCCGGGTGCCAATCAAGGTCGCCGCTTCCTCTACCGCCTGCTGATCTGCAGTAATTTCCCCCGTCTCTCCCAGGGTCTTCACCAGGGTAACCCCCGAGAAGGTGACTTTGAAGTCCGTTACAGCGCTGGTATTGGTTCCATACAATTGTACCTTGGCAGCCTTGAAGAATTCCGGAGTATACGTGGACGGACTGCCCATCGTGGTCCAGGAAGAGCCGCTGTTGGTCGAGAAATAGCCTTGCACCACATTGCCTTCTTTTACAATCCGCAAGTAATAGGTAGTCCCGCTCAGATTGGTCTGATTCGTATTGTTGGTGAAGGACTGGGTGCCGCTTTTGCCTGAATTATTTACTTTGATATTGCTGCTGACCTTCCTTGCATTGATCCGGTAAAATTCTCCGCTTGAACTGCCGCTGATGCCAAGCCCAACCTGGGAGTTCTCGCCCATCGATGGATCATTCAGCGGTTTGTCAACGGTAAGCTTCGCCGTCAGCGTCCAGTTCCCTTCAGCGGAGCCTGGAAGCTGCAGCATATTATGGCTGCCCGGATAGTCCGTATCGCTCTTCAAGGTCTGAATCTCTGCACCATCCGCACTATAGCGGAGTGCAGTCTGCGGATCAGCCGGATTTACCACCTCCCAGCCTGCCGGAAGGCCATTCGAGAAATCAACCACCTCGTTCGTACTGAAGAAGATTTTATAGGTCTTCACTTGTTCGCCTTTGATAAACCGGACCACTGCCGTGCCTTGCGCACTGTCTGCCTGCGAGATGCTCACAAGCTCAGCCGGTTCGCTGGTTACCGCCGTAACCTTCGGAATGGCGTTCCCGGTTACTGTATATTTATATTCATATTTCCCTTCGTCAAAATCAGACGGCTGAACGCCATCGATAAAGAGGTTGCGGGAGACAACCGCCTCAGGAGTAAGCGACATTTGGTCCGCATACAGGATGTTGGCATCCTTCGCATACACCGCCAGTACCACCTTTGCTGTACCTGCGGGTTCTTCATACGTGAATGGTTGATTAGGCGTCTCATGCCAGTCCGCCACCTTCACATCCACAGGCTGGAAGGAGCTGAGGCCAAGCGGGCCGCCCTCAAGAATACGCCCAATCAGTTTCCCGTTCTGCCAGTAAGCCGGATCGCCAGCTTCACGGGCAGCGTAGGGTTCCGGCATATCGCGCCCATTAACCGGGTCCATGCCAAGCTGAACTCCATCCTTGTCGTAATACACCAGCGCCACTTCCACATCCCCCGGTTGCTCCGCAGCGACATCATAACTGTCCGGGCGGCTCATCATCGAGAGGAAATAGCCCTTGAAGTTATAGCTCTCTCCCTGGCTCAGCTTGCCGGTCACATCCTGCCAGATGCCGTCATACTGCTCCGCAGCTGCTGTGCGGCCCGCAAGCTTCCCGGACCCGGCAACCTTGGAGGTAGAGCTGTTCTTCAGATAACGGGAGAGTCCCGAGTAACTCTGCACTGTATCTGCCGTGAGTACAGGTCCAGTGACAGCAGGCTCGAAGCTGCCGTTATTGTAACGGCCTGCCGACCAGTGATCGGTACTTACGCCTGTAGCTGTATCGAAATCTCCATTCAGCAGCAGGTTCCCTGGAATCGTCACAACCGAGTTATTGGCAGCCGCACTCCAGTCGGAATCGCCTGCGCCGAACAGGAAGCGGTCAACGGTAATCGTACCCTCGGCCCCATTGGGCTCAGCCACAATATAGAGATCCTTATGCCCGTAAGCACTGAGATCACCAGTATCGACCATAGCCTGGAATTTGCCGTAGCTATCGTTGGCCGGTACCACAATCGCTGCGACCCGCGTACCTTGGGACTGAATATCGGTCCTGCTGCCGACAGCCGTTCCCACCGGAAGGACGTATGCGGCAAGCTTGCCTCCCTGGGCCGACTTCGTCTGGGCAGTAAGGTATAGCAAGTGTCTGCGGACTACACCGCCGTTCGCCGAGCCGTCTGCAAAGTTCACATTGTTGTAAGCGAGGGTTCCGCCTGTCCCAAGCTTCACTGCCTCATTGGCCCGGCCCGCCTGGCCTGCACTGTCGCCGGGCACACGGTTATCATTCCCCTCTGCTTCCAGCGTGGAGAAGACATCGCGTTCCCCGTCCAGTCCCTGATAGGTGGCAAAGGTTCCCTTGGACGGAACGATTGTCACGATGCTGGCGGACGGAATGTCAATAACGAACTTGCCGCCCGATAACGGAATCGTACCCAGCTTCTTCTGGTTCTCGCTTCCCGAGGTGCGGAACACCGTCACACTGTCCGTTCCTGCCGGGAAGTCCTTCAGATTGAATTCCAGCGGCTGGACACTGGCATCGTTGTTCGCGTTGGATACCGTCATCGAGAAATCACCCGTAGCCGGATTCTTGAAGCCGACCACATTCAGATCAGGCGCCGGTACGCGTGTAACCTCAAAGCGCACATCGCCGGGATTCATGAACCGGGAGAAATGCCCGTAGCTGTAAAAGCGCTTGAACAACCGGTATTCACCGGTCAGTGTGCTGATCCGTCCCGGCTCCTGCTGGGAGTTGGTTGTCACGAAGCGGATCAGGTCAGAGCCGTCTGCGCCGTTGCTGTCCCACATGCTCCACCAGACAAAGCCGGTGAAGCCCGGATTACTGGTGAACATATTGGTCATCAGATTGGACCAGCGCACAGCATCATTAATATTCTGATTGCCGTAGCGCTGGGTATACGCCCCAGCCGATCCGTCACCGGTGTCCTGATTCATAAATTCTGCCTGCCAGAGCTTATACTTGGTCAGATATTCGGGATACTTGCTTCCATCCTTGGTGTAATCCAGAGGACTCTTGGAGAAATCTCCGGTGTGGTACAGTTTGTTCTCATCCGTACCAATGCCAACAGTTCCGTAGAGATGGGTGGTGAATACATCGAGATAGGGATTCTTGTCGAGCGCATTATCCGGGTCGGTCTGCGAGAACACCTCGCCGCCTCTGCTTAAGGAAGCGCCCAGATTGGTGCCGTCCACTGCGGCAAGCTGGGGAACGAAGTCAATGAGCTTGCCTTCCGGGTTCTTAATATCATAGAGGTCGCCGCCGGGCTGCATCGATTTTTTCAAGGCAGGACCGATATAGCCGTTAATCAGTTCCGTAACGTAAGCGGCTGAACCGCCCGCCAGATCGACTTCGTTGAAGGGATTGATGTGGGTAACCGGAATCCCCCACTGCTCCCACATGCCGCGGATATAATTGACAAGATAATCTGCATAGGCCTGATAATATATTTTGACGGGTTTTCCGCCAATTGTGGCGATATCGCCGCGGACAATTTTGCTGGGAGAATTGGTGTTGGATTGGCTCATCCAGTAGGGTACAGTCCAGGTGCAGGCGTAGAATTGCTTGACACCATACTGCTGTGCCTGGCGCATGGTCCAGACCTGATCGATATCGAACAGCTCTTTGCGGGTACGCGGGGAATTCTTGATGACTACAGGCTGTTCACCGGGCTTACTGAGGAGATTGGTCGGGCCGCCGTCGTCATTGCCGCTCGGCTGATTCCAGGAGGGATAATCCCATACAAAGTCTTGCACAGGTACAAGCGTTCCAGGAGCATGCTCCGGTTCAACCGGCCAAATGCTGTCGGTATTTCCGTCGTAATAGCGGTTCTCCGCTTCGATCTTGTAGCCGTATTGTCCTGCTGTTCCACGCAGGGGAATGGCATTCCCCTCAATGTCAAAGCCGGGATTATTCACATCAGCCAGGAGACTGGTGAGCGGGTTGAACCCTGGGCTTGCCGCAGTAGCCCCGGAAGTCGTCAGGCCGCCGTTGTCACCGATGATCACCCGGACAATGTCGTGGCCTGTACCCTTCTGTTCACTGAAGGTCAGATCCAGCAGATGCCGGACCGTATCCTGATGGCCGGCCGAAGCGAGCTGCAGCATATGCACGGAATCCGTATACGCATAGGCGGCTCCTACACCATCCATCGTCTGATAACTCTTGTACCAATCGGCGGTTACCTGTGCCTGAGCAATAGCAGACTGCACGGCAGCAGCCGGAGCAGCTTGAAGCGGGTTAGAGAATGGCATAGGGGTAATGACGGATAGCAGCAGCACTCCAGCCATTGAAACTGAGAGTGCCTTTCTCCTGATCTTTTTGCTCATCCTAGAGATTCCTCCTCTTGTATGCGCTTACATTGGTTTTGCCTGGTAATATCCTACCAAATCAGATTGTACATTTGTAGAAGAAGGATGCACGATTCATTTTAAAATAACACTAAAACACTTTAATTTTTAACGATATGAGAACTTCGCTCATCGTCCATCAGCAAGTGAAGAAAAAGGCAGCGATTCTCCATTGACGAGAGAATCGCTGCCATACGTTTTGGATCCTTTTCAGTCAGCCCTTTACCCCGCCAACCGTCATCCCCTGCACGAAATATCTTTGCAGGAACGGATAGACCACCAGGATTGGAACACTGGCTATGATCGTCATCGTTGCCCGCAGCGAAGTAGGCGTTACCCTAACAGCATTCTCAGCAGATTGATAGGCGTCTACCGCCCCTGCCGTTGCAGAGGTGTTCGTGGTCTGCAGGATTTTCATTAATTCGTACTGCAGAGTACTTAATTTGACATTGGAGGAGTTGTACAGAAAGACGTCAAACCATGAATTCCATTGTCCCACCGCAACGAACAAGGATACGGTTGCCATTGCGGGAATGGTTAACGGCAGTACAACGCGGATAAAGGTAGTGAATTCTCCCGCACCGTCTATCCGGGCCGATTCCAGAATCCCTTCGGGAAGGCCTTCGATGAAGGAGCGGATAATGATCATGTTGAACACGCCGATCACCCCCGGAACAATATAGACCCAGAAGGAGTCTGTCATGCCCAGATTGCGGATTAGCAGATATCCTGGAATCAAGCCTCCGCTGAAATACATGGTAATTACGAAGAATAGGGTGACAAACTTGCGTAGCACAAACTCCTGGCGGCTGACGGTGAAGGCCAGCATTGCCGTGCAGAAGACCGATACTGCAGTCCCAATCACCGTACGCAGCAGTGATATTAAGGTCGCGTGATAAATCTCCGATTCTCCGAAGATATATTTATAGTTGTTAAAGGTCCACTCGCGCGGCCACAAATAAATACCGCCTCTCACGGCATCATTGGCATCATTGAAGGACACGGCAATCATATTAACAAAGGGATACATCGTGACAACCATCAGACAAATCATAAAGATTACATTGCAGATATCAAATACCCGGTCCCCCAGACTGGAGTTCCGTAAGCGGGACGCTTTACTTGTTTGCATGACATAAACCTCCTTTTAGAATAATCTGCTTTCTCCCATTCTCTTGGCAATATGATTGGCGGAGAAAAGGAAGATAAAGCTGACTACGGTTTTGAATATGCCTGCCGCGGTCCCTAAGGAAAAGCTGCCCATTCCCAAACCATACTTCAGAACGAAAATATCCAGGTTCTCCGAGTATTCCAAATTCATCCCGTTCCCCAGCAAATATTGCGGCTCAAATCCGGATTCAAGAATATTACCCAAGTTCATAATCAGGAGGATAATGATCACCGGCTTGAGTCCGGGAAGCGTAATATTGAGCATCCGCTGAAAGCGGCCCGCTCCGTCGATTTCAGCCGCCTCATATTGGGAAGGATCAATTGAAGTAATTGCCGCCAAATAGATAATCGTGTTCCAGCCTACGTCTTTCCATACCTGGGCTCCCGCGAGAATCCCCCAGAAATAATTTCCTTTCCCCATCCACAGCACCGGTTTGTCCAGAAGATGCAGCTTCATCAGCAGCAGATTAACGATTCCGTCCGGAGATAACACGGTCAGCACTATACTCGACGCCACAACCCATGAGATAAAGTGCGGCAAATAACTAACCGTCTGAACCACACGTTTAAATACAATATGTTTAAGCTCATTCAGTAAAAGGGCCAGTGTAATTGCGGTTACGAAGCCCAGTATCAGTTGAAGGGTGCTCATCACCAGCGTATTTCGCAGTACCCGGTAGAAGGTGCTATCTTCAAACAGAATCCGAAAATGCTTCAACCCCGCCCATTCCTGCTCGGAAAAGCTTCTGGCCGGTTTATAGTTCTGAAAAGCCATGGTCCAACCCCAAATGGGAAGGTATTTAAACACAAAAGCCCAGATTACGAATGGTATACACATAAATGCCAGCGTTCTCTGCTGGATAAGGCGGTTGAAGAATAATCTGGTTTTATTTAAGCCCACCCCATTGTTGTTGTGGGCTGGGGTTACAGAACTCACTGGTTTCTCCACTTAATCTTACTCCCTTCCGGCTCCTTGGTGTTTAAAGCCTAAGGTCGAAAGTGACAACTCACTTACGACCCCGGGCCTCTAACAACTTATATGATCTCTAGATCACCATTTACCTGCGACGCGGTCCTGTACCTTTTGTGTAATGAAACTCTCGTACGTCTTCTTGTCCAGCTTGTTTAACTGATTCATGTAGTCGTCCCAATTCTTGTTGAAGTTGGCCGGTGTGTCCAGAATCATCGAAGGCAGATGGTTCCGCTGGAGATCATCCGCTTTGGTGATGAACATCTGCTCAGGTGACCCCTGCTCAAGGGCGATGGACCACGCCGGGAACCATGAACGCTCATCCGGATTGCTGAACAGCCCACTGAAGGTCTTCACACCGTATGCAGCAAGGAGCTTCTTGTCACCCTCCGTGTAGCTGAAGGTTGCCACCTCCGGCTGACTGCCGGGACCATAGGCGTTGCCGTCCTGCAGAATGGAGCTGTTTCCGTAACGAGGCCAGCTGTAATTGAAGTAGTCGAACCCGAATTTCATACTCTTTTCAGGATCTTCGTGCATTTGCCGTTGTTCATCGTTGGCATACGTGAAGCGGCCGTTCTCATCAACTGCATAGCTTTGGTCTTTGATGCCCCACTGGACCAGAATCTGATTTTCTTCTTTCAGCAGGTTATCGAAGTACTTGATAATGCGGACCGGATCTTTGGCTTTGACGGTAATGCCTACCCCGTAATTGTTGACAAAGCCGGGAGGGTCAATATATTGATCCTTAGTTCCTTTATCGAACACGATTGGCAATGATACATACCGTTTATCATCATTGCCGGCTTTCTTCAGATTGTTGGTTGCATCCCCAACCTGCCAGGAGTAGCTGAAATAACCGAGTACGCGTCCGGAGGTCAGCTTCGCCAAATACTGGTCTTTGTTCATGGTGAAGGACTCCGGATCAACCAGGCCTTCGGCATTGGCCTCATTCAGCTTCCCGATCCACCGCTTCTGGTATTCAGAGCCCGCGACCAGCTTGGCTTCATGGGTCTTCATGTCTATGATGGAGCTGCCGTCATTTGGAGAGCCTGCCAAGTGCATAGCCGGATTCTGGAGGGTATAGAAGCTGCCCTGCTCACCCGCAAGGGTAGCGAAACCAATTGTATCCTTGCCGTCCACCTGAGGGTGCTTTTCCTTGTACTGCTTGATCAGGTCGAAATATTCATCCAGAGTGGTGATTTTTGGGTAATTGAATTCCTTCAATACTGAGCGCTGAAGATAGAATCCCGTCTGGAAATTAGGCTCGGACAGGTAGCCGATATTGGCACCATAAGGGAAGAAGTAAAGTTTACCGTCCTTCTGTCTGAATTTATCAAAATAAGGGCCATAGACACGCTTGATGTTGGGTCCATACTTCTCAATCAGATCATCCAGCGGAATGAAGGCTCCTGCTTCCATCAGCTTGGCCATTTGGCCACTGGAATCAATAATGTCAGGATAATCACCACTGGCAATCATAACTCCAGCCTTCGTATCGCCATCGCCTACCAGATATTCTATGTTCCAGTCCACGCCGGTTTGTGTCTGCAGCTCTTTCCCGATCGTAGTTTCACTGCCCAGGACCTGCTTCTTCGGCCCGCCAAAGCTGAAATACTTGTACGTAACCGCTGAGGTATCTTCTTTTCCTTGATCCTCCTTGCTGTTCGCCGCACTGTCAGACGAGTTTCCGTTACCACAACCTACCAAAGCCGCCGCCATAACGAGTGCCAAACTAGCGGTCATAATCTTGCTTTTTAACATTTCGACTAAATCCCCCTTACGATTCTTAAAATCCTTCAATAATGAAAGCTCTTTCAATATAACAAGTAACCGCTTTCTTGATTACCCAACAAACCATACCTCATACTTTGAAAAGCATACCCAATCCCGTTTCTGACGAGCCCTCTTCTTGTAAGGGAAGAATAATCTCAATCGATGTCCCCTCACCGCTGCGGGCATTCATTGTAAAAGCAAAGCCTGCGGGGTAACAAAGCTTCAGGCGGCAGTACGCATTCTTCATCCCGACACGCTCACCGATATCATCGCTATCCTCCAGATACCGAATCAGTTCCTCCAGCTTGTCCGGGGCCATGCCGATCCCGTTATCCTCGAAGCTGAAGATTAGCTTGTCCGCCTGCACGGTAACTGAGATTACGATAATCCCCTTATCCGGGCTTGATTCAATACCATGGATACTGGCATTCTCCACAAACGGCAGCAGAATCATCTTGGGAATTCGCTGTCCAAGCGCCGCCGGATCAGCAACGATGCTATAATCCAGCTTCTCGCCGAAGCGGTATTGCTGGATCGTAAGGAAGCTCTCAATCAGCTCCAGCTCCTCGCGGACGGTAACATCGTTATGGCTCCAGGAGAGGGATTTGCGGAACATTTGGGCCATATGCTGAATGATCCTCGCGGTCTCCTTCTCCCCCTTGATGATGCTGCGCATGCGGACCGATTCCAGCGAATTGAACAGAAAGTGGGGATTGATCTGGCTGTGCAGGGCATGAAGCTGGGCCTGCTGCTGCTTCAGCTCCAGATTTTTCTTCTGAATATCTGCAACATAGACCTCATTAATCAGACTGTGGATCGTTTCGGTCATCCGGTTGAATTCGGCGGTGAGCTGCCCGATCTCATCTCTGGCGTCTTCAGGGGGAATCGTCTGGAAGTTCTGGGCCTTCACCTTCTTCATATGCCTCAGAATCCGCACCAGCCGCACGTGAATGGACCTTGATATGACAGCTATGATAATCGTAGGCAATACAAAGTTGATGCAGGCCAGCCAGATGAGAAAAGCCCGCGACTCACGGACCTCCTTCAGCACGCTTTCCTCGTCCATCACGCCCTTCAGTGTCCAGCCCTCCAGATAATTAATGCCACTGTACGCTTCATCAAAGATAAGCGAGCTATCGGGAAAGCTGATCTCATGAAAGTAAATATCCTTCGTAAGATTGGCCGTCACATTCCCGAACTGCACTCTGCCCTGAGGGTCCACCAGATAGACCTTGCCGTCGAATCCGTTTCCAAAAAAGATCTGGTGTATCTGCTCCATATTCAGGTCGATCTTGACAAGCTGCTCGAAGCCGCCGGAATTGTAATTATTCAATCGCTGAACCAGGCTGAACTTCTGGTCCGCATAGACAAAGGTTGGATAGGAAGCAGAGGAGGCCAGGGACCGGGTATACCAGCCGGACTTTCGGATTTCGCCGGTTAACCGTTCCATATAGCCGGAGGCTAAGATGGTGGGATTATCCGTATACACCTGATACCAGCGGACCCCCTGCATATTCTGATCGGCCAGCGCGCCCCTCAGATAAGAATTGAAGGTGTCCACATATTCCTTTTGGCTGGCAAATTTGCGGGTAATGGTTTTGTTGAAGATGGCATCGGTATACAGCGAATACGAAAGGCCGACCCCCTGATCAATCGTCACACGCAGGTCGTTTTTCAGATTACTCAGCGCCATATCTGCATCACGGATTTTTTGATTTCGTATATTAGAAGTGGTCACATTATAGAACACGATATTCGTCAGCACGATAGGAAAAAAGACCGACAGCACATACATCAGCAGCAGCTTATCGCGCAGCTTCAAATAATTCAGGAACCTCTTCATAGGACCACCCCGCTATTCTTTGCCGATCAGCAGATTCCGATATTCCGACGGCGTTAGCTGCTCCAGCTTTTCAAATTGGGTCACGAAA
This sequence comes from Paenibacillus sp. FSL R7-269, assembly GCF_000517865.1. NCBI lineage: Bacteria > Bacillati > Bacillota > Bacilli > Caryophanales > Paenibacillaceae > Paenibacillus > Paenibacillus sp. FSL R7-269. Next base: position 88,535 of record NZ_ASPS01000028.1, read on the forward strand.
TAATCAGCATTCTGAAAACCGACCCTGCCTGCAATCTCGTACATTCTCAGATCGCTCTGCCGCAGCAGCTTCTTGGCTTCCTGCACTCTAAGCTCCAGGAGATATTCATTGAAATAGACGCCATAGGTCTTGCGGAATAGCCGTCCCAAATAAACGGCATTCATATAAAACATGGCCGCTATACTCTTAAGGCTGATATTCTCGTGGTAATGAGTGTCTATGTATTGCTTGATCGGCTTGATTCCCCCCAGGCTATTCTCTCTGCGGAGCCGCACCATATATTCCGCCGCTTCATGTATGGCCTGCAGGAAATGCTCCTGCAGCATGGGCAGGCTCCACTGCCCATGGCCCTGTTCTGCCAGCCCCTTAAGCCGGAGGATTTCCGCCTCGTTGCCGTCCATCGCTGTAATCACGCCAAGAATGCCCGTCATACACCGGGCGAGCGAGCCGGTCACGGCTTGCGGGGTGAAGCGCTGTTCCTGGAATAAGGTGAATATGTTGTTCACCGTCTGCTGATAGTCTGTCATGTTGCCCTCCTCCAGCTCCAGGATCAGCTTGTTTGCCAGTACCGGACTCATATCAAACACGTACAGTGCTTTCTCCCTAATCTGCGCATATGTAATGACCCCAGTATTCTCGGCATATTTGTGCCTGCCTGTCCAGCCCCAAGGCTGCTGCATAAGGTTCGGCTTCCTCCGGCTGGAGGTTCTCTTGCACCAGTGCTTCCATAATTGCACTTGTCGTTAAGTCATCATTGGTCAGCGCGGCAATCCGCTTCCGGCCCATGGCATACGACAGCTTCCGGAGCGCAGCAGTCATCTCCTCTTCGTCTATGGGCTTGAGGATGTAGTCGCGAACCCCATAGCGCATGGCCTGCTGTGCATAATTGAAATCGTTGAAGCCGCTGATTATGATGAATATCATAGGCAGTCCGGCCTGTGTATACACACTGCGGATCAGATCCAGCCCATCCAGAGTGGGCATACGGATATCCGTAATCACGAGGTCAGGCTCCAGTTGTTCAATCATCTCCAGCGCTTCAGCGCCATTATTGGCCTCTCCCACAACGCTGAATTTCAACGCTTCCCAAGGAATGATTTCCAGCAGCCCTTTACGAACATACACCTCATCGTCTACCAGCAACACTTTGAACATGATACCCCTCCTTATTTTCCAAAAAAATCCCGGCCCGTAAACGCACTATGCAAGCTGCGGTTTACAGGCCGGGATGCTGGGTCTATCTGCGGTTAAGTCATAAATGCTGCGGCTGTATTCTACTCGGCAAAAACTTCATCAGCCAAGGCAGGATCTACTTCAATGTCATAGATTGCATCCGTTACCGAGCTTTTGCTGCTTCCGAGTGTGGCTACGAAGGTAGTTACACTAAGCGCAGGCAGTTGGGCGGTGAAAGCGCCGTTCGACACATTAATGTTAGAGCCGGCAGCCACCTTCCGGTTGGCGTCGGTAATCCACGAAGCAAAGCTGGAGGCTGTGCCGTTCTGCAGGACGAACCGCTGGCTGACCGCCGAAGTACTTTTATTAATAGCGACAATAACTGCCTTGTTACTGCCCTTGTAAGCCGAGACATAGACATTGGTATTCGGATTCTTGGTCGCGTCCACTCTTACATAACCCGGGCGGACGAACTTGGAGAACTGGGCCATGCTGTCCCCGCGCTTGCTGATACTGCCGTCCTCATTCATCGGGCTGTATTGACGGCGGATATACCACCATACATAAGCCTGGAAATCCCCTTCCACCAGTGCATTGTGCATATGATAGGCTACTTCCAGTGCTTCCGGCCACAGGTTGGCCGAGTTGTTATTGCTGTTAGGGTAATAGACCTCGGTCATCCACAGCTCTTTGCCTGCACCCTTCTGCTTGAAGAGCGGATAGGCAAAGTTGTTCACCTGTGTTCCATACAAATGCGCCCCCAGAATGTCCATATTGGCCAGCGCCTGGGAATCATTCAGAATCGGGTCGGACATATTCTTCAGATATTGGAAGGACTCGGGAGCAATAACCCGGCAATTGATCGAACCGGCATAATTCTTCATAAAGTTCAGGACTTCGGCAGGTGTCCACCAGGTCCAGGTCTCGGCATAGTCCGGTTCATTCTGTATCGAGATCGCATACAGGTTAACCCCGTTATTCTTCATATAGGTCACGAAGTCATTCAGATGCTGGGCGTATGCGCCGTACTGGTTATATTTGAGACGCTTGGCTGAGGTATTCCCATTGTGGTTGAAGGTCTCCGTCATACTTGCAGGAGGATTCCAGGGGGAGGCGAAGACGATGGCTCCCTTGGCAACGGCCGCCTTGGCCGTATCCAGCTCCTTAGACCAGTTATTCTTGTTATCGTCCACAGAGATTCTCAGAATGGATAATCCCAGCTGGTTCGCTCCGTTACCGAAGGCGGTCTCCCGCTGCGCGGCCGTCAGATCGCCGATCCAGACCGGGTGGTTGATGCCCCCGAATCCGCGGATCACCTGCTTCTGGGCGGACAGATTGACCGTCACATCGCTGGCTGCTGAAACTTTGGGCGGCGGCGGCACCACCAGCATTGACAACATAGTAACCGTTGCCAGCAAGGTACATAATGATTTTTTAAACGTTGATTTCATTGCTTCATCTCCTTTTTTATGATTTCCGCACAACATTTCTGCCGAATCCTGCCTCTGGTCGCACCTCCTGTCTAATCGAAGCGGCAGCTGTACCCTGTACAGGCTTGTCCTTTATCCTTGCAACACTTGCAAGCGCTTCCTATTCCTGTATTATATTAAATAGTTGATATATCGTCGTTGCATATCAGCGATACTATATTGCGCGGATACCAATACTCCTTATATATCCAATTAAAGGAATGGATGCCATGGAACAACTTGCCCAGTATGAGTTCACCCCGATCACCGAAGAAATGGTTTGCTTCCACAAATCAACCACCACAGAGCAGCTCAGCCCGGCTCAGCCTTACCACCGGCACGATGCCTACGAAATCTACCTGTTCCTGAGAGGCAATACCTATATGTATGTAGAGCAGTCCTGCTACAAGCTCTCCCCCGGCGATCTGCTGCTGATCCGTCCCGGTGAGATGCACCGCTGTGTCTGTGCCGACAATCAGACCTATGAACGGATCGGGCTGAACCTGAGAAGATCCGCCCTGCGGCGGCTATCCAGCAGCCGTACGAACCTGCTGGCCTGCTTCAACGCCTTTCCCTCCGGGCTGAATACACTGATACGGCTCTCCCGCAACCAGTGCGCCTTCTATTCCAGACTGGCGGACCAATTGATCCGTAGCCTTCACTCCGAGGAGTACGGACAGGATCTGCTGGCCGATTCCTATGCCACCCGGCTGCTTGTGTTCATCAACACTCTGCAGCAGTCTTCTGCCGCCCTGCCGCATAATCTCATGCCGGAGCTGGTCCGCCAGACGATGGCTTACATCGAGGAACATCTGCTCGAACCGATCTACTCCGCTCAGCTGGAGCAGGAATTTCATTACAGCGGCAAATATATAAGCCAGCTGTTCAAAGAGCACACGGGACTTACCGTCCGCTCCTATATTGTGGGCAAGCGCGTCTCTCTGGCCATGAGCCACCTTACCTCCGGCAAGAGCGTCGCGGCCGCCTGCGAGCTGTCCGGCTTCAGCGACTACGCCAACTTCATCCGCAGCTTCACCAAGGTGACCGGCATGTCCCCGGGCAGATACCGGGCCAGTATGCTGTCCTGAGTGCCCGGGCATTCTTTTGAAAAAGGTAACGTTAATTATAGCTGTCTTTTCACCTTACGTTCGACGTAATGTGTGATACTGTATCGTTAGGGCAGCATAGGTCGGGTTAATAAGATGAAGGCGACAATTCAGCAAATAACAGATACAAACAAAGAACAATTTGAAAACTTATTTAATTATTATCTCTATGAGCTTTCTGCTTACTCACAGGAGGATATTGGAGCAGAAGGTACATTCGAAATGGAAGATATCTCGCCGTATTATAGGGACGAACGGTTATATCCTTACTTCATCACGTTTAATGAAAAAATCGTTGGCTTTATTCTGGTTACCTCCCCTCCTTTTGTTGCAAAGGAAGTGGACTATTCAGTGCAGGAGCTATTTGTATTGCCCAAATACAGAGGCACGAATATAGCCAAAGATGTGTCATGCAAATCTTCAAACTGTATTCGGGCCGGTACGAGGTAGGGATGTTCAAATCGAATGTAAAAGCTGTTAAGTTCTGGACTAAGTTGATATCAGCACTTGAAATTCCGGTCTTCGTAGAAGATGCTTCCACTGAAATTCAAGGAAATGTAGTGCAGACGGCTGGTATGAAATTTACGATAGCTTAATTGGAACTGTCTTAGAAGCCATGAAACGGCTGCTTGGGATAGCTCTTTATGCTAGAGGGGATTCAGCGTGAGCACTTGGGAGAGGGGGACGCTCCGCACCAGAACGTTGTTCCCCTCGATGATATTACCTGCGCATCAGAAAAATGTATGCTGTTTTTCGTTCCCACAATAAAAGGGGCTGTCACTTTTGGGACAGCCCCTTATTTTTGGACAAAATATCAACCTTGAGAATTAACAGCGCTACTCGCTGTCCGCCTCCCAGTAATCGCCAACCAGACCTTCAATAATACTGCTGCTGGCCCAGGGCATCAGGCAGAACCAGGTGCTTGCCGGAGAACCGTCACTGTAAGTCTCTGTTACCAGTCCCTCGGAATGACAAAAGCGCTCGGACATCCAACCCGTCAAGCCGTGACCGAACTCCCGGTCATATCTGTTGTAGGTCTGACAGCCCCAGCCCACGGTATCCAGCAGCCGCTGTTTCACATACGGATCTTCACGCTGCTTCACATAATAATACAGCTCATCTACCACGCTGCTCGACATGGGATGAATATGCGGATTGGCGACTGAGGTCACACTCCCTCCGGAGCTGGACCAGCCCAATGTACTGAGCGGCGGCACCTTAACCGGTGAATTATAGGCGAATTTGAAGGTGAACTCATAAGCAAGGGCATCTCTCATATGATCAAGATACAGCTCATCCCCGGTGAGGGCATGCAGATACCGGACCGCCCTGATATACGCCAGAATCCCTTCAGAGTCTACCGCTTTATCCGCATCAAGCGGTGCTCCATAACACTCCAGCCGTCTCACATAGGTCTCATAATAATGCCGCTCACTGCGCTTCAGGCTGTCCAGATGCGACCGGTTTCCGGTAAGCCAGCTATAGTAGGCTATGGCAGCCATGATCCATGTTCCGCTGAAGGAATCGTATTCAAGCCCGGCGCCGGTTCTCTCGGAGAGAATCGTAGGGTATTCATCATCCGAATTCCGGCTTCTCTCCAGTACAGGGAGAATCTTACGCACGAAGTCCACCCAGTCCTCGTGGATGACATGGTTGAGCCGTTTCTCGTATTCATAGGCCTTCATAATATAGAATAAGGCCTGTCCGCACAGATAGGCGGAATGTCCCGGCGTACGCATCCCGTCAAACCACCAGCCGTGAATGCTCCATTTCCCGTCCTGATAGGCCTCGTAAGGGAGACCGGAAGCCGGGTTCAGGGAGTTCCTGATGATATTCTCAATGCAGGAGAGCGCCTGTCTGCGCATAGGCTCATCTCCCAGCCGCAGCGCAGCCATCAGCATAGGAGTGGCTACAGTCAGTCCGTTTGTCCAGCTGGTGGAAATGATTTTGTTGTACCGGTACCCGCCTGTCTCCTTGTCCTCATAGACAAAAGTGGTATAGCTCCGGTCCTCAGGCAGCCACGCATATTGATAGATTGCCTTCGACAGGTCGGCCGCTGAGGTCCGCCTATCACTGCCGGATCTTGGTGGCTGATGATAGCGGCAATAGATCTCTTCCAGCGCAGCATGGATGCCCAGCTCTGACTCGGCCGTGTAATCATACAGATCCAATGTGAACGCTACAGATTCCGAAGCTGCCAGTTCGAAGCAGTTCTCCTCCAGCGGTGCCCGTTCCTTAACGAGACGCGATTTGATGAACAAAAGCGGAGCATTCTCATACCCCAGCGTATACCCGACCGTTCCCTTGGCAAGCGAGCAGGTGAAGCCGCCGTACTGGAAGAACTCTTCCTCTAGCCCTGGCTTCCACTGGATCTTCTCATCCGCCCTGTATATAAAATAAGGGCTGGCGCATAATCCGTACACTTTGCCGGTGTCATATACAAGCGCTGCCGGGTGTGACAGCCGGTCGCTGCGCACCATCCACCAGGAAGATGAAGGACGCGCGGGTTGGCCCTCCCTTAATCTCGGGAATTCGTTCGGAACATTCTGCGGAGCTTCTCCCCGGTTGCGGCCATACATAAACGCAGGAAGAAAAAAGCGCGGATCCGCCTTGGCGAACGGCAGTTCCACGTGAATGACGCCTAACCAGGGCGTGCTGTTCAGATTCGTGAGCTGTACATGAGCCTGAAAGGGATGCTGTGCACTGCCTGTCCCGCCTGTTATCTCTACAGAGGCATGTAGTCCATGCCCGTTTAATCCGGTATATTCAGAATCTTCCTGAGTCTTGCTTCTTGCCGTTATAATCAGTTCCACTATCCTGTCCTCCAGTCTGTTGTAATACGATAAAAGGGTTGCAAATCATATTCCTGCATGCTAGGATAATGTCATTTTAAAGTAATTCCAGAGAAGAATCATTGCTGGTTCCGCTGTTATTATTGCGCGAAATGATCCGGAGGTTACCCATGAACGAGCCATTTGAGCTTCGCTATGACCCTATCCATAAAGATTACCTCTACCTGCACAGGACAACCACCTATAATATGGGAACCTTCTATCACCGCCATGAAGCGTATGAGCTGTACTTATTTCTGCGCGGCAACGTCAAGTTCTATATTGAGAACAGCTGCTACCACCTGCAGCGCGGAGATCTGCTTGTACTGAATCCGGAAGAAATGCATCGTTCCTTCAGCCAGGATGAAGCGGAATATGAACGGATTACGATCAATCTCCAAAAATCTTATCTGCACCGCCTGTCTACTCCGGCTACCCCTCTATCCTGGTGCTTCGATTACCGCCCGAAGGGGAAGGGCAACATCGTTCGTCTGGAGGAAGCCGAGCTTCAGCAGATTCTCCGGTTGACCGGTGATCTGGAGCTGGTCCTCTCATCGGATGCGTATGGGGCAGATATCCTCGCCAACAGCATGCTTGCTCAAATATTGGTGCTGGCCAACACCGTGTTTCATAGAACGAGCATCGTTCCTGCGGATATCATGCCGGAGCTGGTGCGCAGGACGATGGAGTATATTGATGCCCATCTGGGGCAGGCCATCACGCTTGAGCAGCTTAGCGGTATCTTTCATTTGAACAGCACCTATATCAGCCGCCAGTTCAAACAACACACAGGCCTGACGCTGCGTTCCTACATACTGGACCGTCGGATTTCGTTAGCCAAGGCTTACCTCCGCGACGGGCTTAGCCTTACCGAGGCCTGCTATCAATCCGGCTTCAGCGATTACGCTAATTTCATCCGCAGCTTCACCAAGGTAGCTGGAGTATCCCCGGGCAGATATGCCAAGCAAGGCACCTTCCTCTAATTCTCTCTCCGGAGGGCCTCCACGATATTCACTTTATTTAACTGATACATTGGCCAAATCGTTGCGAGAAGCGTTGTCAGTATAGCACCTGCAAAAGCAATACCGATACTGTACCACGGGATCGTCCAAGCTGTACTCACAGCACCCGCGAAGAGCATTTGAATGCTGTAGCTAAGAGCCGTACCTAAGGTGATTCCAACAACGGAGGCAAACAAACCGTAAAATATACTTTCTAGAACAATCATTTTCCTGACTTCTTTTTGGGTCATGCCAATGGCCTTAAGGACAGCAAACTCTTTCGTGCGAAGAATAAGATTCGTACTCACGGTATTTACAATGTTCAAGAATGCAATTAACACTATGACACCGATAAAACCGTAAAGGATGATGCTGAAAGTCACTGCGTCGTTTTTGGCCTCAGTGAGCTCCGCTACCCGATCCTGGTAGTTAAATCCCGCGTCTTTTTCAACTAATGCTTTAAGATAATCCGTAATGGCTTGATTCGGTTGATCAGCATCAGCAAGAATAAACATTCTTGAATATGCATCGTTACCTGTAATCTTGGAATATACTTTAGACGTTGTGAAGAATGTAACAACGTGACTCTCGGTATATCCATTTGATAACAAATCTTCGTCCACGATTCCAGCCACGGTTACTGTTTGATATTTGTGATGGCCTCCCTCAACAGTGCGGATATTGATATGATCCCCCACTTTAAATTGGGTTTGGTCGATAATCAGCTCCTGGCCTTTTTGTGTGGTCATGCTTATTTTTTGTTGAACGATAACGCCGTTCTCCTGGTTCATTGTCTCCTTGTCGATCGCCCCTGAGATCAGCTTGGAGCGCATAGCGTCTAATCCATTATCCCCAAAGGACATAAGGAAATTATTGTCTGTTCTATACCCGTCCCCTTCAGCAACAACGTATCGTTCTTTATTTAATTCATAATATTTCGGGTTAATCTTGTCCTTAGGGATAATAGCCGTCACTTGACTATTGTAAAATTTGTAAGCTTGTTGAACAGCCTCCACCTTAGCAATGTGCTGATACACTTTATCATCTATCCGCTTTGAAGGACCCTCATAGGAAAGTGAGTACGAATACTCAGCGCCTGAGACTCGTGTTGCTTGCTGTATGAAATTCACCAAACCGCTAAAGACAATAAAAATAATGATGCTGACAATCATGGAAAAGGCTGTAATCCGGAAACGTTTCTTGTTTCGGCGCAAGTTCCTGCTGGCGAATTGCCCTACGATACCAAACAAATTTGTAACGAACAGGGACTTCTTGACCGTTGTGATCCGATCGATCCTTGTGCTCCCCGAATTCTGTAGCGCTTCTAAAGGAGATACGCGAGCTGCTTGTTTGGCTGGTCCAATAGCGGACAGAAATACGCTCAGCAAGCCTAATAGACCCGCAGCGACTAGAATCGGTACGGAAATGACCATTCTCATATCATTCAAGAAACCTAATGCTAACAAGCTGATATTATAAAACAATACCCTCATAAACAGGGTGCCTGTGAGAATTCCGACGGGTATGCCGATCAAGCTGAGCAGAGCAGCTTCTTGCAAGACAATTTTGCGAATTTGAGCGGGTGTAGCACCAATACATCTCAGCATGCCGAATTGTGATATCCGTTCCAATATAGAGATATTGAACGTATTATAAATCACGGCAATGGTGCAGATCATAATAATCACAATGACAGCAGCAAATGCCAGAATTAAGCTGGTATTCACGCCTTGATAAATGCTTTTACCATATAATCTAAGCAATTCATTATTGTATTCGATCCGCACATTCTTAAAAAAGTTATCTTTATCCAGCTGCTTAGCGGCATCATAATCGACCTGACCCAGCTGTAAAGAGGACATCATAGCTTCTGTTTTCTCCTGGATGCCGTTCATAGATTTCATCTTGACATACATAAAATACTTTTTTTGATTCTCGATGTGTTTATAATCTTGGAATGTAATGGCAGGAAAGATATACCTCGAGCTCCATGTACTTGACCTCGTTGATTTCAAGAAGCCGACTACAGTATATTCCCGTTGAAATTGCCCCTGAAAAAGTTCGTCAAGATCCCAGCCAAAATCGCCAAGTCCGTTTATTTTTTTCACTTCACCCGTTGACTTCACTTTTCGGAGCCCAAGCTCTAATTTAACCTTGTCGCCCAGCTTTGGCTGCGCAGGAAAGTAATTCAGACTTGAGGAGGACAGGATAATTTCAGCCTTGTTCTCCGGCAATCTGCCTGAATCCAGCTGAACTTGAAGCATCTTCATTGCCTCCGCATCATATCCTTTAACATTCAAATACCGGTAAGGTGCAGCGTATGGATCTTCCTGCTTCACCTTCTCTTCAGTCTCTTTAATAACAGCATATCCTTCTCTGCTAACTATACCTGTACTCTCTACGGATGAATTATTTTTGATTTTCGGAACAGCTTCTCCCTTAATATCATTAATCGAGACATGGTAATCCCCGAAATCTTGCACGGTTTGTCTGATTAACTTGTCTCTATAGCTCATTCCAATGGTTCCAATGGATGTTAGGAGCGTAACCGACAAAATAATACCAAAGATCGTAAGTAAGGATCTTTTTTTCTGCCCCTTTAAATATTTCCCGGTAAGTCCAGTGTAACTATTCAATACGGCTCACCTCATTTGGCTGTTGAAGGACCCCGTCTTCGATTCTTACGATTCGATCTGCCATTTTAGCAATATTTAAATCATGTGTAATCATAATCAAGGTTTGATGATATTTTTTAACGGAGAATGTAAGCAGGTCCATGATTTCCTTACTGCTTTTACTATCCAGATTTCCTGTAGGCTCATCTGCTAAAATAATGGACGGTTTATTGATTAACGCACGGCCAATCGCCGTCCGTTGCTGTTGTCCGCCTGACAATTCAGAGGGAAGATGATGCTTCCGGTCTGTAAGCCCTAGTAATCCCATTAATTCCTGAACATATTTCTCATCTACCTTTTTATTCTCCAGCAGCAATGGTAACTTGATATTCTCCTCCGTAGATAGGACCGGGATCAAATTATAGGATTGAAAAATAAATCCTATTTTCCGTCTTCGGAATACAGCGAGTTCCTCTTCACTCTTGGTATAGAGATCCGTACCATCGATGATGACCTGTCCGCTGGACGGACGATCCACACCACCTAACTGGTGCATCAAGGTGCTTTTCCCTGATCCGCTAACCCCTACAATAGCGACAAATTCCCCTTGTTGAACAGAAAAATTAATATTTTTCAAAGCTTCAACTCTCGCTTCTGCATTTCCGTAGATTTTGCATAAATCTATAGTCTTTAGTATTTCCATCTTATTGCCGCCTCCTCAAACTAATGCTTCACATTGTATATTGGTTATTATAAATCTCGAAGCTTACAATAGAGTGAAGGGGAAGCTTACATTATTGTAAGCTTCCCCTTCACTTATCTCCTTTATTAAACGAAATTCTGAATTCCGTTCCTATCCCTAGCTGACTGGAAACGGTAATCATACCGCCTTGCTCTTCTATAATGGACTTGGCTAACGGCAGGCCAATGCCAATACTTTGAGGTTTTGCCGTACTTTTCCCTCTATAAAAGCGTTCGAAAATATGAGGCAAATCTTCTGGGGCTATGCCTTCCCCCCGATCTTGAATGATAACTGTCCGGAACAATGAGCTGTCTTCTAATGTAATCGAAATTTCGCCTCCAAGCGGAGAGTGTTCCAGTGCATTTTTAATCAAATTGATAAAGGCTTCTCCCAGCCATTCTTCATCCGCCCGAACGGACATCTCTTCATTACCATGAATATCAATTTGCTGCATCCTTTGATCGGCTAACATTCGCAACGATTGTACGGCATGAACCATGATTGATTTCACTCGAATGTCTTCCTTGCGGAACATGATTGCTCCGGCTTCGACCCGTGCCAGCTTCAGCAAACTGATAATCAGCCATTCCATTCGCTCAAGCTGCTTCGTGCTCCGCTCTAGAAATTTCGATCTCATGTCCAGATTCATATGGGGATCATTCAGCATATTCTCATTAAAAACGATGAGGGATGCCAGCGGTGTTTTGAGCTGATGCGATATATCTGAGAGCAAATTACGAAGAAATGTTTTTTCATGTTGAAGCTGATTAAGACTGTTATGCAGCCTTTCAGCCATCGCATTGAAACTACGGCCTAAGGTGCCAAAGTCACCTTCAATGTTATCCGGGAGCGGCTCGTCCACATGTCGTTCCACCACTTGATCCGCTGCGAAGGAAATGGCTCGAATCTTAGCAAAGATGTTGCGATACTCCCAAAGTATTAACAGCAGCACAGGGATGCCAAACAGCAATACTTGCGCTGAGGTTTTCATAGGTATAGCGGTACCTGAAAGTAAAGGCTGATCACCTATGGGCATATCTTCTTTGTAGGCATATTGAGCTAAGGTTTGTTTTCCCGCTGCAATCTCATTCTCCTTCGCCCCCTGAGTAATATAGTGAATCATACCATCCTCTAACTGTGGGTCTTGCTTCAACACATATCCAATCAGTGCGGCATTTTGATTAACCAAAGCCTTATGGATATGGTTGACTTGATCACTCATAAAAAAGAACATGAAAACCGCAAACAAAACTTGGAGCACGATGACTTTAACGGCGATGGACTTCCACTCTGGATTACGGAATAATTCAATCATGAGTTATCGTCCGATGACTTCTGCATTCCATTTATATCCAACCCCTCGAACAGTAATTATATATTTCGGTATTGCAGGATTATCTTCAATCTTCTCTCTTAATCTTCTAATATGAACCGAAAGGGTATTGTCATCAACGAATTCACCTGACATATCCCACAGGTGATTCAGAAGGCTGCTTCTGCTGCAAATTCTCTTAGGGTGTGTCATTAACATCAATACCAAGCGATACTCCATTCCTGTCAGCAACAGCTCTTGATTATGCTTAAGAACAGCTCTTTCAAAGACTCGAACTTCAATATCACCGGATCTCCATTCCCTTACCTCATCCTTAGACCTATGGTTGCGCCTCAATACAGCCTTCATTCTGGAGATCAGTTCTTTGGTTCGAATCGGTTTAGTCATATAATCATCTGCCCCCAAATCAAGACCGGCAACAACGTTGGCTTCCTCATCCAGAGCAGTCAAGAATATAATGGGAATCTGGGAGGTTGCCCGGATCTCTCTGCACAGGTCATACCCTGAACCGTCAGGCAGATTGACATCCAACAAGATTAAATCGACTGTATTTGTTTTTAATGCTCTTCTGGCTTCTTCCATACTAACTGCTGCAATAACTGTATATCCTTCACTTGTTATCGTATATTCAATACCGAATGCCAAGTTCTCATCATCTTCGACCAGTAAAATCCGATTCATTGTACACCTCATTTAGAGTAGAAGATTATTATGCCACCCTCTGCATTATAATATATCACTAAAATCATTCAACTCTGCATCAAAAGGCTTGCCGGTCTACTAGGAGGACATATAAAAAAGCAAGCCTCCCCTAACAGAAGGCTTGCAGGCTTGCTTGTACATGGCGGTTCAAATTACTTCTTATAGCCAAAATCCGGGATCTCCGTCCATCTCCGGCGCAGCTCGTGGGCTGCCGCCTTGGGCTTGCGGTCACGGGTAAAGATGCCCTTCTTGTTCCCTTGCACACGGATGATGCCCTGGCTGGTGGCAAAGTCGGCGAAATTCCATACCTGCTCGCCCACAAACTCACGGAACTCATCGAAGACTTCATGATTCGCCCGGTAGAACGCCACCTGATATTCTTCCGTGAACATGATCGGCTCCACATCATGGAGTCCGGCCACGGTATCGGTTCCGTATTCAGTCATCATCATTGGCTTGCCCGGGCACCGCTGGCTCCACGCTTCCAGCTCCTGCCGCAGCTTAACCTTCGCAGACTCCAGGTCTCCCCCGTCCACATACCAGCCGTAATACCGGTTGAAGGCAAGGACATCGATCAGCTCAGAGATTCTATCGTTAGCCGGTGAGGCTTCGATATGCGTCACCAGGGTCACCGGACGGTGCTGCGGATCTTCCTCCCGCAGCTGCTCGATCAGCGGTTTGAAGTATTCGTACGCTCCGTCCTCATAAGATGCCGGTTCGTTGGCTACATTCCACATCACCACACAGGCATGGTTCTTATCCCGGTTGATCAGCTCCCGGATCACCTGCTGGTGATGCCCGAAGGTCTGGACCTCTGCCCAGGTATCCTTCTTCGAACCCCCTGAGAACATCACGAGGAAATTAAGGTCCAGGCCTACTGCCGGGGTCTCATTGATCACGACGAAGCCTTCACGGTCGGCCAGCCGCATCACTTCCTCGGCATACGGATAATGCGCCGTACGGAAGGAGTTGGCCCCGGACCATTTCATCAGATTGAAATCTATAATGTTCGCCGCTTCATCCAGGCCCCGTCCATGGAACGGAGTATCCTCATGTCTGCCGTAGCCCTTGAAGTAGAAGGGCTCGCCATTAATCAGGAACTGCCCGTCCTTCACTTCTACCGTCCGCACACCGAACGGCAGCTCATAGACATCTACCAATTGCCCGGATTGCAGCAGTTCGATTCTCAGGATATACAAGTAAGCGTTCAACGGCTGCCATAGTCTAACAGAGGGAATATCCAGTGTACTGGACCGCTCCGTCCCTGAGCAGACCGTGTTCCCCTCTTCATCCTGTACCGTAACCCGGATATCGGCTTCGCCCGTAATGTCTACACTATACCGGACGATCCCCTGCTCACCCGCATAGTCAGTTACGACAGTGACATCTTGAACGAAGATCTGCGGGGTGGAGTAGATTCTCACCGGCCGCTGGAGTCCGGCAAAGTTGAAGAAATCGAAGTTCGGCTGGTTCTTCACCTTGATCTTCCCGTCCGGCCCCTCGGTCTCCGTGTACAGGCCAACAGGTAATGTGGTGTAATCCACGACGTTATGAACAGCTACCGTCAACCGGTTCGTTCCCGGCCGGATATAGCCGTTAATCACGCCCTCGAAGGGCAGGAATCCGCCGGAATGCTCCATGACCAAGCTTCCGTTGATATATACCTTGGCCTTATGGGTGGCCGAGCCGAAGCGCAGCACCAGCCGCTCATTCAGGATGCTCGAAGGGAGCGTCAGCTCCCGCTCGTACCACACCCAGCCGACATGATTGCGAATCTCCGGGCTTACGCCCAGATCATTATAAGCCGAAGGCACCGCCATAGGGATTGTATCTGTCAGCTTGGAGGCCTGCCAGTTCTCCTCCCAGCCGGAGCCATCGTCCAGCTTGAAATTCCATATCCCGCCCAGATCGTACAGACTGCGGGTTTCCGTCATTATTGGATACAGCACGGTCAGCACTCCTATCTAATCTGTAATATCTGCTGCTTAGGATTTGGAATCGATAATCTTCTGTATTTTGGTCTGTGCGTGCTCGATAGTATCATCGATGCTTTGACCGGACAGCATCATTTTATCGAATTCCTCCAGCAGCACCTTCTCCAGCTCAGCGTGATAAGGCACCGCTGTAGCTGCCGTAGTCGGTATAGTATTCTCCAGAACATAGAGCAGCGAAGCCTTGTCGATCATTTCCGGGGTTTTGCTGCCTGCGATAATCCGGTCCACCACATCTTTTAAGTCAGCTTTTTTCCAGGACGGAATATTCTTCCCTTGCAGCACAATCCCCTCGGTGGAGAACCAGCGGATGAAGGTGTAGGCTTCGTCTTTATGCTTGGACTTGCTGTAGATGCTCAGGACATCCCCGCTCACGTTCGAGGACATCGGATCTTCGATCTTCATCTTCGGCAGCGGAGCGAACACGGTCTTGAAGCTGGCCGGAATCGTCTCTGTTCCGCCAGTCTCCGGGATCAGGAAGGAGCCGGTGACAAGCATACTGGTATCTTGGTTGAAATATTGCGGTCTGTAGTTCAGCTTCTGGCTGACCACTTCGGAATAAGGGGTAGCGGAGCCTTCCGTTTCTCCCCGAAGCCGCAGCTCAAGCGACTTGCGCATGAATGGATTGTCAATATTGGCGGTCTTGCCATCATCGGTAGTCAGATTCGCATTCACCGCCTGGCCGAAGGTCTGCGCCACATATCCATATTGAATCCAGCTGTGGAAGTAGGTTCCATACCGGGTCTTATCGCCCGTCTTCTTCGTCATCGCCTTGGCGTAATCCATGTACTGATCCCAGGTCCAATCCTTAGGCAGCTCAAGTCCAGCCTCTTTCAGATGTTCCTCGTTGATGATCACCAGACCCTGTGAGGACTTGCCGGGCAGTCCATAGACCTTGCCGTCAATGCTGGTATCCGCTGTATATTCATCCTTGAAATTAATGCCGTCCTTAGCCAGATAATCATCCAGCGGCTGGATCATGCCGAGCCCTGCCCGCTGGGACAGGAAGGTCATGTTACTGAACATGAGGATATCCAGATCGTCGCCGCCGGCCACCGCCAGGTCAAGCTTCTTATAATATTCGTTGGAGTTGTTATCCTCCGCAGAGGCGAATTCCACCTTGATATTCGGATGCTGCTTCTCGAACTCGGCAATCACGACATCCCAGTTGTCCATTTTTTTGGCATACCAGTTACTCAGCTTAATGGTCACCGCTTGTTCTGCACCTGCTCCGGCACCCGTTGCCGCCGGCTCCTTCTCTGCTTTGCCGGCGCCTCCGCACCCGGATACCAGCAGGGATAACAGCGGTACAGCGATGAATAGATTGCGTTTTACTTTTGACATGATACGACCCCCTGTAATGTAATTAGTCTAGCCTTTGACACTGCCCATCGCAACTCCCTCAATCACCTGCTTCTGGCCGATCATGAAAATAATTAACAACGGCAGAATGGCCGATACAGCGCCTGCCATCATCAACGAGTAGAACTCGCCGCTGAAATCAGCGAATTTCCTGATGCCCAGCTGCAGGGTAAACAATGAATCGGAACGAAGGAAGATCAGCGGATTCTGGTAATCATTCCAGGTCCAGATAAAGCGGAGAATCATATAGGTAGCAAGGGCTGGCTGCACCAGTGGCATGGCAATCCGCATGAAGATCGTCCAGTGGCCCGCTGCATCAATCCGCGCCGATTCAATAATTTCATCATGGATTCCCAGGAAGAACTGTCTCAGCAGGAAGGTTCCAAGCACCCCGGAGGCGGCAAGCAGCACCAGCCCGAAATGGCTGTCGAACAGTCCAAGCCAGCGGTACATCATGAACTGCGGAACCAGAATGGCCTGCGTTGGAATCATGAAGGTGGCCAGGACAACCAGGAAGAGAATATCCCGCCCTTTGAAAATGATTTTGGAGAAGCCGTAAGCCGCCATAGCGGAGATTATCAGCGACAGTGCTGTAGACATCAGGGTAACCTTCGTCGTGTTCCAGTAGTAGAGTGTGAACGGCACGGCTCCCGCCCATACCTGCTTATAGTTCTCCACCGCATTCCATTTCGCCGGAATCCACTCTATCGGATATTTCATGACATCCAGCTCGGGCTTGAAGGAAGCGGAGAGCATCCATAAGAATGGCATAATGAACAGAATTCCCGCAACCGCCATGAAGACGGTGACAATAACACGGTTAAGCTTGATCGATCGCATGTGTATACCTCCTAGTAGTTGACCCATTTCTTTTGTCCGACCCATTGAAACAAGGTCACCAGCAGGATGAGGATCAGCAGAATAATGCCCATCGCCGAAGCATAGCCCGACTCCAGATTCACGAACGCCACCTCGTATAGATAGTAAACAATAACTGAGGTTGAGCCTGCCGGACCGCCGCCGGTTAACACCATAATCAGATCGAAGACCTTGAAGGACCCGACAACTCCTGTGATAAGCAGGAAGAAGGACGTAGGCGACAGCATCGGCAGTGTAATTCTGAAGAATTGTCTGAGCGGTGAGGCCCCGTCCACATCGGCGGCTTCATACAGATCCCGTGAGATATTCTGCAGGCCTGCCAGATAGATTACCATATTGAAGCCGAGTGAAGTCCACACCATAATAATCATGACCGAGATCAGGGCGTACTTGGGATCAGCCAGCCACATGGGCGGATGCTCGAACCCTATAGATCTGAGGAAGCCGTTGATCGGCCCGTTGTTCGGGTGATAGAGCACTCTCCAGAGCAGGGCAATCGCCACGAAGCTTGAGATGAAGGGCATGAAGTAGATCACTTTGAAAAAGGTTTTGAAATACGTTGCCTTGTTGATCAGCACCGCCAGCACCAGCGCCAGGAACATCGCAACCGGAACGACGCCGATCATGATCAGGTTGTTGTAGAGCGAGCGGTGAAAGGACTCGTCCTGCACCAGCCGGCTGTAGTTATCCAGACCGACAAATTGAAACCCGTCCAGCCCGGATACAAAGTTCCAGTTCGAGAAGCTGATCACACCGGATAGGAGAATCGGAATAATTACCAGCGTTACGGTCAGAATGAGCATGGGGGCAATGAATAAATACCCTGCAATATTGTCGTAAAAGGATTGCTTGCGCATCTTGCTTATCCCGGGGCTGCCGGACCGTTTTGCCGTTCCCTCTTCAGTAATAACCTCCACTTTATCCACCTCTTTTTATGTTTGTAGCTTTATTATAGAAGGGCAAATTTCATAGCACATGCAACGAATTTATCTGTGGCGAAAACTTTGTATAGCATTATTTTTTCTAAATTGAAAAAATTATTGGATGAGCCGAACCGCAGAATCAAGTACCATAAGTCTGTGAAGGTCTACTACGGGAGGGATATTAATGAAAGAAAAGCACAGGCTCAGTCAGCTCTCCTTCCGGCAAAAGCTAATCCTTACCTCCATCGCCTGCCTGGTCATTCCGGCACTGGGGATGCTCTATATTACCAATGTCTATTCCAAGCTGATTATCCGGGAACATTCCCTGGAGAAATCCACGCAGTCCCTGAGAATTGTCCAGTCGCAGATTGATGTGATCTTCGAAGAGATGGTGTCGGTGTCGAACTTCGTCCATTTCGATCCGGAGATCAAGACCCTGCTGGAGGATGCCAAGACCAATCCCGTAGCTGCGCGGACCCTGACCAGCCGCCTGGAGCAGGTGGCCGGAGACACGATTGATCTGCGGATCACCCTGCTGGACAAGGAAGGACATGCCTACTCCGATTATTCCTTCTATGATTATGATCCCCGGCAATTTCTGAAGCGGCGCTGGTTCTCTATCCTGGAGCAGCTCCCGCCGTATGACACCTTATTTATGGGAGCAGAGGACAATTATCTGACCTCCCTGAAGGCTGAGCAGCCGCATATCTTCATGACAGCGCGTGCCTTAAGAGAAGAAACGACTGCCGCCCCCTACGCTTACCTGATTGTCAGCCGCAGCGAGGCTTCGATCCGTGAGCGGTTTGCTTCACTGGAAGAGGATGTGTATCTGCTGGATGAAGAGGAGAACATTCTGTCGAACAGGAACCAGGAGCTGATAGGCACTAGCTTTGACAATCTGCTGCCAGTAGAAGAGCTGGCCTTCCCTGACATCGTCAAGTTCAAGGGGGAGAACCAGCTCCTCCTCTCGCTGCCGCTGAAATATGCCAAGTGGAGGTTGATCAGTGTCGCTCCCTATGAGCAGCTTACGGAACGGTTGAACGGGATGAACCGGACCGGCCTGATTATTCAGACGGTGTTTGCGGTCAGCTTCTTGTTCGCGCTTACTGTTCTGCTGCGGAGATTCACCAAACCTGTGCTTGTCCTGGGCAAGGCGGCGCGCCGGGTGGAGGACGGAGATCTCATGGTGCGCTCGGGTATCCGGGGAACCGATGAGATCGGCAGCCTCGGGCACTCCTTCGATAACATGCTGGACCGGGTGCAGCTGATGCTCAGGCAGGTGGAGACGGAGCAGGAATTGAAGCGCCAGGCGGAGATTGCGATGCTGCAGGCCCAGATTAACCCGCATTTTCTATTCAACGTTCTTAGCTCGATCCGGTTGAAGCTGCTAATGAAACAGGATGAGGAGAATGCTGCAATTGTCGGCTCCCTCTCCGCGATGCTGCGGGCCAGCTTTTCCAGCCGGGAGGAATTCGTCTCCATTGCCAGTGAGCTTGATTTCACCAAGCAGTATATGGAGTTAATGCGGTTCACGATGAGATATCCTACGGAATATGAGGTGCATGTGGACAAAGAGCTGCTGCTGGAGACGGTGCCAAGGTTCATCCTGCAGCCTATTATTGAGAATGCTTACAAACACGGGTTCCTGCTGGGCGGAGGACGGGTGGTGATCACCATCGGACTCGTTCAGTCCAGACTGACCATTCACATCGAGGACAACGGCACGGGCATGGAGGAGCATACGCTCGCCGCCCTGCTTCAGCACATCAGGCAGAAGGATGCGGAGATAGGCGCCTTGAGTGCTGACGGGACGCCCGTGGCAGAGTCCGCTCACGGCATCGGGTTAATCAACGTCTACCAGCGGCTCAAGCTAATCTACGGGGAGCGCTTCGAGATGAACATTGAGAGCATTCACGGGCAGCGCACCGCCGTACAGTTAATCATGCCCGTGAAGCGGATAGGAGCAGATATTCATGACCTATAAAGTAGTACTAGCAGACGATCATTATCCTGTCCTGGAGTATTTAAGCGCTGCGATTCCCTGGGACACCCTCGGCCTTGAATTGTCGGCTTGCTGCTCGGACGGCAGACAGGCCTGGGAAGCCTGCCAGCTGCATCAGCCGGATATTCTCCTTACGGATATCGGCATGCCGGCGATGAATGGACTGGAATTAATCCAGAAGGCGCGGGAGATGAACCCTCAGCTGCAGACGATTATCCTGTCCTGCCACGGGGAATTCGAATACGCCCAGCAGGCTGTGAAGCTGAATGTAGCCGAATATATATTGAAGGAGAGCCTGCAGATCGATCAGGTGATTGCTGTATTGACGGAGGCGGTGACCCGGCTGGAGGTGAAATTGAAATCCCGTAACCACTATCTCCAGATGGAGAAGCTGGTCAGCCAGAACCACGCCGCCATCCGGACCAGGTTCATCCGCATGTTCGTGGAGCAGCCGGTCTGGGATGAAGCCGAGTGGTTCGGACAAGCCGAAGCGATGGGCATCAGCCTGCACCAAGGCACCCCGTATCTGCCCGTACTGGCCGTCCCGGAGCGCTCCTATGAGCTGGAACGGCGGTTCGGCGGAGTGGTGAACCTGCAGTTCGTGATGGATAATGTCCTGCAGGAATTCCTGGAGATTGACGGCATTATCCAGTTCGCGCTGACGGAACGGCAGTTCATCCTGTTCATTCCTTTGCCGCATATCCTCGTCCGCAATCTTTATGAGGAGTTCCGTGATAAATTCCGGCATGTCCAGAGAATGGCGAAGCTGCATTTGCGGATGGGGATTTCCTTCTTTTACGGGGAGGCTACTCCAAGTCTGATCGACATCAAGAAGCAGATTCAGGCGCTGCTGGATTCCCATGCTCTCCGCTTCTATACTGCCGAGGGAGCGATTATGAAGTATGCGCCTGTCCAGACCAGCGGCGAGGACCTGTTCGTGCATTATTCGGAGATTCTCCAGCAGCTAAGGGACTGCATTCAGCAGGAGGACAGCTTGCAGATTGCGGCCAAGGTCAGGGAGATCAAGCAGTATATCGGGGACCGGAAATATCCGGTGGAGAGTGTGAAGAGCTGGCTGCTCAAGATGGTGATGGAGCTGGAATTGAAATATGTAGTCATGCAGAACTTCGTCAACAACTTCAACAGTGAGCGGCTTCAGCGCTCGATCCAGGAGTTCGAGACGCTGGAGCAGCTCATGGAATGGCTGGAGGAATTCCTGAAGGATAAGATACTCATGTTAAGCTCCATGTGGAAGCAGAATGTGCGCAAAGAGGTAGCCGAAGCCAAACGTTATGTAATGAATCATATCAGCGAGAAGGTTGGAATGGAGGAGATGGCGAAGCGCCTGGGTCTGAACCCCACCCATTTCAGCCGGTTATTCCGTCTGGAGACCGGACTGACCTTCATTGAGTATGTAACGAGGGTGAAAATGGAACAGGCCCGCGATCTCCTGAATCAGACGAACCTGACCATTGTGGAGATCGCGGAGCAGCTGGGCTATGACAACGTCAGCTACTTCATCAAGCTGTTCCGTAACTTCTCCGGCATCACTCCGGCGGAATTCCGCAAGTCACTGTAGGGGGAAACGGGTCGGGATTATCACAGAGCGATGGCTCAGTATTTATCAATCTTGTACCAGAACAGGGGGAGCGGGAACCAGCCTGCGGGTGCAGGTACGGCCATATAACGGCTGTGCTGCGTAAGCAGCAGCGCCTGGGCATCCGGCCGGTCAAGAATCACGGCATCCGGCCGGGCTGACCGCTCAACTGTAACCCCCTCCGCGTCCACCCGCGCCGTCACCGGCTGTCCGTCCATCACTGCTGAGAATTCCCCCCAGGCAATGCCTGTGGTCTTGAACTTCAGCGTAAGGTACGCCTTCAGGACGTTAGCGAAATCCAGAATATGATACATATCCGAATTCTCGATTACGAAGTCTTCGGCAATGCTGCCAAGCACCGTATTCAGCGGAAGATCATATTCCGGCGTATCTACAGTTATCCTTTCCACCCCGCTATACTCCCGGTAAGCCTTGAGAGTCCGTGCAATATCGCCAGGCTGCTCCACCGCGAATTCAGATACTTCATCACCTGCTTCGTTGACAACCAGATACCCGATCAGCTTATCCTGATCCAGAACGCCTAAGGCATTCTGATGAAGTGAGCTGAATATAAGCGGCAATTGCTCCATCTCACGTTCTACATAAGCCAGCCGCGAGGTGTTCATGCTGTACGCAAATTCTGCTCCGCCTTCAATCTTGAATAACGGGCTGAAGGTGATTCCAGCCGCGTCCACTTCCCTCCAGCCATGACGCACATTGGCCTCTCCAATGGAATACTTGAACTTCACACCGCCCAGCGTAAAGCCGAAATATTCGTAACGCTGGCGCTGTCCGTATAGGACAACCATATCACATGTACCCCGAAGTTCTTCCAGCCACAGGTTCATCAGTGCCTTCATATGCCCTTCGCCGCGAGCCCGCGGATGAACCGAGACGGTACCCAAATAACCGGTTCGCAGGGTATGATCACATATTGTCACAAACTCTGGAAAAACGGCCACCTGTGCGCGCAGCCTGCCCGCCTCATCCACCGCCACCTTATGCAGCGCTGAAGTATCCAGCCCTTTGTCGTACGCCTTAGGCATCAATGTCTCAAAATCCAGGCGGAATGCATAATTGGCCAAATCTATGTACGCCTCGCGCTCATGCGGAGCTGCTGTTCTATAGTTAACCATGGGTCCAATCCTTCCAGTCTATATATTTAATTGCGTTATTGATTGTATTCTGCGAAGCATACCCGATATCCTCCTGCCGGTCACCTGGCGGCCTGCCGCCTCGCAGCGGCTTCATCAATCGCCCGCTGGATGCCAGCTAGAGCGGTCTCCAGCGGCTGTCCGGCCAAATATTGATTGACCCCCTCCAGAATCTTCACCTGGAGTGATTCGGTCGATACCGTATGCGGCCAATAGAGCGTTGCATCCTCGCGCGTCACCGCAGCGGCAATGGACGAGACCGAATCGCTCCGGTCCGTCGGCGCTGAGATGACGGATGGCACAGCCAGAGCGCCTGCGGCCAGCTTCTCCTGCGTGTCCCTGCCGTTCATGAACGCCACGAACTGTTTGGCCTCCTCGGGATGCTCCGTCCGGGAGCTGATCACCCGGTACGTGCCGACATTGATGTTCGGCACCGTCCGCACACTGCCCGGCACCATCATGAAGCGGATATCCTGCGCCGGATTCCGCTCCTTGATGCTGGGAATATCCCAGGTTCCGGTAATGATCATAGCTGCCCGGCCTGTGCCCACCAAATCCTTCGCCTGCTCATGCTTCAGACTCTTCCAGTTCGGCGGCACCAGCCCCTGGTCAATAATCTCCCGGTGCTTCTTGATCGCATCGACAAACACCGGATCACTGATTGTGACCTCCCCGCTCTCCAGCTTCTTTGTCCAGGCGGCATCCGCCCCGTTGTCCGACATGATTGAACCCCAGAAGAACTGGGCCGTAGACCATTCCGCATCCATCGCCACGGGGATCACCCCGGCCTCCTTCAGCTTCAGGCAGAGCGCAAGGAACTCGTCCCAGGTGCGAGGGACAGCCAGTCCCAGCTCATCGAATAGGGTCTTGTTGTAGAGCAGCCCGTCACTGTGCATGACTTCAGGAGCACCGTATACCCTGCCATTAATGGTGACCGGGAGCAGGGAATTGGGGTAGAACTCCTTAAGAAATTCAGCTCCCGTCAGGTCCAGGTACATATCGCTCCGCAAGGCGCGGAATTCCTCGAACAGGCTGGGCGACCACGTATCGAATACATCCACCCTCTCGCCGCCCAACAGCCTGATCTTGATTCCGGCTGTGTAATTGTTGTTCTGAATGAAGTCGGCTTCAATCTTAATCCCGGGATGCAGCCGTTCGAATTCGGCAATCGCATCGAAATACACCTTGCCCGCCTGGGCCGTATCCAGCAGATAGCTGGAGTAGCGGAGGGTGACAGGTTCATCTTCACCGGGCAGCTGGCTGGACAGAAGGGAGGCGTCCGTGCGCTCCTGTGCATCACAGCCAGCCAGCGCGAAGAGCAGCATTGCAGCGGCGCACAGTCTTCCGATTCTTCTTGCCATCATGGGCTTCCCTCCCTCCTTCAGCCGTTCTCCCTCTATTCTGACGGATACCGCTGCTTCCCGTCAACGGGTCATCAGAGCTTGCCGCCTGAGGTGGCAATGCCTTCGATAAATTGCCGCTGGAACAAGATGTAGATGAGCAGCATTGGCCAAATCGCCAGCACGGAAGCCGCCATCAGCTCCGGATAGTCTACGGCAAAGGCGCTCTGAATCTTCGCCAGAGCCGAAGAGAGAGTCGCTGCATCCGAGCTGGTGTTGACGATCATTGGCCACATCAGATCTTTGAAAGAGAAGAGCGCAGTGAAGATGCCCAGCGCAACCAGCCCGGAGCGGACCAGCGGGAGCATGATTCTGGCGAAGGTCTGGCCGATATTGCAGCCGTCGATCTTCGCCGCCTCCTCCAGCTCCTTCGGCAGCCCCATGAAGAACTGCCGCAGCAGGAACGTGCCGAAGGCGCTGACCAGCCCGGGGAACAGCAGAGCGAAGATCGTATTGCGCATCCCCAGCGCATCCACCATCAGATATTGCGGAATGATGAAGATCTGGGTCGGCACCATCATCTGGAACAGCACCAGACTGAAGCAGAAGTCACGCCCCGGAAATCTTAGTCTGGCAAAAGCATACGCTGCCATCGCGCTGAACATCACCGCGCACAGCACCCGCAGAGCCATCATCGCAAACGTATTCCAGTACAGCATCAAAAAGTTGTTCTGCCGCCACACCTCTATGTAATTCTCCCATCTCCAGGTCCTTGGAATGAATACGAAAGGATTCATGGAGGTCGATTCCGTCGCTGTCTTGAATGAGGTGAGCAGCATCCAGGCGAAGGGCAGAATCATTGCGGCCGCTCCCAGGAGGAGCACAGTGTGGGACAGAATACGGTTATAACGCTTCGGATTATCCATGTTGTACCCTCCTACATGTAGTTGACCCATTTTTTCTGCGCGCGCATCTGAAAGAACGTAATGATCATAATCAGTGTGAGCAGCACCAGTACAACCGCCGAGCCATAGCCCTTGTTCGAGTATTTGAACGAATTATTATAGAACAGATACACCAGCGATACGGTATGATCATAAGCCGGGTTGGTCACATCGATCATCATGTAGATCACATCGAAGACCTGCATCGCCTGAATGACCGAGGTCACCACCACGAAGAATAGGGTTGGCGAGACCAGCGGCAGGGTAATCATGAAGAATTGCCGCACTCTGCTGGCCCCGTCAATATCAGACGCTTCATAAAAGTCCTTCGGGATCTCCTGCAGACCGGCGAGCAGCAGCACCATATTGTAGCCGATCACGCTCCAGATGCCGATAATGGCGATGGACATCAGCGCAAAACGCGGATCAGTCGTCCAATTGACAGCCGGAAGGCCCACTCTGGACAGTCCATAATTCATCAGACCATAATGCTGGTTGTACATCCACCGCCAGACCATGGTGACCGCTGCGGGCGCAGCGACCATCGGAATGAAGTAGATCGTACGGTACAGCGAGCGGCCGGCCAGCTTGCCGTTCAGCAGCACGGCCACCAGCATAGCGATAGCCACACTAGCAGGCACGACCAGCAGGGTATACAGCAGGGTATTGCCTACAGCATGCCACACCTGCGGATCATGAATCAGCTTGTTGTAATTGTCCCACCCGATGTAGATGTTGCCTTTGCCGAAATCCCCGCTCTTGAAGAAGCTCAGGTACGCGGTCTGGATAATCGGAATAAAATTCAGCACCAGCAGACCAAGCATGGTGGGTGCGATCAGCAGCCAGCCCCAGTACCATTCGTTCCGGGTAGCAGCTCCTATTCTTCTTTTCACGGGTTGATTCATGGACTCACCTCTCAAGCAGAAAAGGATTTGCAGTCCTTGTAGGGGACGCATCGTTATATTTCCAGTCAAACCCGCGGCCACCCTCAGGTCGCCGCGATCCTATGTCTCAAGCTTATTTCTCTTCCGCTAAGCTCTCATTCATCACCTTAGCCGCATTCTTCGCGGCTTCCTCTACCGGCACCTTGCCGGAGAATGCAGGCTTGAGTGCTTCGTACGCCTTGTCTTCCCAGACCGCCGTTGTATTGGAATATGGACGGATCACGCCATAGCTGACCATATCCACGAAGGCTTTGATGTTGAAGGTCTTGTTGGAATCCACCCACTTGTCGGCTGCGCCTGTGTATGCGGAGATCGCTACGCCAAGCTCTGCCTGCCGCTCCTGCCCTGCCTTGGAGCTCAGGTATTCAACGAACTTCCAAGCTTCTTCAGGATGCTTGGTCTTGGCATCAATGGCATTGCCGAGGCCGTTATAGATCGAGGCCTGCTTCTCCTTCTTCGGCAGCACCGCCACATCGAAATTCTTCGCCATATACTCATTCTCCGTGAAGCCGCTCAGGTTCCAGGAGCCGAACAGACCCATGGCCGCCTTACCGTTCTTCAGCAGATCGGCACGCTCGGCATCGCCGTAGACCTCAGGTGACAATCCTTCACGTACCAGGCCGATATAGAAATCAAGCGCTTCAATGGTCTTGGGATCATCGTAGCCTGATTTTTTGTCCGCTGTAATAATGGTTCCGCCGTTCTGATAGACGAAGTTGTAATACCCCTCCTGATTATGCAGCGGGGCAAGGAAGCCGTAGACCCCGTCCTTCGTAAGCGTCTTGGCGGCCTGCTTCAGATCATCCCAGGTCCAATTCTCATCCGGGTGCTGAATGCCTGCCTGATCGAACAGCGTCTTGTTATACCACAGCCCGATCGTGTCAAAATCCTTCGGTACCGCGTACTGCTTGCCGTTCAGATTGTAAATCTGGTTCAGGCCTTCTGGATAATTCTCGAGCTTCACATCGGCACTCTTGCTGATGCGGTCCGTAAGATCAAGCAGCATGCCGTTGCTGGCATAGCGGTAAATCTCGTTCGAGTGCATCCAGAAGACATCCGGCAGCGAGCCTCCAGTAGCCCCGGCCTCCAGCATCGTCCAGTAATCGGACCACCCCGTCACTTCGATGTTGACCTTAATGTCCGGGTTCTTGGCCTCGAATTCATCGGCGATGGTCCGCAGGCCCTTCTCCTGATTGGAATCCCAGATTGCATAGGTCAGCTGGGCCTTCTCTCCGCTTGCCGGCTGGGCAGCCGCCGGTTCAGTTGCCGTGGTTGGCGATGGTGCAGCGGTGCTATTGCTGCTGTTGCTGCTGCTGTTGCTGCTGCTGTTGTTGCCGTTCCCGCAGGCCGACAAGGCGAACGCTGCTAAGCTGATGGACAATACGGCTGCTAAGCTTTTTTTCTTCACTAGAATTACCCCCAACTTCCATTTAGGATATGCTGCATCTGCTGCATCTCCAATAGTAGGCGAACCCCGCCGCTCCCGGAATGGCTGTTTTTTACGGAAACATTCCCTTTTTTGACCAATCCCCGGAAGCGGCAAAAAGTGCACCCGCAGCGGATGCACTTCTTTTACAGACTCTGTTCTTTTTTTGACAATTGCCACTATATAAATTGAACTAATGATTTTTTAGGTTTTAGGATTAGCCGTGACTCCAGAGAAGTTTTGGACTTCCGGCCGCTGCCCTTCTGCAGATTTCTTGATTTTATACCGTTTTTAACGGTTGAAATCCGCAGACAAAGGCGGTCGCTACCGCTCCTACAGTTCCAAAATTCCCCTCCGCCACTTTTCCTTTAACTTAAATTTTTAGTTCAATCTATCTAGCCCCGGTACTCCTCCGGACTCATGCCGTTCAGCTTCTTGAACAGCTTGCTGAAATATGCGGTGTTCGGATAGCCCACACGCTCGGCAACCTCATAGACCTTGATGTTCCTGTCCCTGAGCATGCTCTTGGCCTTCTCCATGCGCAGCCGGGTCAGGAAGCTGACGAAATTCTCGCCCGTCTCCTGCTTGAACACCCGGCTGAGATAGGAGGCATTCACGTTAATCTGTTCCGCCACCGACTGCAGCGAGATATCCTCTGCGTAGAGCTGCATCATCAGCTCACTCGCCTGCTCCGCATAGCTCCGGGAGGAATGACCCTGCGACATCTGCGCTCTGCACTGCTCCAGATAACCGGTAATGAGTCCGTGCAGCCCCTCCAGACTCTCCTCCCCGAGGATGCTCTCATACAGGGTCAGCCCGGCTTCGTTCGGCTCAGGCAGCGCCGGGAAGCAGGACTGAATCACTGCCAGCATCCTGATATAGACTAAGCGCGCCGCCTGCTTCGTGCAGCCTTCCTCCAGCAAGGACTCCTTCAAGCGGTTCAGGAAGGCTATCGCCTCCCCGCTGCCGCTCTCAGTATCCTGCCTGAATCTGCGCAGGGCAGACTTGTCGATGGTCATCCGTTCTCCGCTTCTCTGCCTGCTGCGGGCCTGATCGTAGAAGCACAGGCCGCTGCCATTCTCCAGGAACAGTGCATCCAGGGCCATGTCGGCCTCCTTGTATGCGCGCTTCAGCCTGTCGAAGCCGGAGGCCGGAGCGCTGACGCCGATCGACAGGGTCAGCTTCAGGAAATCCTTCATCGCCGCCTGGATCTTGGCGGCGGCGCGCTCGATCTCCGCGCGGACAATCCGCCCTTCCTCTCCGAGATCAAGCAGCAGCACATATTCCGCGGAATTCATAACGATGATCTCCTTCGCCCGCTTGCGGGGCAGGATCTCTTCCAGAATATTCGCCACCGAATAGCGCAGCAGCTTCTCGTCCTGCTCCACATACTTGCGCCGCAGCTGGTCGAACCGGTTGATCCGCAGCTTCATCAGCACCATCGGCCCGTCAGGCAGCCGGATGTGCAATGCTTCCCGCCGGGCGAGCACCTCATCGGCTCCCTTGAAGCCGCTCAGCACTTCCTTGAACAGCGTCTCCTTCAAATGCTCGATGCTCTCCTTGTAGGAGCCGGGCGGCATTCCGGCGGAGCTGCCCGCGGAGAGGCGGACGGCCCGCTTCTTGACCGTCTCCAGCACATGCACCAGCTGCTGCGGCTTCATATCGCTCTTGATCAGATAGTCCGCCGCCCCAAGCCGGAGCGCCTCCTGGGCATACTGGAATTCCTCCAGACAGCTAAGGATGACGAATTGCCCGCTGATGTCCAGCCGCCGGGCCTCCCGGATCAGCTCCAGGCCGTCCATCACCGGCATTTTGATATCCGTAATAATCAGATCCGGCCGGTGCGTCCCGGCCAGCTCCAGTGCTTCGCGCCCGTTAGCGGCCTCCCCCAGAATCGTGAAGCCTTCATCTTCCCATTGGATGATCGACTTCAGACCGATACGCATCAGCAGCTCGTCATCCACGATAATCACACCCAGCATACTCAATAGCCCTCCTTCCTGTCCCGAATGGGAATGGTGATTACGAATACCGCACCCAGTCCCGGGCTGCTCTCGAACGAAACCCCATACGGATCGCCGTATAACCGGCGTACCCTCTGATGCACATTGATCACGCCGATGCCGCCGCTGTCCTCTGCGCCGCCCAGCCTGCTGCGCAGCTTCGCTGATGCCTCAGCGCTCATGCCTGCGCCGTTGTCTTTTACCGTAATGGTAAGTTCAGTATTCCCGGCACGCCGGACCTCGATGGACAGCAGCCCGTCCTCCTGGTCGGCAATTCCGTGGAAGATTGCATTCTCGACCAGCGGCTGAATGCTCAGCTTCGGGATCTCCTGCTCCGCAAGCGTCCCCTCCACTTCAGAGTGGAATTCAATCCGGTTGAAATAACGCACCTTCTGAATGACGATATAATGGAGGATGTGCTCCAGTTCCTCACGGATCGGCACCAGCCGGTTGTCCGTTTTGGCGGTATAGCGGAGCATGGAGATCAGCGCCCCGGTCATCTCTACAATTTTGTCCGACTGCTGCATGGTGGCGATCCACTTGACCGAATTCAATGTATTGTACAGGAAATGGGGGCTGATCTGCGCCTGCAAGGCCCGGATCTCGGCCTCGACCTTCTGCCCCTGCTCCACATAGATCCGCTCCACCAGCTGTTTGAGTTCAGCGGACATTTGCTCGAAGCGGCTGGCCATGACACCGATCTCATCATTCGAGCGGACCGCCGGCAGATTATCGAATTTCCCTTGCTCCACCAGCGTCATATTGCGGATCAGCTGCTTGATCGGGCGGGTGATCAGATTCGACATGTACACTGAGCTGGCCAGGGCGAACAGGAGTAGCACAACGGCAATCGTCCACAGGTTCTGCTTCAGGATGTCGCCTTCGACCGCCAGCTCTTCCACCGGCATGTACATAAAAGTCTTCCATTTATGTTCCTCGAACGGCGATTGGATGAGAATATAGTTCTTCCCGGCTACGCGGACAATCTGCCTGCCTGAACCTGCGGCGAGTTCTTCCTCACGAACCGGGAAGAGTGTCCTGAACGGCTTGCCGATCAGGTTATAATTGTTATTGAATATAATCATGCCGCTGTCATCGGTAACAGTGAAGGCCGAACGGTTGCCTGCCTCCATCCGCTTGTTCAGCCGGTTGATGAAATCTATGTCTACACTTACCGCCATAACGCCTAGCAGCTTGCCGTTCTCCATATCGAAGATTTTACGCAGATTGTAGATCGTCCAGTTGTTGTCCGCCTTGGTCTGCCGGTCCAGCCGGGTCGGCAAATCGCGCGTAATATCGTCGGAACGCAGGAATTCGGTGAACCAGTCCTCCGCACGGGGGGTATAGGTATAATCGACAGGCTTGTTCGGGGCCACATAGAGGTCGCTGCCATTCACCAGATTATAGACATAGATAGAGATGGCGCGGTCCTTCATCGTGATGTAATTCATCAGCAGCTGTGTGGCCTGAAGTTCGTTCGTCACAGAGCTGTCGTGCAAGAAATTCTGCACCGGATAGTTCTCCTGGGATACAGCAGAGATGTAGCTGTTAATCCCGTAGCTGGCGATGAGGGAGATCTGCTTCGTGTCCTCCAGGAATTCCTCAATGCGGATATTCGACTGTCTCGTCACATCGGCCAGCAGGTCCGTATATTTACGTTCAAGCATCTGTTGGGAGGAGATATAGGAGTTCACGAACAGAATCACAACCGGAATCAGAATGGCCAGCAGAAAAAAGAACAACATCTTGTTCTTCACGCTCACAAAACGGCGGCTGGGCTTCAAGGTGAAGGGTACTTTCAAGTCATAACCTCCAGCGGCAGAGTTAGTGGAATACCTTTAATGATAGACTCCCGGCTGCTTTCCCGCCACCCTGCTCTGCATGTCTTTTTTTTACTCTTTTCGTTCCCTTTTTTACATGTGGGGGATTACGGAGGAAGGTCTGGAAGAATTCTGCAGTTTCCACTTCTGCTTCCCCGGCTGCCCGCTCCAGGCGGTAACCCAGACACGTAAAGAAAGGAACAAAAACAGTAAAAAAGCTTGATTTTATAGTATGGGTCATTCCCTTAACATTCTCGGTGAAGCGAAGCAGCAATGACAGGGAGGTTGCGGTGCCTATGCGGAGATAGCGGAGCGAAGGTATAGAGAATTGTTGCATGTGCTAGAGATCACTACCGGCAAGCCGTACAGACGATCATCACCGGAAGCACATAAGGACATTAGGTAAAGGTATCCTAAAAAAACAAAAGAGGTGAGTATCTATTGAGGCTATATCTTAAGCGTTCACTGATATCTATACTGGCAATTCTGACTCTCCTGCCCTCCAGTTTAGCAAGCGCTTCCACAGTTTCGACCGCAGACCCGGTTCCAGTAGCGGATTCTGTATGGGTGACTGATTCGGAGTTAGTGACTGATCCGGTTACGGCACCTGATTCCGATGAAGTGCCCGCTTCCCCGGCGGAGCCGGAGGCAGCTGCACTGCCTGAGGCTGCTCCTGTTCAGGAGACTGTGCCGGAGCAAGTCCAGATGAAGACCGCTTCTGAAGCGGCCCCGCTGTTCCAGTGGAGCTTCCGCTCCGGGCAGGTGCTTGACCGCACCACGGTGGTGAACAGCGTCTACCCCAATGCGGCCGCCGAACGCGCCGAGCTGAAGGGAGTAGCTGCCATTGTCTACGACGACCAGCGCGGAGACGTCCTCTCCTTGCCCGGCGGCGCCAACGGAACCGCTTGGCTGAAGCTGCCAGATCAGCTCTACAGCGGAATCAAGGATGAGCTGTCCATCTCCTTTTGGGCTAACATCGACTCTTCGGCTAACGCCTATAACCGTCTGCTGTCCTCCACAATTGCCGAGAAGGGGCTGACGAATGCCGGAGTAAGCGGCTGGCAGGACTCCGAGTTCATTATCATCGCCGGGGACGGCACGTTCAGCAACCGGATCTATACCGGCACGAATCCAAGCCAGATTGCCAGTTACAAAGGCGATATCGTCTGGAACCGCAACCCGGCCAAAGGCAAGTGGCAGCAGGTGACCGTCACCCTGACCAGCAGCGGGGCTTATGAGGTCTATCTGAACGGTATCCCGGTCGGCATCAAGGGTCTGGATCAGAGCAAAAGCTCATCAGGTGCGACGATGGTTTCGGTATTGCAGCACTTTTTCTCGCGCGACTATCTGGACGCCCTGAAGTTCAATGCGTTCGGCAGATCGCTCTATACTTCGGATGGAGATATCAAGGGGAAATTCGACGACCTGAGAATCTACAATGTCCAGCTCACGGCCAGCCAGGTCAGCGCGTTATATACATCAACCAAGCATGAAGAGGTTGTGGTAACCAATCCGGCCAAAATAACGGTCGATCTCGCCGACCGCTCGCTCGGACCTGTATACCACGGGGCCTCCGGTGCGCTCTATGCCATCAGTGAGCCTAACGTGCCGGATATCAATACGCTGATTCCGATCAAGCCCTCACATATCTCCCAGAAGCCGCCCAACGGCATCCAGCATCCTACCGGCGATGCGCTCAGAGTGTCGGATTATTTCTTCGAGGCTGGCGGGGAAGCCGTAAATATCGTCATGCAGGATTATTACCAGCACTGGTATTATCCGTCCAGAACGGCAGAGGAATATATCCAGGAAGCGGTCATTCCGATCACAACGGCAGTCAAGGCCTACAAGGATCAATGGGAGGCGGCGAATCCGGGACGGGATGCGGATGCGAAATTCATCTATATTCCGTTCAATGAGCCTGAGCAGAACAACACCCGTTATCCCCAGCTGCTGTCAGACAGCCAGACGGGGAGAACCTCCAGAGCCGTGTTCAATGCCGACTGGCTTGCCGTAGTCAAGAAGATCAAAGAAATCGATCCCGGGGCCGTGATTTCCGGCGTGAATCTGACCCAGTACGGGGCTAAAGTATTCGAGGATTTCATTCCCTTCTGTGTGGAGAATGATTGCCTGCCCGATATTATCAGCTGGCATATGCTGTGGGACAAAGCTTTCAATCAGGCGGCCTCGAACGTCACAACCTTCCGGGCCGTGGAAGCGAAGTCCTTACAGCGCTATAAAGAGCTGTACCCGGACCGCCCTCTTCCCTTCCCGCTCAAAGTCGATATCAATGAATATGCAGCCACTTCAGAGATCGCTGTGGGCGGCTCGCTTGTCCATTACATCGCACGTTACGATGAGCTGAAAATGAACAGCATGCTGCCGTATTGGAATACTGCCAACTCCTACGGGTCCCTACTCGCCGGGCAGAACGAGCCGAACGGGGCATGGTGGCTCTACAAATGGTATGCCGACATGATGGGCGGCGATATGGCCAAGGTCAATGTGATCAACGCCAGAGCTGAGAATGACGCCTTCGGCCCCGGCCTGTACGGGTTAACTTCGATTCAAGACCAGAAGCAGCAGGTCAGTATCGCCTTCGGCGGGACCCAAGGAGACGGTCAAATCGTGTTCAACAACGTCACCGGTAACGGGAACAGCCCTTCCTTCCTGGCAGGAGCTGAAGAGGTGCATGTCACTGTATTCTATGCGGGCTATACCGGCCTGACCGGCTTCCTGGTGGAGCCTACACAGATTCTGGACCGCAATGTTCCGGTCAAGAATGGTTCGGTCACGCTGGATGTAAGCCTGAATGATTACACCTCAGCCTATTATGCAGTCATCACTCCGGCCGTCACTCATGCTCCGCAGGAGACCTTCGTAAGGCGCTTCGAGGCGGAGAATGCGCAGGTGCAGACCAATGTAGCCACAACGGATCACTATCCGCGTAAAAGCACTGGACGCTCCGCCTCGAACGGCCAGTATGTGTCAGGCATCAAGGCTGCGGACAGCCTCGTGAAATGGACAGAGGTGACCATACCGGCAGACGGAAATTACCGCCTGGATCTGATTGGCGGCAGCGGCGCAACCGCTTCGCTGCGCAATCAATCGAATACGGGTGATGCCAATCAGCGGATCAATTCGGAATGGTTCGTCAAGATTGACGGTCTGCCGGCCACCAAAGTAGTTCTGCGTGCAGATTACAACATGCAGCTGCTTGGCGGCAATACGATATTCGCCGATTTGACGCAAGGCACTCATTCCATCGGCATCAGCAGAACCAACCCGGATACGGGAGAAGCGGGCCAGGGCGAATCCACTCTGGATGCCATCGAGCTGACGTATAACGGGCTGCCTGGCGCACTTCCGAATTATCGTGTGCAGGCGGAATTCGCCGAATATGATTCAGAGCAGGGCTTGTCCCGGGCCGTTAGCCAGGAAGGCTTCGAGGGGGCCGGATATGTGAGCGGCTACGGCGGCAGCCAGGAGGCCAACACCCGGTTCGTTGTCAGCGTGCTGGAAGACGGGATGTATGAGCTGACGGCACGTTACGCCTCTGCGGACAGCGGGAAGCTGCAGCTTGCCCATGACCGTAAGCCTCTGGTTGATCTTCCTGTTGTGAATACGAACGGGCAATGGCAGGATGCCAAAGCTCCAGTCTTCCTAAGGAAAGGTATTAACCTGATCGACGTGCGCTCCAGCGCGGCGCTTAGTCTGGATTACATTAATGCAGCCTTTGTAAGTAAGACTGCTCTATATTCTGTGGAGGCTGAGGCGGCAACAGTGGTTGGAACACCAGCCGGTTCCGAGCTGCCGCTCATCCGGGAGGATGCGTTCGCCAAATACGCCTCCGGCGGCAAATATGTGAACGGCATCACCTCCTACGACGGAGCAGAGCGTTATCTGCAGCTTGGGGACATTAACGTGCCTAAGGCAGGCACCTACAAGCTGGTGGTCACTTATGCTAACGGTGAAAGTGCGGGAACCCATGCTTACAACAATGATGTCGTTGAACGCTATGTGCAAGTAAGCGTCAACGGCGGCGAACCGCAGACGGTCTACTTCAAGAACACCATCTCCTGGCAGCAGTTCGCCACACAGACACTGGATGTGGAGCTGAAGGCAGGCGTCAACACGATCCGCTTCTCGAACAACAATACGTACAACGGCGGCTCCAACCCTTATGGCGGAAGCGGCGCACAAGGCTTCACGCCATACACTGCGGTCCCGCGCCAGTACACACCGGCATTTGACCGGTTCGATCTGTATGCCCGCCACACGATGGAGGTAAGCGGCGGCGGCGATAACGGCGGCGGCGATAACGGCGGCGGCGATAATGGCGGCGGCAATAACGGCGGCGGCAATAACGGCGGCGGCAATAACGGCGGCGGCGATAACGGCGGCGGCGATAATGGCGGCGGCGATAA